>JBJEJC010000017.1:0-23485 GCA_051877675.1 Roseburia sp. | reverse complement strand
CGGTGGTGTGAGAGGTCGGAATTTCTCAAATAAGAGAAATTCCTCCTACTCGATTGATTTCATAGGAAAGACCTTGTCATATTAACGTGTGAAAGTGAATGCCTTTCCTATGAAATCAAAAACGCTCCGCGAGGATCGCACTGCGGCGGAATGGTAGATGTTGCTGACGCAACCCGCCGCAGGCGGAGAATCCTGCGGAGCAGGATTCTTTTTATTGATTTCATAGGAAAGTGCTCGTAGGTAGCGCGACAGGGAGAGAAGAACATGGAAGAAAAGACGCCTATCACAAGGAATTTGCAGGAGAATGTCCGCCACATGGAGGACTTGTTTTCGGTGTGTGATGATATCAAGAAAAAACAGTTTCAGCTTGGAAAAAATATGGATGTCTCATGCTACCTTACCTTTATTGAGGTGGCGGTGGATATGGGGACCTCTGCCTTAAGCGAGCTGTTAAAATATCTGAATACGTTAGAACGGGACAAAATCTATGAGGTGCTTGAGCAGAATGCGCTGGGAGTTTCGGACGCTACGTATTTTACAACCATAGAAGAGGCTGCGGACGGGCTTCTCACGGGGGAGAGTATTCTTTTTGTGGACGGCTTTGCAAAGGCGGTAAAGATTCCCGATGACGGCTACCCCAATATGGGGGTGAACGAGGCGGAATCGGAAAAGGTAATCCGCGGCTCCAACGAGGGGTTTACGGATTCCGTGAAGCAGAATGCGGCGCTGATCCGCAAGCGCGTCCGTTCCCCGAAGGTCAAGGTGAAGCAGATTAAGGCGGGGGTGCGCTCCAATACCAATGTATATCTGGTGTACATGGAGGACCTCATTTACCCGGAGGTACTCTCTGAAATTGAGCGGCGTCTTTCCGGCTTTGCCATTGACGGGGTTTTGGACAGCGGGGTGTTAGAGCAGTTGACGGAGGAAAAATGGTATTCGCCCTTTCCGCAGTTCCAGACCACCCAGAGGCCGGACCGGGCTGCCATGGCGGTGCTTGAGGGAAGGATTATTCTGTTGTCGGACAACTCCCCGACCGGGCTGATTCTGCCCACAGACTACAATTCCTTTATCCGCACCAGCGACGATTATTATAACCGGTGGGAAATCACCAGCTTTGCCCGCATGCTGCGGTATGTGGCATCTTTTTTTGCCATGACCCTGCCGGGGCTGTATCTGGCGGTGACCAACTTTCACACCCAGATTCTGCCCACCTCACTGATGCTTTCCTTTGCGGAGGCGCGGGCGGGCGTGCCTTTTCCTGCGGTGGTGGAGGTGCTTATTATGGAGCTGTCCTTTGAACTGCTGCGGGAGGCGGGAGTCCGGCTGCCCGGTGCCATGGGAAATACCATCGGCATAGTGGGCGGACTAATCATCGGGCAGGCGGCGGTGGAGGCAAATCTGGTAAGCCCTATTGTGGTGATTGTGATTTCTTTTACAGCGCTCTGTTCCTTTGCCATACCAAACGAGGAATTTGCCACGGCGTTTCGGCTGCTGAAATTCTTTTTTATCGCAGTCTGTGCATGGTTGGGCTATTTCGGCCTGCTGGCGGGACTTCTTCTGGTGCTCATTCATCTGTCCCACTTAAAAAGCTTTGGAATTCCCTATCTTATGCCGTTTGTAGGCGCAGATGTCAATGATTATGAGGATGAGAGGGATTTTCTCTGGAGGCTGCCCATGAGAAAGCTTCGGAAACGTCCGGTGTATGCAAAGCGGGGAAAGCGTACACGCCTGACCTTTTCCGGGGACCGCAGGGCGGAGGGAGGAAAAAAATGAAGATGTTTTCGGACAATAACAGAATATCCGGGCGGCAGGCATTCCGCCTGCTGACCTATGACCTGCTGGGGCTTGGGACGCTTCTTGTGCCCACTGCGCTGGCACAGACGGCAGGGCGGGACGGTATCTTCTGTATCGGGATTGCCGTGGTGGCGGCGCTCTGGTATCTGAAAATCCTCTCCGGTGTGGCAGCGGATATGGAACAGGGCAGCCATACATCGGGGAGAGAGAACGGGCGGGAGACTTATGCCGGGTATCTGGAGCGCAGATGCGGTATATTCTGCGGGAAGCTCTTAAAGCTCGGTTATGTGATCTATTTTGTGCTGCTGGCGGGCTATGTTGCCTATCAGTTTACCGTCATCATCTTAAAAAATCTGTTGCGGGAGGAGGCTTTCTGGCTGGTGCTGCTCATCCTGCTTCTTTTGGCGGCATACGGACTTTCCGGCGGGCTGGAGGGCAGAGCACGGGTATATGAACTGCTTTTCTGGTTCGTGATGGCGCCGTTACTTCTGATGCTTTTCTCGGCGCTGGACGAAATCTGTGTGGACTACTGGACACCGGTATTTACCGGAAGTCTCAGCGGAATATGGCAGGGCAGCTATGTCATGTTTGTCTGGCTTGCCCCGGTATTTCTGGCGGTATTTCTCGGCAGCTTTGTGGAAAAGAGGCAGGCGTTGTTTCGGGCAGGGCGTGCGGCGCTTTTGTTTTCCGGCATTCTGTATGCGGTACTGTATCTGATTCTCCTGGGCATCTTTGGGGCGGGAGCACTGGCATCCATGGACACACCGGTGATTACGATGATGAGTACGATTAAGATTACGGGTGGCTTCTTAAAACGGACGGATGCATTTATGCTGGGCATCTGGTTTTTTACTCTGTATGCGCTTTTAAGCAGCGCCGCCTTTTATGGGGGAGGTATGCTGCAGAGCCTGGTGACGGGGCAAAGAGGCGGAAGAAGGACAAGCGGAGAAAAAAACTGGGCGGGATATCTCGTGCTCGCTGCGGCTTTTGTGCTGGCGGAGATTTTCTACCGGTCAGAGGAGGCTTGTGAATATTTTCACATATTCTTCTCCTGTGTGGGAACACCGTTTGTGGTCGCAGTGCCGGTGCTCCTGTGGCTGCTGCGGGGAAAAGAAGGCAGAAAAATGAAAATACAGGATGAGTCGGAGGTGCAGGGATGAAAGTTTGTAGAAGGTATAGACTTTGGATTCTTGGAGCAGTTATTTCTCTGCCGCTTCTTTCGGGATGTGCCGCGGCAGAATTGGAGGACCGCAGCTTTCCCACGGAGATTGCGGTGGAGAACGTGACGGATTTTGGCAGGGAATGGCTGAGCCAGGAGCAGTCCGGCAGCAGAATTACCGATTACAGCCATCTAAAGGTCATAATCTTAAGCGAAGATTTTCTGAAAAATGCAGAAGAAATGAATGAGTTCCTGGATTTACTGGAGGAAAAGGCGGACGTTCCGCGGAATACCTACGTGCTGGCGTCGAAGAATCCGGGTGCGGTCCTTGGAGAGGAACCGGAGAAGGAGCAGGAAACGCAGTCCGCGAACCCCATGGAAGAAGCGGAACCGGGAGGGGGAGACGGGGAGCCTGTGGCTGTGGGAACGTATCTCGAGCAGTACATGGAAAATGCATCCGAGATTGATAAAAGAGCATACCCGACGCTCGGAGTACTCTATCAGGAGCAGGAAAACCGGACGGAGACTTTGTTTATCCCTGCGGTGGAGCTTAAGGAGGGAGTCCCTGTCATTACCGGCTACTATGCGTGGGTGCGGGGCGCCTATGCGGGGGCGGTGGACAGCGGGGTGGCGATGCTCTCGGCATTTATCGCCGGAGAGACGGCGGATTATACCCTGCAGCTTCAGGGGGACCATTATATCCGGCTTTCGGATGCTCACAGCACATATAGCCCCAAGGGGCACACCATCCGGGTGGTCATCCGCTGCAACGGGGAGCTGCTTTACGGGGATACGCTTACAAAGCAGGAGCTTGCGGCAGCGGCGGAACGCTATATATCGGAAACTGCACAGAGCGCGTCAAAGCAACGGGGAATCGATGTGTCGAACAGCTATAAGAAGCTGGGCGGACTGGACCGGGAGCTTTATTTCCGGTATCAGCGCACCCCCTGGTGCTATGAGCAGGAGATGGATTTTGTCTATGAACTAAAGGTCACCTGGGTGAACCGATGATGAAAAAAAAGTTATTTTTCTGTATAAGGAAAAAAAATAAGGGAATATTCCTTCTGAAAAGAAACGGAGGAAGATTCCCTTATGAAACGGACGATTTTATACATAGTATGTTTTGTGGCAGTGATATTGAGTATTGTGACAGGAAACCAGTACCGGAAGCACAGGCTGCTGCAGGAGGGGATTGCAGATAAAATTCTGCGGTTCCATGTGCTGGCGGCAAGTGACAGCGAAGCGGACCAGGCATTGAAGCTTAAGGTCCGGGACGCGGTGGGCAGTTATATGCAGGTGCGTCTTGCCGGGGCGGACAGCAGGCAGAAAAGTGAAGAGATTGTCACGGAATGCATGGAGGAAATCATTTCCGTGGCAGAGGACGTGGTGGAGCGGGAGGGCTATGACTATGCCGTTACCGCTAGTCTTGCCGAGGTGGATTTTCCGGTAAAAAAGTATGGTTCCTACACCTTCCCGGCGGGAACCTATGAGGCACTGGAGGTCATTATCGGAGCGGGAGAGGGGCATAACTGGTGGTGTGTCATGTACCCCAATATGTGTTTTTCAGGCAGTGTCTACGAGGTGGTGGAGGAGGATGCGGACGCGGCACTCCGGGAGGTGCTGACAAAGGAGGAATATAAGGAGGTGTTCTCCTCCGGTGAGGTTAAGGTGGACTTCAAGTATTTTCCTTTCTTTAAGGAACTGTTTGGATGGGATGAGGAATCGGAGTGAAACACAGGATTTCCGGAAAATGGGATTTACCCTTGCATTTGTGACACAAAGCAGTTAATATAATGCATGAAACTTAGGTGTGAGATAAATGAACGAGGGGATTATGACAAAGGAAGTTCTGGTAACAATCAGCGGACTGCAGTTTATTGCTGAGGAAGAAAACGAACCGGTGGAGATTATCACCGCCGGGGATTATTATAAGAGAAACGGAAAACATTATATCGTCTATGACGAGGTGATCGAGGGGTTTGAAAAGCCCACCAAAAACATTATCAAGATGGGGGAGAACAAGCTGGATATCACCAAATCCGGCGTGACCAACGCGCACATGATGTTTGAGAAGAACCGGAAAAATGTGGCATATTATTATACTCCCTACGGCAGCCTGCTGGTGGGAATTGATGCAACGAAAGTTGATATCAAAGAGACCGAGGACAGCATTGACGTGAAGGTGGATTATAATCTTGAGGTGAACTGTGAGCATATGGCGGACTGCACCATCACGATGAATATCCGCCCGCGGGGGGCGGAAGGTTTCCGTATCCAGGAAGCACAGTAGGACGTCCGTTTGAGACGGACACTTCCGAAGTACATCAGAAAGACCGTTGTTCCATTGTTTGAAATGGAACGACGGTCTTTCTGATACAGAATTTATTTTTTCTTTTTTGCAGCCTTCTTGGCACTCTTTGCCGCATCCAGCTCTTTTTTCTCTTTCTCCAGCTCTGCGTTTGCCTTGTTTGCCTTCTCCCGAAGACGGGTCCGCCAGCTCTTTTTGCCCTCGGGCTTCTCTAACGGTCCGCGCACACCAGTCACCTTGGTGATATAGATACCGCTGACGGTGGCCTTGACCTCTTTCTTAACCGGAATCAGATCAAAAACTGCATCGTCCGCAATCAGGGACATCACTCTCGGACCAACCTTTGCCTTGACGATGGGCATCTTGGAACGGCGCATCAGCTTCGGCGTCTGGTCGATGACCGCCTGGGGAAGACCGGAGTCTATGAGCTTCATGCGCTTTTTATCGATGACCAGCATGGTGATGGTCTGGGCGGAAGCAGCAAGCTGCTCGTCCTGCTCTGCCTTCTTCTTCTGCGCTTTTTTGCCCAGAAAATATAATGCAACAATACCGGCAATCAGTATGACAAGTATCACAAGCAATACGATCGTACCTGTTTTCATAAAAAATCCTCCGTTCAAATAAAATATGCGATTAATTGTAGCATTGATTCTGAAAAAAAGCAATTGGGGCGGGGAAAGTTTTGGAAAAAACTTTTATTTTAGGGCAAACTGTGGTATGTTATTAAAGTTAGGCGGAATTGACCGTCAAGTAATAGAAAGGTAATTAATGAAATGAAGAAAAAAGTAATTGCATTGCTGCTTTGTGCCATGACTGTGACGGCAATGGCAGGATGCGGAAAACAAGGGGAGAAGGTAGACGGTACAGAGGCTGTCGGTGAGGAGAGCACCAGTGGAACCGAGACGGCATCGCAGGCAGAATATGTGAGTCTGGATTTTGATATCAAACCGGACGAGCTGGTGAAGCTTTGCGACTACAGTGCCATTCCGGTAGAACTGACGCAGGAATATACGGTAGATGACGGGGACGTGGAAGACTATTTTGCACAGCTGTTTTCCTATTATGGTCCTTTTTACGTTGCGGATGATACGAAGACCACCGTGGAAGAGGGCGACATTGTCAATGTGGACTATGTGGGTAAGTTAGACGGTGTGGCATTTGACAACGGCAGCGCAGAGAACCAGAATATCGATGTATACAACAATTGTGCAGCAGGAGGCAGCGGTTTTATTGACGGGTTTACCGAGGGGCTTAAGGGCGCTTCCGTGGGAGACGTGCTCGACTGTGATGTGACCTTCCCGGAGAACTACCAGAATACCGACCTTGCAGGAAAAGCAGTGGTATTTACCTTTACCGTGAACTCCATCCAGAAGGAAATCGGGCTGGAGGATGTGGACGATGCCTTTGCACAGGAGAATTTCCAGGCGGATACGGTGGAGGATATGTACGCGGATATCCGTTCTTATCTGGAGAGCAGTGCGGAATCCTCCAAAGAGGAAGAAATCTATACGGCACTGCAGGACTACCTGCTGGCTAATTGTACGGTTACGGTGCCGGAGGATTATCTGACGGCAAGAACCTATAATCTCAAACAGCAGTTTATCAACAGTAGCTGCGGCGGAGACGAATCCCAGCTGGAATCTTATTTGAGCACCTACTACGGTCTTACGGTGGAGGAAGCGGAAGCGCAGTGGCAGGAGATGATGGACGAAAATATCCGGATGGAGCTGATTATGGAAGCCATCTGTGATGCAGAGGGCATTGAGGCGGACGAGACCGGCTATCAGACTTATATCACCAGCCTGATGAGCAATGCCGGATATGATTCTGAAAAAACACTTTATGAGACCTACGGTTACGGAGATGCAGACTGGGGTAAAAAATATTTTGAGGTAATTTACCGCGGCAATCTGGCGTTTGAACAGTTGCGGGGAACGGCACAGGTCACTGTGGCAGAGAGCACAGAGGATGCAGAAGCTGAGGGTACGGAAGCCGTTTCCGAGACAGAAGCGGTAGAATAAATTTTCTTAGGATGGAGGGAAAAATTATGGATTTGGTGAATGTCAGAGACTTATTCCGGAAGCAGGAGGAGTATATCGACCAGACGGTTACGGTGGGCGGCTGGGTGAGAAGCAACCGCAACTCCAAGAATTTTGGCTTTATCGTGGTAAACGACGGTACGTTTTTTGAGCCGGTGCAGGTGGTATATTCCGATGGGCTTCCCAACTTTGCGGAGGTGGAGAAAATCAATGTGGGTGCGGCAGTTATCGTCACCGGCAAGCTGGTGGCAACGCCGGGAACCAAGCAGCCCTTTGAGATTCAGGCGGCTGAGGTGACGGTGGAGGGCAGTTCTACGCCGGATTATCCGCTGCAGAAGAAGAAGCACAGCTTTGAATATTTGCGCACGATTTCCCATCTGCGTCCGAGAACCAATACCTTTGAGGCGGTATTCCGCGTGCGTTCTCTGATTGCCTACGCAATTCATAAGTTTTTCCAGGAGCGGGATTTTGTGTATGTGCACACACCGCTGATTACCGGAAGTGACTGTGAGGGTGCGGGTGAGATGTTCCAGGTGACCACACTGGATCTGAACAATGTGCCGAAGAACCCGGATGGCACCGTGGATTACAGTAAGGACTTTTTTAATAAGCCCACCAACCTCACCGTCAGCGGACAGTTAAATGGTGAGACCTATGCCATGGCATTCAAGAATATCTACACCTTTGGACCGACCTTCCGTGCGGAGAATTCCAACACCACCCGTCACGCGGCGGAGTTCTGGATGATTGAGCCGGAGATTGCATTTGCGGATCTTAAGGATGACATGATCCTGGCAGAGAGTATGCTGAAATATATCATCACCTATGTGCTGGAGAATGCACCGGAGGAAATGGCATTTTTCAACAACTTTATTGACAAGGGACTGCTGGACAGACTGAATAATGTAGTTAATTCTGATTTCGCCCATGTGACCTACACCGAGGCAATCGAGATTCTGGAGAAACATAACGATAAATTCGATTATAAGGTATCCTGGGGCTGCGATTTGCAGACAGAGCACGAGCGCTATCTCACCGAGGAAATCTTTAAGCGTCCGGTATTTGTCACCGACTATCCGAAGGAAATCAAGGCATTCTATATGAAGCTGAATGAGGATGGCAAAACGGTGGCAGCAGTGGACTGCCTGGTACCGGGAATCGGTGAAATCATCGGCGGAAGCCAGAGAGAGGATGATTACGACAAGCTGCTGGCACGTATTCAGGAGCTGGGGCTTAAGGAAGAGGATTACAGCTTCTATCTGGATCTGCGGAAATACGGCTCTGCGCGCCATGCAGGGTTCGGTCTTGGATTTGAGCGCTGCGTGATGTATCTCACCGGTATGGCGAATATCCGTGATGTCATTCCGTTCCCGAGAACTGTAAATAACTGTGAATTATAATAATGCAGGCCGGAGCTCGTTTACAGCGGGCTTCCGGCTTGTTGTGTACTTATTCAGGAAAGGAGCAGGTTATGAGATATTGTCTGGAGAATGAAGAACTGATTGTGGAGATTGATTCCCATGGAGCGGAGATTAAGTCGGTGAGACGCAGGTCCGATGACCGGGAGTATATGTGGAATGGAGACCCGAAATACTGGGGCAGGACTTCGCCGGTGCTGTTTCCCTTTGTGGGCGCACCGAGGAATAAGGAGTACCGCCATGGGGGGAAAACCTATGCAATGGGACAGCATGGCTTTGCCAGAGATATGGAGTTTTCGCCGCTTCCGGTGGAACACACACCGGAGCGGGGGACGGAGGAAATCTGGTTTGCGCTGGAATCCTCGGATGAGACACTGGAGAAATACCCCTTCGCCTTCCGGTTGCTGATCGGGTATGAGCTTTCTGGAAATGAAGTGAAGGTGCGCTGGAGAGTGGAGAATCCGGCAGAAACTACCATGTATTTTTCCATTGGCGCTCATCCGGCGTTCTTATGTCCGATCCATGGGGAGCGGGACGAGGCGGGAGAACCCTGTAAGCTTGGCTACGGTCTGCACTTTGGCGGGGTAAAGGAGCTGCATCATCACGGGAATACGCCGGAGGGCATGGCGGTGATGGAGGATCAGGTGCTTCCGCTTACCGACGGGAGTGTGCGTTTTACACCGGGATTCTTCGATAAATGCACTTATATGGTAGAGGGAAAGCAGACCGGTGAGGTGTCTCTGCTGAATTCGCAGGGCAATGCCTATGTGACCGTACAGTTCGATGCGCCGCTTTTTGCAATCTGGTCGCCGGAGGGCAAAAATGCCCCCTTTGTCTGCATAGAGCCCTGGTATGGAAGATGCGATGCGGTGGATTTTAACGGAACCCTTGCGGAACGCGATTATGAGCAGGTGCTGCCGGGAAAAGAGAACTTTGAGGCCTCTTATGTGATGCGTTTTGCATAGACGGGATGTGAGCATATATTTCTGTCAGGCTGCATATAGATAAACATATCTTGTTTGGGTGGTAGTTTGTCATGAAGCTTAGCAGTAAAATGAAGGCGCGGGATGCAAAAAACAATCCGGTAACGGCAGTGTTTGCGGCGGTGTTTGTGATGTTTCTTATAAGCGGGCTGCTTTTGCTCCTGCTTGCCGCGCTTCTCTATAAGATGGAACTTGGTGAGCAGGTGGTGAAAATCGGAATTGTGGTCATCTATGTGATTTCCGGTGTGACCGGCGGACTGATTCTGGGAAAAATCATGAAGGAGCAGAAGTTTCTGTGGGGGCTTGCCGCAGGCATCATTTATTTTGGTGTGCTGCTTGTGATGTCTCTGCTTGTGAACCGTGGCTTTTCCTTTGAGCCGGTGAAGGCGGTGACCACACTGATTCTCTGTGCAGCCTCAGGGATGGCAGGCGGAATGATAAGCTGAATGCGGGCACAGAAGGATACAAACACATTGAAAAAAATGCTTTCCATATGAAAAAGGTTGTGTTATACTATAACAGTTCATAGAATTCCGCGCCAAAAGCGATGATACATAGAACAGCGTGCGGTAAGCGGTCACAGGGAAAGGAGAGATAACCATGAAACACGTAAAGACATTAAATACCAAGAAGTTACAGAACACAATGAAGAAGGGCGGATGTGGCGAGTGCCAGACCTCCTGCCAGTCAGCATGCAAGACTTCCTGCACCGTAGGAAACCAGACTTGCGAAAACAATAAATAAGGATGCCTTTTTAAGTTCAGAGAGGCTTATACAAACGACCGTCCGCGAAGCGTGCGGTCATTTGTACGTTTAAAGAAAACAGATTTTTAGTTAGAAAGAGAGGAACTATTATAGTGGTTCATCAGTATAAGAACAACGGCTATGATATTGTTCTGGATGTGAACAGCGGGGCAATCCATGTGGTGGATGATGTGACCTATGATGTCATTGCCATGTATGAGGAGCACCCGAAAGAAGAAATCGCGGATACCCTGTCTGCCAGATATGACAGAGCAGAGGTTTTAGAGGCGATTGACGAGGTAGAGACCCTGGTAAAGAACGAGGAGCTTTTTACGAAGGATGTCTATGAGAATTATATCATGGATTTCAAGAAGCGTCCCACGGTGGTGAAGGCACTTTGCCTGCACATTGCCCACGATTGCAATCTGGCTTGCCAGTACTGCTTTGCGGAGGAGGGCGAGTATCACGGAAGAAGGGCGCTTATGTCCTTTGAGGTGGGAAAGAAGGCGCTTGATTTCCTGATTGCCAATTCCGGGCAGAGACGGAACCTTGAGGTGGACTTTTTCGGCGGCGAGCCGCTTATGAACTGGCAGGTGGTAAAGGACCTGGTGGCGTACGGCAGAGAACAGGAGAAGCTTCATGACAAGAAATTCCGTTTCACATTGACTACAAATGGAGTGCTTCTGAACGATGAGGTGATGGAGTTCTGCAACCGTGAGATGGCGAATGTGGTTCTAAGCATCGACGGGCGGAAGGAAGTTCACGATAAGATGCGCCCGTTCCGCAAGGGAGCCGGAAGCTATGACCTGATCGTGCCGAAGTTCAAGCAGTTTGCGGAGAGCAGACATCAGGACAAGTATTACGTGCGGGGAACCTATACGCATTACAACACGGATTTTTCCAAGGATGTGCTGCATCTGGCAGATCTGGGATTTCAGCAGATTTCGGTGGAGCCTGTGGTGGCGGAGCCGCAGGAGCCCTATGCGCTCACCGAGGATGACCTGCCGAAGCTTTTTGAAGAGTATGACAGGCTGGCGGCAGAGATGGTGCGCCGTAAGGCGGAAGGAAAGGGTTTTAATTTCTTCCATTTTATGATTGATCTTGAGGGCGGTCCCTGCGTGGCAAAGCGGCTTTCCGGCTGTGGGTCCGGTACCGAGTACCTGGCGGTGACACCCTGGGGTGATTTCTATCCGTGCCATCAGTTCGTGGGCAATGAGAAATTTCTGCTTGGAAATGTGGATGATGGCATTGTGCGGACAGACATCTGTGATGAATTTAAATGTTGCAATGTCTACGCAAAGGAAAAGTGCAGAAACTGTTTTGCAAAATTCTACTGCAGCGGCGGATGTGCTGCCAACGCTTACAATTTTACCGGAGATATCTGCGGGGCGTATGATATCGGCTGTGAGCTTCAGAAAAAGCGTGTGGAGTGTGCCATCATGATGAAAGCGGCAGAAAGTGACCAGGAATAACAGAAGAAATATGGAGGTAGAAAGAAAATGAAAAAGGGCAAATCAGCAGGCATTCTGATTGTGATTCTTGCTGCTCTGGCAGGACTTGCCTATTATGCATCTGTGATTCTTTCCTCCACCGGAATCGGTGAGGATATGAGTATTCCGCTGGGACTGGATTTATCCGGCGGTGTGTCCATTACCTATCAGGTTATGGACGAGAATCCCAGTGCGGAGGATATGAACGACACGGTGTACAAGCTGCAGAAACGTGTCGAGAGCTATAGTGTAGAGGCAACGGCTTATCAGGTGGGAGATGACCGTATCACGGTGGAGATCCCCGGTGTGACGGATGCCAATGCAATCTTGGAGGAACTGGGCAATCCGGGTTCTCTGGAGTTCCAGGAGCCGGATGGCACCGTATTTATGACAGGTGACCATGTTGCCAATGCACAGGCAACAACCCGGACGGATAATTACGGAAACAAGGAATATGTGGTGCAGCTTACCCTGACCGATGAGGGTGCGGAAATTTTTTCTGAGATTACCGGTGAATATGTGGGACAGAGACTGGCCATTGTATATGACGGTAACGTAGTCAGCGATCCGATTGTAAACCAGAAAATCAGCGGCGGAAATGCTGAGATTTCCGGTCAGAGCACCTTTGAGGAGGCAAGTACGCTGGCAACCCAGATCCGTATCGGCTCCCTTTCCCTGGAGTTACGGGAACTGGAATCCAGCGTGGTTGGAGCACAGCTTGGAAGCAATGCCATTTCTTCCAGCTTAAAGGCCGGCGCCATCGGTCTGATTCTGGTCATGATTTTCATGATTATCATGTATGCCATTCCGGGTGTTGCAGCATCCATTGCGCTTGCAATTTATACCGGACTTGTGATTGCAACCCTGTATCTGTTTGAGATTACGCTGACCCTTCCGGGTATCGCCGGTATCATCCTTGGTATCGGTATGGCAGTGGATGCCAATGTCATTGTATTCTCACGTATCCGTGAGGAGATTGCCACCGGAAAAACCGTGCGTTCTTCCATGAAGATCGGTTTTGAAAAGGCGTTGTCCGCAATCTTAGACGGTAATATTACCACCTTCATTGCGGCGATTGTGCTGATGTCACTGGGTTCCGGAACAGTGAAGGGATTTGCCTACACGTTGATGATCAGTATTGTTATGTCCATGTTCACTGCACTTGTAGTGACCAGATGGATTCTTTACGCACTGTACGGGCTTGGAGTCACCAATGAGAAGTTCTACGGTCGTGCAAAAGAGCGGAAATCCTACAATTTTGTTGGGAAAAAGGCTGTGTTCTTTACAATCTCCATTGCGCTTATTGCAGCGGGCTTCATCGGAATGGGCGTACACAAGGCAACCGGTGGATATACGCTGAACTACGGACTGGACTTTATTGGCGGAACCTCCACAACGGCGGATTTTGGAAAAGAATTCACCATCGAGCAGATTGAGAGTGATATTGTACCGCAGGTGGCAGAGATTACCGGGGATAATAATATTCAGAGCAACAAGGTGGAGGGAACCACCCAGATTACCATTAAGACCCGTACGCTGGAACTGGATGAGCGCGAGGCAATGAACAGCATGCTGACGGAGAAATTTGGCGTGGATGAATCCACTATCACATCCCAGAGCATCAGCTCCACCATCAGTGGGGAGATGCGTTCGGATGCTATCGTGGCAGTGCTGGTGTCCGCAGTCTGCATGCTGATCTATATCTGGTTCCGGTTTAAGGATATTCGTTTCGGTGCCAGTGCCATCCTTGCACTGCTCCACGACGTACTGGTGGTACTGACCGTTTATGCATTGGCACGCATTTCCGTAGGAAACACGTTTATCGCATGTATGCTGACCATCATCGGTTACTCAATCAATGCGACGATTGTAATCTTTGACCGCGTGCGCGAGAATCTGCAGAAGGTAACCGGTAAGCAGACGAAGGAAGTTCTGGCCGAGGTGGCGAATAAGAGTATAACGGAGACTCTGTCCCGAAGCATCAACACCACCATTACCACATTTATCATGGTGCTTATGTTGTTCGTCTTTGGTGTGACCAGCATCCGAGAGTTCTCTATCCCGCTTCTGGCAGGCTTAATCTGCGGTGCATATTCTTCCGTATGCATCTCCACAGAGCTGTGGTATCTGATGAAGGTACATCTTGGAAAGAAAAAAGTAAAATAATAACAGCAATGGGCTGCCGCTACGGTGCTTCGTGCGGCAGCCCGTTTTGCAACTGGAGAACTATGAAGCTATTTTTTATTTATCTTGCAATCATGAATGTGTTTGGGTTCCTTCTAATGGGCATGGACAAAAAACGTGCCGCAAGCAATGGCAGACAGAGGCGACAGCTCTGGCGCATCCCGGAAAAGCATCTGTTTCTGTGCAGCGCACTGGGAGGTTGCCTTGGCACCTGGATTGGAATGTATGTATTCCGGCATAAGACAAGACACTGGTATTTTGTGGTGGGAATGCCGGCAATCGCGGCGCTGTGGGCTGTTTTACTGTTTGTGCTGTGGGAAAAGGGATTTATTGCCTGACCTTATATATCTTATAATTAATTGTTATATGAGATTGGGTATTTCCAATTGCGAAACAGAGGAACTTCCTATATAATGATAGATAGACTGTAAAGACAAATGTTTTTGTCAGAAAGACAAATTGGAAGGGAGATTTGATTTATGTATACGTTAGAAGACATTCAGGCAGTAGACATGGAAGTGGCAGATGCCATTACTGCGGAATTTGAACGCCAGAACAGCCACATTGAGCTGATTGCGTCCGAGAACTGGGTAAGCCCGGCGGTGATGTCAGCCATGGGAAGCGTGATGACGAATAAATATGCAGAGGGATATCCGGGCAAGCGCTATTACGGCGGCTGTGACTGTGTAGACGTGGTGGAGGAGCTGGCAAGAGAACGTGCCAAGAAGCTGTTTGGTTGTGACTATGTCAACGTACAGCCCCATTCCGGTGCTCAGGCAAATATGGCAGTGCAGTTTGCCATTCTTGAGCCGGGTGACACGGTAATGGGAATGAACTTAGACCACGGCGGACATCTGACACACGGAAGCCCTGTGAACTTCTCCGGACGGTATTTTCATATCGTTCCTTACGGCGTCAACGATGAGGGCTTCATTGATTACGACCGGGTGATGGAGATTGCCATGGAGTGCAAGCCCAAAATGATTATTGCGGGAGCCTCCGCTTATGCAAGAACCATTGATTTCAAGAAATTCCGTGAGATTGCAGATGCCTGCGGTGCTGTTCTGATGGTGGATATGGCACACATTGCCGGACTTGTAGCAGCCGGACTTCATCCAAGCCCGATTCCCTATGCAGATGTGGTTACCACGACGACCCACAAGACGCTGCGTGGACCGAGAGGCGGTATGATTCTCTGCAATCAGGAGGCTGCGGACAAATACAATTTCAACAAGGCAATTTTCCCGGGAACCCAGGGAGGACCGCTGATGCATGTTATCGCGGCAAAGGCGGTATGCTTTAAGGAGGCATTACAGCCGGAATTCAAGGTATATCAGCAGGGCATTCTGGATAACGCACAGGCACTCTGCAAGGGTCTGTTAAATCGTGGCATCAAGATTGTTTCCGGCGGAACAGACAACCACCTGATGCTGGTGGATCTCACCAACTATGACCTTACCGGCAAAGAGGTGGAGAAACTTTTGGATTCCGTCAACATTACCTGCAACAAGAATACAATTCCCAACGATCCCAAGTCACCGTTTGTCACCAGCGGTGTGCGCTTAGGCACTCCGGCAGTGACCTCACGCGGTATGAATACGGCAGATATGGATCAGATTGCGGAGGCAATTGCCATGATGATCAAAGAAGGCGCTCCGGCGGCAGACAAGGCAAAGGCAATTGTGAAATCTTTGACAGAGAAATATCCATTGAAATAGGAACAACAGAACATATGGCTGGCGTGCGGTTGTACGCCAGCTTTTTCTGTGATACAATGAAAAAGCTTTAATTGAGACAATGGAGGAAAATAAAATGGTAGAAAACAGTAAAGATTTAATCAGTGTGCTGTGGAGTGGAGCGGATATTCTGCGTTCAAAAATGGATGCAAATGAGTACAAGGATTATTTACTGGGCATTGTATTCTACAAATACTTATCAGATTCATTTCTGATCAAAGCGTACGACCTGATTTATGATGAGAAACCGGAGTCGTTAAAAGCAGCCTTGGAGGCTTATAGGGATGCTCTGGAAGAGGAAAGCGCAGAGGAATTAAAAAAACAGATTAGAGACGAATGTCATTATGTCATAGAACCTGACTTGACCTATACCTGTTTTGCGGAGGCGGCAAGAAATAATTCTTTTCATCGTGAAAGCCTGCAAAAGGCTTTTAATATGAGCAGAGTGATACGATTTCAAGTCTGGTAAAAGAAATTGATAAAGCAGGAGAGTTCTATACACCTCAAGCCGTATCAAAGATTTTAACGAGGATTGCAATTGCAGGACAGGAGACAAAGAAAGGTTTGTCAGTATATGATCCGTGTATGGGTTCAGGTTCGCTTCAGCATCTCCGCAATGGCGATAATCTTCACCAGCAGAAGTGTGAAGAACTGCAAAATATCAAGAAATTTATGCTACAAAACATGTTTGTTTGATGGGAGGATGTCGAATATGGGGAAAATTATTTTATACCACGGCAGTCCAAACAAAAAAGTAACACCGCAGTTTGGACTGGGTGACGAAAAGCACGATTATGGGAAAGGCCTTTATCTGACTGAGAATTTGGAACTGGCCAAAGAATGGGCGGTGTATCGACCGGAAGCGTCAAAGGGCTGGGTGCACAAATTTGAATTGGAGCTGGATGGATTGCGGATATTGGATTTCCAGGAGAAGGATGTTCTTGCATGGCTTGCTGAGCTGATGAAACACCGTGACGCAGCAGATTCCAAACGGTATCGTATGCTTTCGCAAAAATTCATTGACAAATATGGAATTGATACCGATGGATATGATGTAATCAAAGGCTGGAGAGCAAATGCCTCCTATTTCTATATTGCGAAGTCTTTTGTGCGTGATGAAGTGGATGTTGACATTTTGGAGGAACTGCTTGCACTCGGAGGCTTGGGAATTCAATACTGCATTAAAACGAAGGAAGCGTACGGAAACCTTACGGAGATATCCACGGAGTTGCAGAGCGTAAGTTTTACACAATTTAATGAGAAATATAATGAGCGTGATATAGCAGCACGTGAAAACATGCGAAATTTGATTGATTCTGACCGTAATCGGGTGACAAAGGTGTTCAGCACGTTGTTGTAGAGTGAGGTAAGGTATATGGCAGCATATTCAAAAGCATATTTAGATGAAGTGACGGAAAATCAAGGCAAGTTGTTTGATTATGTGGCATCAAATTATCCTGACATGGATACAGAGGATTTTATTTATTCCTATATGAAAAGCAATACGAGAAAATATGTGGACGAAGCGCAGGCATTTGTCTGCACAATGGATGCGAAGGACTTATGGGAGTATTTTCGGAAGACGGATCGATATGAGTTAAAGAAGGGGACGGCATTAAAAGGATTCCTGCCTGACTGGATTGGGGAGTTTTATGCTTATTATCAATGGAAGTATGGCATTTCCAGTCGGCGGCTGATTGATAAAGTGCCATTGGATTATTTAAAAAAAGCATACGCAGGACTTCATGATTTGGATTTGGAGCTTGCTGTAAAGAAAGTCGGAGAAATATGAGAGAAATTATTTGCTTTCACAATCCGGATGAGGAATTTGGCTGGCTGAGCAATTGGTATTTGTCCGATTTCGAGGCTGATGGCATCAGGTTTTCTTCCATGGAGCAATACATGATGTATGAGAAAGCCATTACATTCGGAGATTTTGAAGTGGCTGAAAAAGTATTGGAGATACAGAACGTAGCAGCTATTAAGCAATATGGCAGACAGGTGGCACATTATAACGATGTTATCTGGAATGGTATTCGGCAGTTGGTTGTATATAAAGGGCTTCTTGCAAAGTTTACGCAAAATGAGGAGCTTTGGGAGAAACTGAAAAAAACAGGTTCGGCAATTTTGGCAGAATGCGCAGTTCGGGACAGAATCTGGGGGATTGGATTGTCTATGCACGATGCGGCTTGCTTTGATATGTCTCAATGGAAAGGGCAGAATCTCCTGGGGTTTGCGCTTATGCAGGTTAGAGAACGGTAACGTGGGCTAAAGCTTGGGAACAACGTATGTTGATTGATTTTGCAAAGAGTGTGCTTCGTATTCCGGAAGCGCATGAAATGATTGCAAGGTATACGGTGCTTGACGAAGAAGCAAAGAGACTGATTTTATTGTATCCTCACCAGGACTGCTTACCAGCAGCTTTTGAACGAAATTTGGTAATGAGGACGTTATCCGGCTTGTAAGATGAGAAACTGTTGACTATGTAAGAGAAGTACTTGCGCTGATATTTAATAAGCTGGTTTTTTGGAGGTTTTCATGAAAAAAATTGTGATGGTTGCAGGTGGCGTGGAGACACTGGAATATTTTACCCTGCAGATGGGACAGGAGCTGAAGCGGCTGGGGTATGCGGTGTTCTACTTTGACCTGAAGGATGCCGCAAACAGTGCAAAGAAAATGTGCAAATTCATAAAACCCAGGGAAACGGCATTAATCACCTTTAACTTTGAGGGGCTTGAGAAGGAAGAGGGAATCTATAAGGAAGGGCTGGGGTATGTCTGGGAGGCGTATGGTATTCCCTGCTATAACATTGCAGCGGACCATCCCTATTATTATCATGACAGACTGTGCGACCTGCCGACTGGCTACCGCCATATCAGTATTGACCGGAAACAGGAGCAGTACTTTCGCAGATTTTATCCTGAATTTGTGCACCGGGGCTTCCTGCCCTTGGCGGGAACGGAGCTTGAAACGGTGAAAGAGAATGTGCCTTTGGGGGCTTCTGGAGAAGAACAACCGGGGGATGCAGCGCCGGAAATATACGGAGCAAACCGCCCCATCGATGTGATTATGACCGGAAATTATACGCCGCCCTCCTTCTGTGAGCCTTATATCCACCAGATTAATGAGGAGTACGCTGCGTTTTACCAGGGGATTATCGATGAGCTGATCGCAAAGCCCTGGGAGACGGTGGAGGAGGTGGCGCTTCGGCACTGTGAGCGGGAGATGGGAGAAAACGAGGATCGTGATCTGCGCATCGCGTTGCACCGCATGATTTTTATTGATCTGTATATCCGCAATTATTGGCGCGGGGCGGCGGTGCGTGCCCTGGCAGAGGCGGGAGTTGTGGTGGATGTGTACGGAAAGGGCTGGGAGGAGTTGGAGTGCTCCCGCAAGGAAAATCTGCGTCTGCATCCCCAGACCGATTCCCTCACCTGCCTGCAGGAAATCCGCCGGGCAAAAATTTCGCTCAATGTAATGCCCTGGTTTAAGGACGGAGCTCATGACCGGGTGTTTAATTCGATTCTAAACGGGGCTGTCAGCATTTCGGATGGCAGCGGGTATCTCTGTGAACAATTGAAGGAGGGAGAGGGAGTCTGCTATTATAATCTGCAGAAACTGGGACAAATGACACAAAAAGTGAAGGATTTGTTGCAGGATGAAAAGGAAATGCAAGATATTGTGGCAAAAGGTGCGTCTAAGGTACTAGATATGCACACCTGGAAACAGCGGGCAAAAACAGTGGCAGGCTGGATTGAGGAGGATATGTGCGGTAATTCTTTCTGAAATGAAAAAAGCGGTATGGAAATCTTTCGAATTGTAACATTTGTCTGTAAAAATCGACATTTTTTTACAAATTGCTTGTGTATTTGGGTATTTTGCACTATAATTAGACTTGAGTTTCGGAGGGCTGACAGATGGAGTATGAGGAAGAGATTCGCTTTTTTTTAGACCATGCAGTGGAAATGACAATTTTTTTCGATGAGTCCGGAAAAATCGTTTATGCCAATGAAGCTGCCAGAAAGTACATGGAATATGAAGAGGGGCTGGAAAACTATGCAATCAGCGAGGTGTTTCCGGCGGATTTCTCTGTGAACGGTGCTTCTTTTGAAACGGTACGGAGCTTTGACGGCGAAATACAGAGACTGACTGCGTACCGCAAGAACCGCACCTGCTTTCCTATCAGGGCAAAGCTGCTGAAGGGCAAAGGAGACCCGGTGGTCTACTATTGTCTTGCCGTGGATGACACGGATCGCTCCTTCTATGAGAAAAAGGCGGAGCAGGCGGAGCAGGAGGCAGGCGAAGCATCGAAGGTGAAGTCTGAGTTTGTGGCAAATATCACGCATGAGCTGCGGACACCGGTGAATGGTCTGCTTGCCAATACCAGAGAATTGTTAAGCCGGGAGACCGACAAGGACAAGCTGGGCATTTTGCAATTGATGGAGCGAAGCTGTAAGGATATGAATGTGCTGATCAACTCCATCCTTGATTTCTCTAAGCTCGAGGCGGGCAAATTTGTATTGGAGCCCCGGGAATTTGACTTCCGGAACATGATTGATTATGTAAAATCCAATCACAGCATTAAAATTACAGAGAAGGGTCTTGACTTTTTCGTGACCGTGTCGCCGGAGGTTCCGGTCAATGTCATCGGGGATGAACTTCGGATTGCCCAGATTCTCAACAATCTGATTTCCAACGCCACCAAGTTTACGGCGGTGGGCAAGATTACCGTAGAGATTGTAAAGACGTCCCAGATTGGAAACCGTGCGGAGCTTTTCTTCCTGGTGATGGATACGGGCATCGGAATCCAGAAGGCAGATCAGGACAAGCTGTTCCAGAGCTTTACCCAGGTAGATGCCTCTATTTCCAGAAAATATGGGGGAACAGGTCTGGGACTTAACATCTGTAAGCAGCTTGTGGAGATGATGGACGGAAGCATCCATGTGGAGAGTGAATGGCATGTGGGAAGTATTTTCTCCTTCAGCATCTGGGTGGAACTTCCACAGGAAGAAGCGCAGCTGCAGACGGAGAATGTCGATAAACTGGCGGTCATGGATGAGGCAAGAAAGCTTTCCAAAGCAGAAGAACAGATATGGAAATTCGGGGAAACGGAGAATAAGGAAGAATTAGATAAAAAGATGTCGAAGCTGATTCTCTGTATTGAGATGGAGAACTGGGAAAAAGCGGAGATGTTTGCAGACATGGTCAAGAAGCTTGCCAGTCAGTCACCCAGCGAGGTGAAGACGGCGGCATTTCGTTTAAAAATGGCGGTGCAGAAGGCAGATTATGATGCCTCCATCAAGGCATATAATAATCTCAAGGCAATGCTTTAGACCAGCGGAGGTGTTGCTATGAAAGAGGGCAGAACGAGAGACAGGCAGATGGTCTTAATCGTGGATGATGTGGAATCCAATCGTTTTGTGCTGCGGGACATCATTTCGGAGATGGGATATCAGCCGATTCTGACAGAAAATGGAATACAGGCGCTTCAGGTTGTGGAGCGGCACAGACCACAGTTGGTACTTTTGGATATTGCCATGCCGGAGATGGATGGCTACGAGGTGTGCAGGGCAATCAAAGGAAACCCGGAGACCCGGGATATCCCGGTGATGTTCATTTCCGCATTTGATGACGCTTCGGATGTCGTAAAGGGCTTTGAGCTTGGCAGCGAGGATTATATTACCAAACCTTTTATCCCCGAGGTGGTAAAGGCACGAGTGGGGATGCAGCTTAAGCTGGCGGCGACGACTCAGCAGATGATGGAAACTAACCGGCAGCTACAGGCATCGGTGAAAGAACAGCTTCATCAGATGGAACTGGAGAAAAAGAATGTGCTCTACGCACTTACCCGGGTTGCGCGGGAAAATGCCTGCTATGATAAAGAACATATGGAACGGTTGTGCTATAACTGCAAGCTTCTGGCGGAGGCAATGCAGTTGTCCAAGGAATATGGGGATGTGATTTCAGATACCTATATTGAGACCATTGAGTTGGCAGCACCGCTCTGTGATCTTGGCAATGTGGCAATTCCCACGAATATCCTGCAGAAGCAGGAGCCTCTGCTGCCGCAGGAGCGCGCCATTATGCAGACCCATACCACGGTGGGAGCAAAAATCCTTGAGGATGTAAAGACGACTGGCGATTACAATGATTTTATCCAGGTTTCGATGGATATTGCCAGATCCCATCATGAGAACTGGGATGGGACCGGTTATCCCAACGGAATTAAGGAGAATGAAATCCCACTGTCTGCCCAGATTGTTTCCGTTGTCAGTGCTTACTGTGCCCTGACGGAGAAACGGGTGTACAGGGACGCTTATACCAGTGAGGATGCCATTGAGGTGATGGAGAGATATTCCGGGAAGCAGTTTAATCCGGATATTTTCGGAATCTTAAAGATGGTATACCGTCAGATGCATTAGATATATTTCGGTTGGAAAAACAATGGGAATGACAGAGGAAGAATTTGTAAGGATATACCGGTTTTTAAAAAGCCGCTATGGCATTGACATGAGCCATAAGAAAAACATCATGGAGGGCAGGCTGGAAAATCATATACGCGTGGCAGGCTTTGGAAGCTACACGGCGTATATGGATGCGCTGGAGCGGGACTATACCGGAGGTATGGAGAAGGAACTGGTAAATATGCTGTCCACGAACCATACCTATTTCATGCGGGAGTCGGAGCATCTGGATTATTTAAGACAGGTGGTGCTTCCGGAATTAAAAGAAAAGGAAGCCGGAAAAAAGGACCTTTGCATCTGGTGTGCGGCTGCCTCGACAGGGCAGGAACCTTATATGCTGGCCATGCTTTTACAGGACTTCTTTGGTCTTGAGAAAAAGAAGTGGGATACGAAAATTCTCGCCACAGATATTTCCATGGAGGCGCTGGAGTCCGCAAAACGGGGCATTTACAGCGGGGAAGACATTGAGAGCCTTCCCGCACAGTGGAAAAGGCGTTTTCTGAAA
The DNA here is from genome assembly GCA_051877675.1 of Roseburia sp. Lineage (GTDB taxonomy): Bacteria > Bacillota > Clostridia > Lachnospirales > Lachnospiraceae > Roseburia. The sequence goes on along the minus strand of JBJEJC010000017.1, from coordinate 661 downwards.
ATGACCCATGACGGGCGATACCAGATTACCGGGGAATTGAAGGAGGAGGTACTTTTCCGGCAGTTTAATCTGATGAATCCATTTCCGTTTAAAAGGAAGATGCATGTTGTTTTCCTGCGGAATGTGATGATATATTTTGATTCTGATACAAAACGGCAGCTGCTTGACAAGATGTATGATATAATGGAACCGGGAGGCTATCTGTTTATCGGCAGGACGGAGACCATTGAACGGGGCAGCACGGGATTTCGGATGCTTCAGCCATCCATATTCAGAAAGCCGGAAGGGAAGCGATAGTAATAATGAAAAAGATTCGAGTTTTGGTAGTGGAGGATTCCATAGTATTCCGGGAACTGTTAATCCGGAATCTGAACAAGGACCCGGAGCTGGAGGTAGTTGCCGGTGCGGGAGATCCCTTTGAGGCACGGGATATGATCCTTCGTCACAGTGTGGATGTGATGACGCTGGACCTGGAGATGCCCCGGATGGGCGGGATAGAGTTCCTGAGAAAGCTGATGCCTCAGTATCCGCTGCCGGTGGTGGTGGTAAGCTCACTGAGTGATAAGGTTTTTGAAGCTTTAAGCGCCGGGGCAGTGGACTTTGTGGCAAAGCCGGTGCTCAGAGAGAGAGAGCATCTGGAGGAATTTATACGGAATGAACT
>JBJEJC010000016.1:0-23965 GCA_051877675.1 Roseburia sp. | reverse complement strand
CAAACTTGAACTCTTTCACAAATCTCTTGCCGGATACACCAGCTTTTGCGAAATGGCCCATCTCAGCCTTGTTTACACCATGTCTGTTTCTGATTTCTTTCTTACCGTTCGCATCCTTGCTCACAACCTTCTCTTTCTTGTCAGCAAATGCTACCTGAACTGCGCTGTATCCGTCGTTCTCCACAGTCTTAATCTGTGTTACGGAACATGGTCCAGCCTGCAATACAGTAACCGGTACCAGCACGCCGTCAGCGTTGAAGATTTGAGTCATTCCGACTTTTGTTGCTAAAATCGCTTTCTTCATTCTTTACCTCCTGTTTTCTCTACAGCGGAACGCTTCATGCCCAAAGTCTTGGGGTAGCGGAACCGTTCATCCTAGAAAGTCCATATAAGTGGAATGCGGAGTTTTCACTACACTGAAGAATGCCTTAACATTCTTCCAAGAACGGAGCACAGTGCCGGCCGTTCTTTGCATTGCTTCTATATAAAACCCTTCAGGATATTAACTTGTTTTGTCTGAAAAACTTATTTGTTTTTCATTTTAATATCGATATAAACACCAGCCGGCATCTCAAGACGGGACAGTGCATCCACAGTCTTCTGGGTCGGTGTAACGATATCAATGAGTCTCTTATGAGTTCTCTGCTCGAACTGTTCACGGGAATCCTTGTACTTGTGAGTAGCTCTTAAGATGGTAACAACTTCCTTCTTGGTGGGAAGTGGAACCGGTCCGCTCACCTGTGATCCGTTTTTCTTTACAGTCTCGATGATCTTCTTAGCAGATGAATCTACTAACTCGTGATCATAAGCCTTCAATGTGATTCTCATTACTTGACTTGCCATAAAAAAAGTCGCCTCCTTTTCGCACTTTTACAAGCGATTCTATCGCTCTTGTACGACAAGCGGTGACTGCACACTACTCCGGGTGTGTCGCAGGCTTTGTCTGCGCACTTAATTCTCTCCTTTTTGCAGAGAACATTCTTCTACCCGGTTGTTTCTACCTTTTGTAGATGTTACGGTACAGTGACTTGTCGCCAGTTTCCTAACTTGACATTCGCTCCACGGAAAACCTGCCATACGGGCAGCAACCTCACGCTTCTACGCTATCAATGTCACAGCAATGCTTAGTATACATGATGATTTTTATAAATGCAAGATTTTTTTTGATTTTTTTGTATTTTTATAAAAACAATCCCATTCGTTTCTCTCTTATGCAAGAAACGAATGGGATATTCCAATTACAAAGTCCTCCCGGAACTGCTATTCCCCGAGCACTTCAGCTATGGTATCCAGGAGCTTGTTGCGCTCTACGGGTTTCAGAAGATATGCCGCAGGATGCATACCAAGCACCGCCGAGATATGCTCTTTATCTGCCACCCCCGTCAAAAATATCACCGGTGTATCCATAACTTCCTCGTCATTGCGTAGTTCTTCCAGCGTTTTCTTTCCATCCCAGCCAGGCATTTCATAATCCAGCAGAATCAGGTCCGGCAGCTCTTTCTTCGCCAGTGGTACCGCTTTTTCTCCCGACATTGCCACCGCAATGTCGTATTTTTTATCCAGCATGGATTTGATGCTGCGAACTGCAAGTGCGCTGTCATCCACAATAAGAATCTGTTTTCTCACTCGTTCCTCAATTCCAGCATACCATTCATTCCAATCCTGCTCCTCTGTCTCCAGACCGAGTGCCTTACTGCACTTTTTCAGCAGTTCCGACTGCGTAATTGGCCGCACCACAAAACTGAACTGTTCCTCCCCATAATAGCCTTCATAACATCCGCATTCCTCACTTGTACCCACAAGCAATACCGGTGTTTTTCCGTTCATACCGCGGAAAAACTCAAGAATCGCCAAATCAAGCTGTCCAACTCCAGCCAGGCACACCAGAATCAGGTCCGGAGCAGAAATCTTCACCATCCCCTCAATGAGTTCCAGTTTATCTGCACACATCTGCGTCTGAAATTTGCCCGCCAGATAGCGGTTTAAATTACTGACCGTTTTATTTGATTCTCCTATTAAAAGTACTTTTTTCATTCGGCATCTCCCCGTTCTTCCTGTTCTTTTATCTGTTTCATAAGTGTTTCTATCAACGGTCCTGCCTGCTCACTGTCCAATTCTGACACAAGCACGCTAAGCCGTTCTATCCCCGTTTGTATAGCCGGAGGATAGGAAAACTGTTCCAGCTCGCCCATACTTCGGTCCATCCCGTCAATATCCAAATCCATCATAGCAATCCGCAGCATCTCCAGATATGCCAGAACGACCGTATAATCCTCTATTACTGTTTTTTCACTGGCATCCGGCACACATTCCTTTAATTTATCCTTATAGCTGCGCCATTCTTCCAGAAAAATCGCTGTAAGAGCGTCGATCATTTTTATATTAGCATCTTTTGCTGCATTTTCAAGCATTTTCGCCATTCCTCCCAGAACCGTGGCACCAATCAGATTTGCAGAGCCTTTCATGGCATGCACTTTTATCCTGTACTGCCGTAGCATATCGGGATTATCTCCCGCCTCAAGCCCGTGATAAAAGTTTTCCAGACAATCCGCTTCAGTATCAATGGATTTATAAAAATCCGATACCGTCTCAAGCAGCAGTTCCTGGTCAGGCAAATGTAACAGCCCATAGCTCCAGTCCACTCCGTCCACCATTGGCAGCTTGTCATCAGATATTTCCGCCGGGCATGACATTGTCTCAGTTTTCACAGTCCCATTGTCTGTTTTCTCTCCGGCATCACCATTCTCCTCCGTATGGAACGCCAACAGTTCCCGCGGAAGCATCAGCAGAATCATCTGTTCCAGTTTTTCCGGATTGATGGGTTTGGAAAGAAAGGCATCAAACCCCTCCGACAAATACATTTCCTTCGCCCCTGTAATTGCATTTGCCGTCAGTGCAATCACCGGCACATCCTTACACAGGGAATCCTCCAGTTTCTTCATCCGGTGGAGGGTCTCCACACCATCCAGATCCGGCATCATATGATCAAGGAAAATTAGGTCATAGTGTTTTCTGCAGACCATGTCCAGGCATGCCCGTCCGCCATCCGCCACGTCAACGTTTACCTTCGTCTCCTTTAACAGGCTTATGAATACCTTAAGATTAATCGCATTGTCATCCACTACCAGAATCTGCGCCTCCGGAGCTGTAAATACTTCCTTATAAGAGTATTCCACCGGCTGCTGCCGCAGTCGTTCCTCCAGATTACCCACCGGCTTTGAATCTATAATCTGCTGTTCCAGGGTAAAGTAGAACCGTGTTCCTTTTCCATATTCACTTTCCACATTAAGAGTGCTGCCCATAAGCTCCAGTAACTGCATGGTAATATTGATTCCAAGCCCGGTTCCTTCTATGTTCCGGTTTCTCTTTTCCTCAATCCGTTCAAATTCCTTGAAAAGCTTGGAGATGTCCTCCTGCTTGATTCCAATCCCCGTATCCTGAACGGAAAAATCAAGCAATGCTTTTCCGTCACAGCTCCTGCTGTTTACGCTCAGCTCTACACTTCCCTCATTCGTATATTTTACCGCATTATTCAACAGGTTTACAAGTACCTGCCGGATTCTGACATCATCCCCCAGAAGCTTACAGGGAAGCTGCTCATCCACATGAATACGGAATTCCAGTTTTTTATCTTTCATCTTCGCCATAATCATGTTGGATATGTCATGAATCATACTGCTGAAATCATATTCTACCGGAATAATCTCTAACTTTCCGGATTCTATTTTTGAGAAATCAAGGATGTCATTAATCAGTGCTAAAAGATTCTGCCCCGCATTCTGGATATCCAGCGCGTACTCCTTAATCTGCATATCCTTTGTCTCTCTTAAAATCATAGTATTCATTCCAAGGACTGCATTAATCGGGGTACGGATTTCATGGGACATATGCGCAAGGAATCTTCCCTTCGCCTCATTTGCCTCCAGTGCCTCCCGCTTTGCCTCCTCTGCAAGCTCGTTCGCCCGTTCCAACTGCTTGTTCTTCTTCTCCACGTACTCCATTTCATGCTTCAGTAGTCTGGCATTTTCTTCTATATTATAAGTGTACCCACCAATCATCTGTCGAAAATGTTTGTACAGCATAATGACGCTGAATGCAGTCATGCCCAGGCGGCTGAACTGCCCCATATCGCCGACACCCACCACGTACATCCGGAGGATATCCACCATTCCTCCCGCCGCCATAGCAAACCATGCCATCATTTCCACTCGGGTATCCCGGATGTGCTTCTGCCTGTAGATATCAAAATAAGACTTCCCTATCACAAGCATAGCAAGTGTAAGTAACGCATGGGAGACAAATGCCATATTCATGAAATCAATTGTATTGGACAACTGAAGCACCAGCTGCACGGAAATATTAGTACAGATCAGCCACAGCAGCACAAGCCACCTTTTCTTATAGCACCCCAGCATTCCATTCCCATAATAGAGCACCAGCCAAAACGGCATGATCATCAGGCACAGGAAAACAATCACGGAATACAGCGTCTGATTTCCATAAAAGATGCTCATGGTTTTGGTTTCGATAAAATAGTACAACGCCGAAACAATACAGTACCCGCAAATGTACTGTACCCCCTCCGTATCCTGCTTTGTGGCCTTCCGGATGAGAAATAAAAGCGCAAACCCGATACCGCAGATGATAATGACGAAGCTGCAGGCAATTTTAAATGCATTGTCCTCCAGCAGTTTTAAAATCAGCACGTCCCGCTTTCCAACTGTAATCTCATTGATTCTTGCTGCATAATCATGATACGGAGAAACCATTTCGATACGAATATCACCCATGTTCAGTTCAATCGGGATGTCAACAAAATTAACAACGCTTCCCGGTGTATGACCGAAGGTTCTCTGATCCGATATACCAAATTCATAGACGGTCTCTCCGTCAATCTGCACCCTGAGTATTTTATCTGCTGACAGGAACGACATCGTCATTCCCCAGTACTTTTCAGGGAGTGTATTCTCCATCACAAGGATTTCCTGTGGTTTGCTGGACCCCAAATACGGAAGCTTTTCAATAGCAGTACTGCTGCCATCCTCCCACGTAAGTACCCAGCCTTCATTAAAATCATAAACCTCTCCCCGGGCAAGTGTCATATTGTCCACCTGAAATCCCAACACAACATAAATAAGTATTGCAATATGCAAAAACTGAACCAGCCAGATACTTTTCTTAAAATATTTCATACACCGCTCCTCATATCAGACGCATCTGTTCCGAAGCGACTGCGTCTATATTACATAACAGCCGTTTTCGCTCCTGTTCTTTGCCACATACAATGCCTTGTCTGCGCTGCTGTATAGCTTCTCAAAATCCCGTCCCGCCACATCCAGTGTCCTTGCTATTCCAACGGACACGGTCGTCAGTCCTGCATATTTTTCTCCTGAGATTTTTTCCCGGAAATCGTCTTTTATTTTCTCCGCCAGTTTTTCAAGTTCCCTGACATCCAGAACATCCTTATAAAAAAGGCAGAACTCATCCCCACCAATTCTACAGGATATAGCTTCCTCCCCCAGCTCCAGCAATATCTGTCCGAATTTTGCCAGGGCTTCGTCTCCGGCCTGATGTCCAAAACGGTCATTGACCCGCTTAAAATGTTCCATATCCATCATAAACAGCGCCCCTTTTCCCTGCTGCTTTAAGTAATCCTCCAGAATTCCTTTAAAGCAATTTCTGTTATAGACACCCGTAAGAGAATCTTTCCTTGCAAGTTCATTTACCTTCATCAGAATATTGTGATGCTCCGTGATGTCGAGCACCCACAACATACGCCCCTGTTCATAGCCACCTTCTGTAAGAGTCTCCACGCGCATCTCATACATACGTCCTGCAAGCTCAAGCGTCTTAATTCTGCCTTCAAATATATCTGCAAGGGTACCGTTCTTATATGCATCTTTCTTTCTGGAAAGTCCGCCGAACATTTCCTCCATTCTTTCATTATAATATGTAATAACATGGTTCGTATTGATTACCATAATTCCTTCTTTGCCGTGGTTCAAGGCATTTTCTCCTGCCAGGGCGATGGAATCAAAATAGCCGAACCTTATCAATGCAAGTCCCACCAGTATAATCGCTCCGACGACACCCAGCCCGGGGATTTCATATCCGCCTGTAACCCCCAGTCCCCGAATAAAGTTCGGTATCCACGGGCAGAAAACTGCCCCCGCCGTACAAAGGATTCGTTTTCTTTCCGCTCCGCGGGAGCGCATTATCCCAAGAATGCAGATTACCAGACAGCCAATACACACCACTGCCACATATGCCACAAATACCCAGAATCCCCAGCCGCGTTCCAACGCAAAACGCGGAAACGGTCCGTTCCTGTCCACTCCCATGGACAGATAAAAAATCCGATTCTCCCGGGTTGTAAAAAGCATCCACATGACCAGGATACCGCACAACCCCTCCAGAGCATAGATAAACGCCGGAATCTCCCGATGGCACATCTCAGCCACAAACATCGTAAAGCTTATCATCAGGACACATTCCCCGAAATACTGAACCAGAGTTGCCACATAGAAACCATTTACATCACTGGATACGATTTCGACAATAAAACCAAAAATATAGACACAGCCCGACAACACCAGCAACAGTGTTGCACTCTGCCCCCTGGATGGTTTTGCTAATAGAACTAAAAGAAGGATTCCCATACACACCAGCAGTGCAGCAACATGAAGTCCCACATAAATTTGGTATATTGTACAGCCTGCAAGAAGCGCTTTTGCACCCGCCAGCACGAGAAAATGTGCCGGATAAAAGATGTAGAAAAAATATTTCCCGATATTCTTTCCCTTCTGCCCATTATATTGCTTCAGCAGGACAAGCGGGAGCATGAAGCCAAGCAGATACAACTCTCCATACCACACCCAGTCATAATGAGAGAAATGCCATATCTGGTTCAGACTTGTAGCCACCACCAGAAACAGCACCAGAGCCACCGTAATCCTGCATATCCACACCGCCTTTTCTTTGAAATTCCTTCCATAGTAAAATGCGAGAATAAAAAGAATCGGGACGATAATCCACCCGCCTACAAATATGGATATCAGAAAAATCATAAGCCCCAGCATCACCTTCTGCCACAACCGGAACTTCTTGTTTTCCAGCACCATCAGCATCATAAGCCCCAGCATCAGATCAAAAATAATATTCTGCCGGTATTCATAGGTCTCATGAAAAAACAGATAAAATGGCAGTGCCGAGACAACCCAGAACAATGTCATCCGCCCCAGATACCCTTTTTTGCTGGAGGTATGGCGGAAGCCTTCCGCCACGAAAAAGCACATGGTTGGTATCGTCAGCCTGCCAATTATATGCATCACCTGCGCCAGTGGTGTCATAAAATCCAGAAATCCCCATGCCACATGGTCACATACCATTGCAGCGATTGCAATCAGTTTTAACTGTGTCCGATTCAGACCCTTCATTCCTAACTCACATTCCTTTCGTTGAAGATTTTCTTACAATGAAAGGGATTATGCCCCGTCCCATACTTTTCTAATTTCGCCCTTTAGTACCATATCTAATAATATTATAAGCGAACAGAGGTCTTTTTGCAATCTTCCTTTTAACGCGAGTCAGGACGAACGGTTATTGCTTTTACGCAGGCTTACTGCGGCGGATTGCACTTGGAGCAGGGGGTAAGTCCGCGGTTCTTTGCCTCCTCCAGTGTCACCTCATAATCACTCTTCCGCAGATACTGGCAGCCTGCAGAATGATATTTTTCCCCGGTAGCAGTGATATGTACAATAATTCCCGAATCAGAAGATGCCGGTGCCTCCTGTGACGCATCCACCGTAACGTCCTCCGCCTGCACATCCTGTGACACATCCCCCGCGGCATCCTCCGTCTGCACATCCTGTGACACGTCTGACGTCTGGTCATCCTGCAATGCATCTGACGCCGGGGTTGCCGACTGGTTATCCTGCATCGCATCTGATGCTGCATCTGCCGTCTGGCTGTCCTGCAGCGCATCTGATTCCTGATTTTCCTGAGATGTATCCGCTGGTTCTTCCCCGGCAACGCTTTCCGATACAGATTCCGCCAATGTATCTTCCGACGCTTCCTCCGTTACGCTCTCCTGCTGTTCTTCCGCCGCAGCGCTTCCCGCTTCTCCCGCCTGCCAGGTCTCTGTAGGCGTACAATTCCAGGTGATGGTATTTCCGTCCGACTCCGCAATGACAGTTCCCTGTTCATCGGTTCGAAACAGGGATATCCCTGCGCTCCGCAGACGGTTTAAAACCTCCGCGTCCGGATGCCCATAGGAGTTATCCGCGCCAACGCTAATTACCGCATAAGCAGGATTTACCGCATCCAGAAACGCCTGACTGGTAGAATATTTGCTTCCGTGATGTCCGACCTGGTATACATCCGCAGAAAGCGAAATTCCGTTTGCAAGCATATCCTCTTCGGCAGCTTCCCCCGCATCTCCTGTAAAAAGAAACCGGTTTTCTCCATGTTGCAGCAAAATCGCAACAGACCAGTCATTCAACTCGGTGCCATAGTCTTCATTCGGCGCAACGATTGTAAATTCTGCGCTGCCCAGAGAATAGGTGTCCCCAACCACCGGAGCAGTTGTCGTATACCCTTTGTCCTCCATGGTACGGATGACATCGTCATATGTCGCCGTATCATTCGCCACGTCCGGCAGAATCACAGTCTTGCAGTCAAATTTGTAAAGCACCACATCCAGACCACCGATATGATCTGCATCCGGATGCGTCCCAATCACGTAATCCAGCGTCTCAACACCCTGATTCTGCAAATAGCTCCAAACTGCCGTACCCTTGTCATTATTCCCGGCGTCAATCAGCATATACTGCCCATCACAGCCAATCAGCGTGCAGTCTCCCTGCCCTACATCGATAAAATGTACCGCAAGCTGTCCTGCTTCGGCATCATCGTCCGCAGTCCCGGTTGCCAATACGTGGTTCTCCACCGCCTGTTCCGTGTCAAAAGGCTCTTCCACAGTGCCTCCACACGCAGATACCAGTCCCAGCATTCCAAGCATCAGCAGAAAGCTTATCAGCTTCGTTTTTTTCTTTTTCATATGAATACTCTCCTCCGACTCCAAATGCAGCCTTTCCATCTTTTTTGCCATCATATCACATTTGTCGAACCGTGGCAAGAATTCATTCTCATCCCCTTTTCCTATTATTTTTTCCCCAATCCTGGTTTTATATGGTATAATGTCGTTAGCCATTATACCGCGCCGGAACGGAGTGAAGTGCGCATCGGCCGCCATTCTCCTGCCCCAGCGGCAGGAATTCATCTGTCAAGGAGTAGTTATTTATGAATATCATTATCGTGGGCTGTGGCAAAGTCGGCTACACCCTGGTTGAACAGTTAAGCAGCGAAAACCACAACCTTGTCGTCATCGACGAAAGACCGGAAAAGGTTCAGGCAATCACAGACAAGCTGGATGCCATGGGAATCGTCGGGAACGGCATTAATCACCAGACATTACTCGGCGCAGGCATTGCCACCGCCGATTTACTTATTGCTGTCACCGGAGATGACGAGAAAAATCTTCTCTGCTGTGTGATTGCAAGGAAAACCGGTCACTGTCAGACCATTGCCCGGGTCCGCAACCCGCTGTATAACGGCGAGGTGGAATTTTTAAAAAAGGAATTCGGGCTTGCCATGATTATCAATCCGGAGCTCACCGCAGCAAACGAGATTGCGCGGGTGTTCCAGTTTCCTTCCGCGATTCGCGTGGATTCCTTTGCAAAAGGTCATGTGGAGCTACTTCATTTTAAAGTCGGGAAAAGCTCCCCGCTGATTGCTTTAAAGCTTTTTAATCTGCAGCAGGCACTCCATGCCAATGTGCTGGTCTGCACGGTTATCCGTGGGGAAAATGTAATTATTCCAAACGGTGATTTTGAGTTCCAGGAAAATGATGTGGTGGCAATTGCCTCACAGCGGCGCAATGCCATTGAATTTTTCCGCAAAATCGGCATCGGGAAAAGCCGTGTCGGGAATGCAATTCTGGCGGGAGGCGGAAAAATCTCCTATTACCTGGCGAAAAGCCTTCTGCAGTCCGGCATCCATGTAACAATCATCGAAGTGGACCGCAAGCGCTGCGAAGAGCTTTCCGAGCTGCTGCCGGATGCCACCATTATCTGCGGAGACGCCACAGATCAGACACTGCTGTCCCAGGAGGGGTTAGAGAACGCCGAAGGTTTTGCCGCCCTCACGGGGCTCGATGAGGAAAACATTCTGCTCTCCCTCTATGCCAACGACGTGTCAAATGCCAAAACCGTGACAAAAATCAACCGGATCAGCTTTCATTCCACCATCAATGAGCTGAATCTGGGAAGTATCATTTATCCGCGAATTATCACCGCGGACTACATTGTAAAATATGTGCGTTCCACCATCAATTCCAAGGACAGCAACGTGGAAACGCTCTATAAGCTGGCAAACGGAAAGGCAGAGGCTCTGGAATTTATTATCAAAGAAGATTCCGCGGTTGCCGGTATTCCGCTTCAGGACCTGCACATCCGCAAAAACACCCTGATTGGCTGCATTTACCGACACGGGAAAATCATTATCCCCAGCGGTCAGGATGTGATGTTGCCCGGGGACTCTGTGATTGTAGTGCTCACCGGCTACCGTATTTCCGATATCAAAGAAATTTTGGAGGATTAATCCATCATGAACTATTCCATTATGCGCTACATGTTAGGCTGGGTGCTCCGATTTGAAAGCGCTTTCCTGCTGCTTCCCGCTCTGGTAGACCTCATTTATCAGGAACATACCTTCTGGGCCTACCTTCTCACTGCGGCACTCTGCTTCATCCTTGGAACTATTTTTTGCTTCCGGAAGCCATCCTCCACCACGCTTTATACCCGGGAAGGTTTTGTCTCCGTTGCCGCAAGCTGGATTACCATGAGTGTGTTCGGTGCCATCCCCTTTGTCCTGACCGGAGATATTCCCTTTTATGTGGATGCTCTTTTTGAAACGATTTCAGGCTTTACCACCACCGGGGCAAGTATCCTCTCCGATGTGGAGGCTCTTTCCCACGCCGGACTGTTCTGGCGAAGCTTTACCCACTGGGTCGGTGGTATGGGCGTTCTGGTATTCATTATGTCGATTCTTCCTCTGATGGGCGGTTCCACCATGAACCTGATGAAGGCGGAGAGTACCGGACCTTCGGTGAGTAAGCTGGTTCCCCATGCAAAGGATACTGCCAAAATCCTCTACGGCATCTATCTGTCCATGACCGTATGCGAGCTGATTCTCCTGTATGTGTTTGGAATGCCCATGTTCGACGCTCTCACTACCACCTTCGGCACCGTCGGCACCGGAGGCTTTGGTGTGCGAAATGACAGCCTTGCCGGATACTCTCCAGCATTACAGACCATTGTCACGATTTTCCTTATATTAAGCGGTATAAACTACACGGCATACTTTTATATTTTATCGGGCAGACTTAAGGAGATTTTCCATATACAGGAAATCCGCTGGTATCTTCTCATCATTTTAGGCTCCGTCACAATCATCGCCTGCAACATCCGCTCCATGTACGGCAGCCTGGCGGAAACGATACGGCACGCAGCATTTCAGGTGGCTTCCATTATTACCACCGCCGGTTTCTCCACTGCCGATTTTGATCTGTGGCCGGAAATGTCCAAATGTATCCTTGTTATCCTGATGTTTATCGGTGCCTGCGCCGGAAGTACCGGCGGCGGAATGAAGGTTTCCCGTGTTCTTATCCTTTTTAAAACCATCCGCAAGGAACTGTCTTTACTCATCCATCCCCGGGAGATCCGGAAAATCCGAATGGACGGGCATGCGGTGGAACATGAAACCATTCGCTCCACCAATGTTTTCCTTGCAATTTACTTTGTGCTTCTTTTAACATCCACTCTCTTAATCAGCGTGGACGAATATGGTTTTACTACAAATTTCACTGCTGTGGTAGCAACCTTAAACAACATTGGACCGGGTCTGGACCTGGTGGGACCGACACAGAACTTTTCCATTTTTTCCGTGTTCTCCAAGTTTATTCTGATGTTTGATATGCTTGCGGGAAGGCTGGAGTTGTTCCCTATGATGATTCTGCTGATTCCGGAGACCTGGAAGAAAAAATGACGCATCCTGCATTCTCATGAGATGCAGAAAATCACAAATAATGTTGTTATGTAAAATGTTTTTTAAGAAAGGAATTTTATTTCTATGTGGCTTGCAGACAATTGGAAGGATTATGAAGTAATAGACTGCTCTGACGGAGAGAAATTAGAACGCTGGGGAAGCTATCTGCTGGTCCGCCCGGACCCGCAGGTAATCTGGGATACCCCCAAAAAAGAAAAGGGCTGGAAAAAAATGAACGCCCACTATCACAGAAGTACGAAGGGCGGCGGCGAATGGGAATTTTTTGACCTGCCGGAGCAGTGGACCATCCAGTATCATCCCCTGGGGCTGACCTTTCAGTTAAAGCCCTTCAGCTTCAAGCATACCGGTCTGTTTCCCGAGCAGGCTGCAAACTGGGACTGGTTTTCCGAGAAGATTAAAAATGCCGGACGTCCGATAAAGGTCTTAAATCTGTTTGCCTACACCGGCGGTGCCACGCTTGCCGCTGCTGCGGCGGGTGCCAGTGTCACCCATGTGGATGCCTCCAAAGGAATGGTGACCTGGGCAAAGGAAAACGCTGCCTCCTCCAATCTCTCCGGTGCCCCCATCCGCTGGATTGTGGATGACTGCGTAAAGTTCGTGGAGCGGGAGATCCGCCGGGGCAATCATTACGATGCCATCATCATGGACCCGCCTTCCTATGGCAGAGGACCCAAGGGGGAAATCTGGAAAATAGAGGAATCTGTTTACCCCTTAATAAAATTATGCGCGGAACTTTTATCCGATAATCCGCTGTTTTTCCTGGTTAATTCCTACACCACCGGATTACAGCCCGCAGTCCTCACCTACATGATTGGCACAGCACTCAAACGTTTTGACGGCAGGGTCACCGCCGATGAAGTGGGACTTCCCGTGTCCGCCACCGGGCTTGTGCTGCCTTGCGGTGCCAGCGGGCGATTCGAAAAATAATTTTGTTCTACAGCATTTTCTTTTTGCGCAGCACAAACATCGTTACGATACAAGTGAAAAGCGTGATCAGACAAATGATCAGAAAGCCATGGGGTGTATCCGCAAAGGGCATCCATCTCTCATCCACATTCATTCCGTAAATCCCGGAAATCACAGTGGGAATCGCCATGACAATCGTGATGGAGGTAAGATACTTCATCACGTTGTTCAGGCGGTTATCAATAACCGAAGACATCAATTCCCTGGTACCATTGATGATGTCACGATAAATGGTGGTCATCTCAATTGCCTGTCGGTTCTCCACGATTACATCATCCAGCAGTTCTTTATCCTCCGGATACTGTTCAAGGCGCTTATAGCGTGTCAGCCGGTCTAACACCACACCGTTTGCCCGCAGGGAGGTGGCAAAATACACCAGCGTAGATTCCAGTTCGTGCAGATCAATCAGGTCCGCGTCCTCGGTATTTTTGCCGACTCTGCTCTCAATCTCGGTGCGTTTCTTATCGATAATCCGCAGGTTGCTCTGGTAGGTTGCGGCCGTGCGGAACAAAATCTGATATACAAAACGAAGTTTTTTCTTCGTGCTGAATTCCTTAACGCGATTGACAATAAAATTTTTAAGAATTGGCGTGTCCTCGGTGCAGACTGTCACAATCACATCCTGCGTGAGAATAATGCCAAGCGGAATGGTGGTATAGGATTCTTTCTCATGACGAATCTCAATCGTGGGTATATCCACCAGAATCAGGGTATATCCATCCTCAAGTTCGATACGGGAGCTTTCCTCCTCATCCAATGCCGCCTGTAAATCGGCAATATCCACATTCAGGTCGTCGGCAATCCTGGCGCATTCCTCCCCGGACGGGTCAACCATCTGTACCCACACGCCATCCTGTAGTTTTTCTTCTTCATGAATCCGCTGATTGTCTGTCATATAATATTTGATCATAGCTGTGTCCCACCTTCCGTATTCAATCCTTATTCTACCACACTCTCCCCGGCTTTTCTACCCGGAAGCTGCACCAATATGATGGCACTAAACATAAGTACACATCCCAGGAGCTCCCTGCCGGACAGCTTCTGATGCAACAGCACCCAGCCCGCCAGCACGGAAATCACGGATTCCAGGCTCATAATCAGCGATGCCACCGCCGGATTCATTCCCTTCTGCCCGATAATCTGCAGGGTATATGCCACTCCGCTGGAAAGTACGCCCGCATAGGCAATGGGCAGCCACGCAGCGGCAAGCATGGCAAGGCTCGGGTGCTCCGTCAGCGCCATTCCCACTGCGGAGCACAGACCACACACAAAAAATTCCAGGCACGCCAGCTTCACTCCGTCCACCTTCGGCGCAAAATAATCCACCGCCAGAATCTGAAAAGAAAAAGCCACTGCACACAAAAGCAGGAACCAGTCTCCACGCTCCAGGGAAAAGCTTCCTCCCTGCATACACAGAAAATAGAGTCCTACCACCGCAAGCGCCACACCAGCCCAGATGCGCCCGCTTGCTTTTTTTCCCAGTGCGATTCCGATCATCGGCACCAGAACGATATAGAGCGCAGTGACAAAACCGGATTTTCCCACCGTGGAATATTTTATTCCGAACTGCTGCAGATTTGCCGCCACTGCCAGAAGCACTCCGCAGCAGATGCCGCCCTTCCACAGCAGTTTCCGTTCTTCTGCAGCACGGATTTTTGCCGACGTTCCGTTCTCTGTTCCGGCAACCGCGTCCACGATTTCTTTACTTCCCCGGGATGTGTGTTTCCCTGCCGCCCAGCTGCGGTACGCAATCACCGGGAGCAGCACCAGGCTTCCTAGAAAGTTGCGTGCCATGGAAAACGTAAACGGCTCCACGTAGTCCATTCCCACGCTCTGCGCCACAAAAGCGATTCCCCAGATAAATGCCGCCAATAAGAGTATCAGCGATTGTCTTACAATATATTTATTCATGTTCTTATTTCCTTTTATAAAATCCAGATTTTATTTTATCACATAACCGTGATCCATCGGGCCGCTTCCAGCCCCCAGATCCAGCATGGCACCGATTGCCCCTGTAACATAGCCTTTCGCGCATTCCACCGCGTCCTCCAGCCCATACTCCTGCGCCAGATAAGACGCAATCGCCGAAGAAAGTGTGCAGCCGGTTCCATGGGTATTGGGATTGTCAATCCGTATGCCAGGAAATACACGGCATCCCCCCTGCCATACCAGAAGATCATCCGCATCCTCCACCCGGTGACCGCCCTTGCACAGTACCGCACAACCGTATGCATCCCGAATGGACTCTGCCGCCCTCCTCATATCCTCCCGGTTCTGTATCTTAATTCCACTGATGGTCTCCGTCTCGGGAATATTCGGAGTCAACAGACTTGCCAGAGGAAAAAGTCTCATCTTCGCCAGCTTTAGCGCATCCTCCTCCAGGAGAAGACGTCCGCTGCTGGACACCAGAACCGGGTCAATCACCACATTCCGGGCACGATAGAAGGACAGACGCTCTGCAATCACCGCTATTGCTTCTGCCGAGGACACCATACCGATTTTCACCGCATCCGGAAAAATATCGGTAAACACGGCATCCAACTGCTTTTTTAAAAAGTCCGGCGGAACCTCCAGAATGCCGGTGATTCCCACCGTATTCTGCGCTGTCAACGCGGTTATGGCGCTCATGCCATAAACTCCGTTTGCCATCATGGTTTTAAGATCTGCCTGGATTCCCGCTCCCCCGCTGGAATCACTGCCCGCAATTGTCAGCACAGTTTTTCTTGTCATACGTCATTCCCCTTATTTATTGCACTTTTCGTATAGTTCCGCCGCGTTTACGAAGCTCTCTATGTAAATATCTGCCTTTTCGCCAATCTGTTTCTGCTGCTTTCTGCTGGCATAATCATAGATTCCCACGGTGGGAAATCCCACGCTGCCCGCAGTCTCAATGGCATAAAGCGCATCCTCAAACACCCAGGTCTCCTCCCGGGCTGTGCCAAGGCACTGCTGCGCCCGTATGAAAATATCCGGCTTCACCTTGCCTGCCCCCACCTCGGTACAGGTAAATATCCGTTCAAAATAATCCGTGAGTCTGTTCTGGCGCAGCGCCGCCTCCACCATCGGCCGGTCTGTGGAGGTTGCCACCACCATTTTTACACCTTCCCCCCGCAGCAGATCCAGGAATTCCCGCACTCCGGGCTTCGGTGCAGCCTCATTCTGATAGAAGTCAAACACAATGGCGTTTACCCCTGCCACAATCGTTTCTATGTCCTCCGGCAGCTTATAATTCCGTTTCACATAAGCCGCTCCCTGCCGCATACTCATGGAGAAAAGAATTTCCGCCAGATTTTCCCTGACCTCAATTCCCTGATTTTGCAGGTAGCGCTCACTGGCGTGCTCCCAAATCGGCATGGAATCTAACAGGGTTCCGTCCATGTCAAATATCGCGCCCCGGATCATGACTGACCTCCCAAAGCTTCCGCCTCAGTTCCTGCTGTCTCCCTGTCTGTTTCCGCCGACTTTGCTGTTGCATTAAGCATCTGCTCTACCCGGCATCGCAGACCTGCCGCCGCCTCTTTGATATTTTCTCTGGCAAAAATAGCGCTGATGACCGCCACACCGCAGATCCCGCTGCCCGCCAGCTCCGTCACATTGTTTTCATCGATTCCGCCAATGGCAATCACAGGAATATCCACTGCCTTGCATATTTCCCGGATCGTATCATAAGAGATGTGTCCCACATCCTTTTTTGAGTTCGTGGCAAAGGCAGCGCCAACACCGAGATAATCCGCTCCGCGTTCCTGCGCCTTCCGTGCTTCCTCCACAGAGTGCGCCGAGACGCCTATGATCTTATCCGGGCCCAAAAGTTCCCGGACATTTCCCGCCTCCATATCATCCTGCCCCACATGGACTCCATCTGCCTGAATGCGTCGCGCCAGCTCCACATTGTCATTGATGACAAAGGGAATCCGCTTTTCCCGGCAAAGCTTCTGAATCTCTAACGCTTCCTTATAGAAGGCTTCCTCCTCGAGCTCCTTTTCCCGAAGCTGAACAAAGGTCACACCTCCCGAAATGGCTTCCTCCACCTGATCATACAGACTTTTCCCATGCAGCCAGCTACGGTCTGTCACCGCATACAACAGTAAATCCTTTTTATCGCAATTCATAATCCGCTCCTTCTTCCAGTATTGCCCCGGTCATGTGGGACATTGCATCAATAATCCGGTTCCGATAGGTCGCATTGCCGTCCGCCTCTGCCATATGGCTCCAGGCAATCTCACCTGCCAGCCCCATGGCACAGACCGCCGCCGCTGCTGCCGGAAGTGTCTCCCCCGGATTTGCCGCAAGAAATGCCGTCATCATCCCGGAAAGCTGACAGCCTGTACCGGTAATCCAACTCATCTGCCATCTTCCATTGCGAATGCAGTAGCAGGTAATGCCATCCGTGACCAGATCAATGGCTCCGGTCACCGCAACCACACTCCCCAGTGTTCTTGCAATGCCTTTGACTTCCTCCACAGCTTTTTCCAGATTATCCTCCGTCACCGCGTCCTCCGCCACCGCATCAACTCCATGACTGTGTACTCCGGTTATCCCGGTGGCATCGCTTGTTCCAGTTGCTTCTTCCACGGAAGCACCGCCACACACATCTGCCGCTTCTCCGGCCGCGCCATGCCCCAGCCTAAGTTCTCCCGCCAGTGTGCGGATTTCCGAGATATTTCCCCGGATTGCATCAAAATGGATGGCCTCAGACAACCGCAGCGCCGTATCCATCCGAAGTCTGCTCGCCCCTGCTCCTACCGGGTCCAGCAGCACTGCATGCCCCATGCTTTCCGCAAGGCGTCCCGCCTTTTGCATAGACTCCACGGTTCGCCGGTTCAGCGTTCCAAGGTTGATGTGCAGCCCCCGGCACAATGCCGTAATTTCCTCTACCTCTCCCGGATCATCCGCCATAATCGGACTGGCTCCGCAGGCAAGAAGCATATTCGCCACATCATTTGCCGTGACGTAATTTGTGATATTGTGAATCAACGGGTTCTGCTCCCGTACTTTGTCCAGATATTCTCCAAGCATAGCCATTTCACGCACGCCCGGCTTGCATGCCGGCGCATTTCCGGCTCCTTTCCATAATTTAGAAATTCGTTAGAGGTTCTTAAGATTTTTTTCATTTTGCCGTCAAGATTCGTACACATTTATTCGGTAAGATAGAATCATCAAAAGGAGCTGTTGAGTTTCTAATCATGTGCTGAGGGGTTCTGTCAGCTCCGACCAAAAATTCTCCTATGGGCTTTACCTCCCTGGTTTTTCGTTTCCCATAGGTTTACATATATCAATCGAAAAGGACTTTAGAAAGAAATCGGCTTTTTCTAAAGTCCTTTTACTATTAGTCTTTCCACTTACATTCCGGAACTTTCCTCTCCTTCAGACGCTGTTTCACAAATCTGCGGAACAATGCGTACAGCACCGAACAGATTGGGATGAAAACCAGCATTCCCAGGATTCCGAACAGATTGCCTCCCAGTGTCACCGCCACGAGAACCCAGATGGACGGAAGTCCCACGGAACTGCCCACCACATGCGGATAAATGAGATTTCCCTCAATCTGTTGCAGCACCAGAAACAGAATGAGAAACCACACTGCCTGAATCGGATTGACCATCACAATCAGAAGCATCCCCACCGCACAGCCGATGAACGCGCCAAAAATCGGAATCAGAGCCGTCACCGCAATCACCATTCCGGTAAGCATGGCATAGGGCATCCGAAAAATGCTCATTGCGACGACAAACATGGTTCCAAGTATCACCGCTTCCACGCACTGCCCGGACAGAAAGCTGGAAAACACCTGATTTGACAGCTTCGCCACATCAATTATTTTCTCTGTTGCCTTATTCGGCAGCAGCGCATACATAACCTGACGAACCTGACAGGACAGCTTTTCTTTCTGGAACAACACATAAATGGAAAATGTAAACGCAATGACCGCCGTTGCCACTCCGCTTACAATCCCAGAGAACAGCTCAACACCGGAGTTCAAAAGCCCTGATGCCAGAGACTGTACAAAGCCCACCACGGTGGCTGAAACCGAAGACCAGTCGATATCCAGCTCCGCCACCGCCGGTGCCAACGCCGGATATTGCTCCGGAATTTGCTCAAGCCACTTCTGGACCTGCCCAAAAGCTATGGGAATCTGTGTCACCAGCATCCCAATCGTATTCCCCAGCTCCGGCACTACCACCACCATAACCAGCGCGATAATCCCCACCACGATAAGCAGTGTCAAAACATATGCCAGCGGGCGTCTCCACTTCTCCAGTTTTTTCTTCCCGGCAAAAAGATGCTTCTCGATGGCACGCATAGGCACATTAAACACAAACGCCATCGCACCGCCGACAAAAAACGGAGCCACAAGCCCCAGTATAAACCGCAGCACCCCCAGCACTACATCAAAGTGCTCAATACCGCAGTACAAGAGCACCGCAAAGGCGATGATCTGTAACAGATGTTTCCTGGTCTGGTTTGATATTTCCATAGAACACTCCTATTTCATACAACCGCAACTCCGTCAATTCCCAGGAAGTGACAGATTGCAAACAAAATCAACAGATGTACCGGATAGAATAAGTAAAAGAAATATTTCAGTTTCCATCCTCTCTGTCCATTGTAAAAATAAATGGGAACAAATGCGGCAATTGCCCAGAATTCCCACCATACAAAGGACAGTGCGCCCGCCACCACCTGGTAGAGCCTGCTGTTCCGAAACACATACAGCACCATGATACACAGTACACCCAGTGCATCGTAATCCGTATGGAGCAGATACGCCACTCCCATTCCCGCGAACAATATCACGGTACAGCACAGCACCCTGAGCCACATCCTGTCCGCCAGACGCTTTTCCGCTTCATGGCACGCCATCATTGTCAGCAGTCCCAGAAAGAGCGTGAAAAATACATTCTGGTAATCAAACTCCAATACCCTGCTGCTGAATGCCAAATCAAAGGGAATCTCTGAAATCAAAGCAAACAGTCCCAACCGCAGTGCATATTTTCTGCAATCTCTGGTATGTAGAAAGCCCTCCACCAGAAGAAAGCAGAATATGGGAAATGCCACCCGTCCAATATTGCGCATCACCCGGTAAATGGTATACAGCGTCTCATAGTCCATGCTTTCCCGTATTCCAATCATAACCGGTATGTCTGCACGGTACTGGAGCAGCATACGCGCCACCACAGCAGCCCCCACATGGTCAATTAACATAGTGATAATGGCAATCAGCTTCAGTGTACTGCCGCTTATGCCCCGTCTCGGTGTATTCATACGATTCCTCTCAATGTCAGCCAACAAATTCCTCTACGCATCTGCGGTACGCCGCCACCGGGTCTGCCGCCTGGGTGATAGGTCTTCCCACCACAATATAATCGGAGCCAAGTTCCCTTGCCTTCGCCGGTGTGGTAACACGCTTCTGGTCACCCACATCACCGTCCGCAAATCGCACTCCTGGTGTGATTGTCAGGAACTTATCCCCACATACCTCATGCACCTTGCCGGCTTCCAGCGGAGAGCATACCACGCCGTCAAGCCCCGCTTCCATGGTATTCTTTGCGTAATGCATCACGGTCTCGTCAATGGGCTTGTCAATCCACAGCTCCTGCTGCATTACATCCTCGCTGGTAGAGGTAAGCTGGGTCACCGCAATCAATAACGGTCTGCTGCCGTCTGCCCGGGTCAGCCCCTGGATTGCCGCCTCCATCATCGCTTTCGTACCCGCCGCATGCACATTGCACATATCCACATCCAGACCGGACAGCACCGCCATAGCCTTCTTTACGGTGTTGGGAATATCATGAAGCTTTAAGTCCAGAAATATCTTATGTCCCATGCTCTTGATGGTGCGCACGATTTCCGGTCCCTCCGCATAGAAAAGCTCCATCCCGATTTTTACAAAGGGCTTTTCCTCTTTAAATTTACCTAAAAACGAAATTACTTCTTCCTTGCTGTTAAAATCACAGGCAATAATGACATCTTTTCCCATTCTTCTGCTCTCCTTGTACTTTTTTCTATGGGACATTATACAACGGGAGCGGGGGTTGTGGCAATCCCAATTCCAAAAGAATGCTACCACAGAATTACGCCTCCGAAGGGCACTTACATTTCCTCTGGGCACTCCATGCCAAGCAGACTGCAGGCATCCGAGATTACACGCTGCACCAGATCAACCAGCAGCAGGCGGGCTTTTCTCTCTTCCTCCGCTGCATTCAGAATGGGACACTCATGATAAAAGCGGTTAAATGCAGAAGTCAGGGCAAACAGGTATCTTGCAATTATGGACGGCTCATATTTTTCTGCCGCGTTGCAAATTGCATCCTCATAGCCCAGCAAAACCTTTATGAGTACAAATGTAACCTCATCCGTCAATACCGCAGCATCGATTTTGGTGCCGACCTCCCCTTGCGGATTTTTTCTTAAAATGCTTTTTGCACGCGCATAGGTGTACTGCACGTAAGGACCTGTTGCTCCGTCAAAGCTCAAAACATCCTCCCAGGAAAAATCAATATTTTTTATCCGTTGATTGTATAAATCATGGAAGATAACTGCTCCCACCCCAACCTGGCGGGCAACCGTCTCCTTGTCCTCCAGTGTCGGATTTTTCTCCTTAATGGAGTTCATGGCACGGGCAATTGCTTCCTTTAAAATATCTTCTGCATATATTATATTCCCGTTTCGGGTGGAAAGCTTCTCCCCGTCCAGACTGACCAGCCCGTAAGGGACATGGACCAGATCCTGATACCATGCATACTGCATAAGCTCTATTGCTTTAAAAACCTGCTCGAAATGCAGCGTCTGTTCCAACCCCGTCACATACAGACATTTATCGAAATCATAAGTTTTCTTCCGGTCAATCACCGCGGCAATATCACGGGAATGATAGATGGAGCCTCCGTCACTCTTGGTAATCAGGCACGGCGGCATACCATAGGCTTCCATATCTATGATTTTTGCACCCTGGCTCTCCTTTAACAGCTTCTTTTTCTCCAGCTCTTCTACCAGTGCCGGAACCTTATCCCGATAAAAGCTCTCTCCGCTATAGGTGTCAAAGGAAACACCTAATAACTGATACACGCGAGTAAACTCAGCCATGCTTATTTCCTTGAACCAGCGCCAGACGGACAAGGCTTCTTCATCGTTTTGCTCCATTTTGACGAACCAGGCCCGCGCCTCCTCCATCAGTTCCGGCTTATTTTCTGCCTCCGCGTTGAACTTTACATATAATCGCAGCAGCTCGTCAATCCCGCCATTTTCCACTTCCTCTTTACTGCTCCATTTTTTATAGGCAGTAATCAGTTTTCCAAACTGCGTTCCCCAGTCACCCAGATAATTAATCCGCACCACCTGATATCCCAGCTTACTGTAAATTTTATACAGCGAGTTTCCTATGACCGTAGTTCTTAAGTGTCCCACATGAAAGTTCTTGGCAATATTGGGGGAAGAATAATCCATACAGACTGTCTTTCCCGTGCCGGTCTGCTTCACTCCGAAATTTTCCTGCGACATTTTTGCGCTGCCCTGCTTCACAAATTCCGTCCGGTCTACATAAATATTACAGTATCCGCCGACATTTTCAACTCTGGCAATCCCCAGCTCCGACATTCCCATGGACAATTGCTCTTTCAGTTCTGCTGCAATTGCAGCCGGATTTCTGTGCTGCACTTTTGCCAGGGAAAAGCAGGGAATTGCATAATCACCCATTTTTTCATCTGCCGGGACTTCCATGAGCTCCAAAAGCTTTTCACAGGAAATCCCGTCCAACATCTTAGCTGCCTTTTCACATAATACCTTTTTCATACTGTTCTCCTTCACTTATTGTATTTTGATACCGGAATCCTATAAGGTATAAAAAAAGACCGTATCGGAATTAGCTTTCACTAAATCTAATACGGTCCTGAATCTATGACACCTATCAACAGTCCCGCACAGCAACAAGACGTAGCCCTTGAACCATGCGGAGATATTCTGCACACGTTACAAGGGTTTACGTCTCTGTCTGCGCCTTAAACTGTTCATGAAATAAGTGTTCATAGCATTTGTCCTTCCAGAATTTTCACTCATCCTACCATATCACAGGTTAAAATACAAGAAATTTTTTCATTCGCCACAAAAAATTATATTGAATTTTCATAGTCCTGCATCTCATGATACATTCCCTCAATGATTACTTGTGATTTGTTCACGCGATATACAAACAAATACCTATGCTTGGTAAAGTTAATTTTATGTAATCCCATCTCTTTCAAACGATTACTATTACAATATCCAAATCTGTCTGCCATCTTTTCCAACTTTTTAATTGTATCGTCAAAGTCATCCATGACATTCTTTAATGCCTGAGGATTTTTCAATTCATATGCAATATATGACAGAATTTCATCATACTGTCGTTCTGCCAATTCTGAAACTTCTACATTAAACTGCATATTTTTCCCTCATGCTTCGTGATACTTCTTGGGCAGATTTTGCTGCTCCCATGTCACTTTTTCTAATTGACTCGGAGAGTTGTTCCACCAACTCATCCTCGCTCAATTTTTGAAGTCCACACATTTCTGACTTCTCGGCCAACCTATTTACAAGCATAATTACCATATTATAATCTTCTTCCGACAAACTCTCAATTTTAGCTGTCAATTCTGCTATTCCCATGTCTCCCCCAGCTCCTTTCGTAATCTGTCTTTTCTATATTATACTTCCATTTCTCAATAAATTCTATACAAATTTATTCCCTCCGCCATGGTTGTTATACCATCTGGCACCAGACCATTGTTCTTATTTTCTGTCTGCATACACTACATCCTCCTCAAATAATTCCTAACATTTGCAAAACAAAAAAGAATCCTGCTCCGCAGGATTCTCCGCCTGCGGCGGGTTGCGTCAG
>JBJEJC010000015.1:0-23972 GCA_051877675.1 Roseburia sp. | reverse complement strand
AGGGGGGGTAGCTTTTGTTAAGAAAAGCTACGTCCCCTTTTTAAGAATAGCTACGTCCCCACACCCAGAGACATTTCTCCGTTTCGTCTTCTATTTCACTGCCTTAAATGCTTCCTCCAGATCCTCGATAATATCATCAATGTTCTCCGTTCCAATCGAGAGGCGGATGGTATTCGGGCGGATTCCCTGCTCCTCCAGTTCCTTCTCATTCAACTGGGAATGGGTGGTAGATGCCGGATGGATCACCAGGGATTTCACATCTGCCACATTGGCAAGCAGAGAGAACAGCTCCAGATTATCAATAAATTCTTTCGCTTTCTTATCATCCCCTTTAATTTCAAAGGTAAAGATGGATCCGCCGCCATTCGGAAAATACTTTTTATACAGTCTCTGCTGCTCCGGGTCATCGGAAACAGAGGGATGATGCACCTTCTCCACCTGCGGATGATTGTTTAAGTACTCCACCACCTTTAAGGCGTTCTCCACGTGACGTTCCACACGCAGTGACAGGGTTTCCAACCCCTGCAGGAAAATAAATGCATGGAACGGGGAAAGTGTTGCCCCGGTGTCACGGAGTAAAATAGCACGGATTTTCGTCACAAAGGCTGCCGCTCCCACCGCCTTGGTAAAGCTGATTCCATGATAGCTGGGGTTCGGCTCTGTTAAAGACGGGAACTTGCCGCTGGCTTCCCAGTCGAATTTTCCGCTGTCAACGATGACACCTCCGATGGTGGTGCCATGCCCGCCGATGAATTTCGTTGCGGAGTGGACCACAATGTCTGCACCGTATTCGATGGGACGTACCAGATACGGTGTTGCAAAGGTATTGTCCACGATAAGAGGAATCTTGTGGGCATGGGCAATTTTTGCCACCCCCTCAATGTCCACCACATCGGAGTTGGGATTTCCCAGGGTCTCAATGAAAATTGCCTTGGTGTTCTCCTGCACTGCCTGATTCACTTCCTCCTCATTAAAAATATCCACAAAAGTGGTGGTAATACCATATTCACTTAAGGTATGTGCCAGCAGATTATAGGTTCCGCCATAAATATTTTTCGCAGAAACAATGTGATCTCCGGCATGAGCCAGGTTTTCAAAGGTGTAGGCTATGGCAGCCGCACCGGAAGCCACAGCCAGCGCTGCCACACCGCCCTCTAAGGCTGCAATTCTCTGTTCAAACACATCCTCGGTGGGGTTGGTCAGTCTGCCATAAATATTCCCGGCATCGCTTAAGCCAAATCTTGCTGCCGCGTGTTCACTGTTGCGGAATACGTAGGAGGAGGTCTGGTAGATTGGAACCGCTCTCGCATCGGTCACCGGGTCCGGCTGTTCCTGTCCTACATGAAGCTGTAACGTCTCAAATTTAAGGTTTCTCTCTGCATACGTTTTCTTTGCCATAAGTAATCTCCTTTTTATATACCGGTTTATTTGTTTTCCTGTTTACATCTGATGTCATCATAACACCAGTTTTCCTACTTGTCTAATATGAAAAGAGTTCAACCGGTTATAGGTAATTCCTATAACTATTTTCAGACAAACGTCCTTTTTGTGCATGACAGAAGTACCAATTTTTGATATAATATAAACAAAAAATTGTTGATTTTTTCTAAAGAGGAGGATTTTTCGAAGTATGCTGGATCATCAGTCATTGGTATTTACAAACGATGCATGTATCGGGTGTAACAAGTGCATCAGCGCCTGCAGTTCCATGGGTGCCTGCGTATCTTACGAAGCAGACGGTAAAAACCGGATTGAAGTGGATGGTGCCCGCTGTATCGCCTGCGGTGCCTGTTTTGATGTATGTGAACATCACGCGAGGGAATTCCGGGATGATACGGAGGAATTCTTTGCAGCGCTTTCAAGAGGCGAACAGGTTTCCCTGCTTCTTGCCCCCGCATTCAAGGCAAACTATCCCAAAGAATACGAAAGTGTATTGGGCGGATTAAAGCAACTTGGTGTCAACCGCATCATCAGTGTGTCCTTTGGTGCGGACATCACTACCTGGGGATACTTAAACTATATTAAAGAAAACAATTTCACAGGGGGCATTTCACAGCCCTGCCCCGCTGTAGTCGGATATATTGAGCGCTATCTGCCGGAGCTTCTTCCGAAGCTGTTTCCGGTGCAGAGCCCTATGATGTGTGCCGCCATCTATGCCCGCAAGGAAATGGGGATAACCGATAAACTGGCATTCATCAGTCCCTGCATTGCCAAAAAGATGGAAATGGAAGCGCCCGCCAACAAGGGAATCATCCAGTACAATGTCACCTTTGAGCATCTCATGAAATACGTACGGGAACATCATATTTCCGGTTCCTTCTGCTCCGATGAGATTGAATACGGTCTGGGTTCCATCTACCCCACCCCGGGCGGACTGAAGGAAAATGTATACTGGTTCTTAGGGGAGAGTGTCTTTATCCGCCAGGTAGAGGGGGAAAAGCACATGTATCATTTTCTGCAGCAGAATAAGGAGCGTATCGCAAAGGATAAGACTCCTTACCTTTTCATCGATGCCTTAAACTGTGCAGACGGCTGTCTCTGTGGCACTGCCACCGATCCCGCACTGGCACAGACCGATGATGCCCTCTACCATCTGCTGGAGATCCGGGAAGCCTGCAAGAAAAACACAGCGGCCAGCGCCTGGTCCAAAAAGCTCAGTCCCGCAAAGCGCCTCAAAAAATTAAACCAGCAGTTTAAGCATCTTAACCTGAATGACTATCTGCGCACCTACACGGACCTGTCCGGCACCTGCAAATGTGAACTTCCCACCGAAAGTGAGCTGCAGGCCATTTTCCAGGATATGGATAAACATACTGCCACAGAGCAGTCCATCAACTGCTCCTGCTGCGGCTACAATACCTGCAGGGACATGGCAGTTGCCATTTACAATGGTTTCAACCGGAAGGAAAACTGTATTTACTATATTAAAAATCAGGTGGAACAGGAACGTGAGCTTGCCCACACCCTCGCCAGAGAAACGGAGGAACAGAAAAACATCATTGAACAGCGCAACCAGAATGTACTTTCCACCATCGAAAATGTCAACGACGATTTTACAACGCTTTATGAAGCAGTGGATAATATGGCAAAGGGCAACAACAATAATGCCGAGGAAAGTTCTGAAATTGCTGCGGAAATGAGTGAAATTTCACGCTTCTGCAATAATCTGAGTGATTCCCTGACACAGATTAATTCCCTTCTGGAGGAATTATCCCAGAATAACGCGGAAGTGGTTTCCATTGCCTCACAGACCAATCTGCTCGCATTAAATGCCAGCATTGAGGCGGCAAGAGCCGGAGAAGCCGGACGCGGCTTTGCTGTGGTGGCTGATGAGATTAACAATCTTTCCACCAACTCCAGGGATACGGCAAGCAAGAGCAATGAGAATCAGGAACAGATTGTTTCTTCCATCCATAAGATTATCAGCGATTCCGAGCAGCTGATGCAGACCATTTCTAACGTAAACGGCAGAGTGGAAAACCTTGCCGCTGCCGCAGAAGAAATATCTGCTTCCGCCGATCTGGTACTTACAACTGCCGATAACGTAAAACGGCAGTTGAATAATCTGGCAGACACGGATCAGTAAAACAATCCCGTTTTACCCAAAAAGGCTGGTGTGTGGAGTATACCTCCGCACACCAGCCTTTTAAGCGTCAACCAGTTTTTCAAAATGCTCAATCCGTACCGGCTTGGAATAATAATACCCCTGATAGTAGGTGGCATCATACTGCCGTAGGAATTCACTCACATGGGCATCCTCCACACCCTCAATACAGGTCTTGATGCCAATGGTGTTTGCACACTGTACTACGCTCTGAATAATCGCCTGATTTACCGGTTTATTGTGAATATCCCTGACGAAAGACATATCCACCTTCAGCTCGTCCACCGGAAGCTCCCGCAACAATTCCAGCGAGGAAAAGCCGGTTCCAAAATCATCCAGCGCCAGCTTGATTCCATAGGAATGGAAGAAAGCCATTTCTGCTTTCAAAAACTTTTGATCCAGCTCCCTGCACCGCTCTGTCAGCTCCATACAGAAATCCTCCGGCGGAAAGCCGGTCTCCTCCAGCATACCAAGCACAGTCTCCCGGAATTCCCGGCGCTCCAACTGTGAGGCTGTTATATTCACATTCAAAATGAACTTGGATTTTATCTTTTCCCGGATCCGTACTGCATCGGTGAGGGCACGCATCATAATCCAGTTGCCCAGATGGAAAAATCCTGGATCCTCCTCCAGCCACGGAATGAACTGTCCCGGCGGGATTTCTCCATACGGCTCCTGGTTCCAGCGCACCAGCGCCTCCATACCGATAATCCTGCCGCTCCCCACATCCACTAATGGCTGATAGCAGAGATAAAAGCCGTCGCAGCCCTTCATGACGCTCTGGTGAATCACCGCAATAAGCTCCAGATTTTTCCGGTCTCCATTCTGTACCACATCCCGGAAGAAAACCAGTTCTCCGTGATGGGCATGCTTGGACTGATTTAAGGCATAGGCAAGACTGCTCCTGACAGAATCCGCTGTTCCGCTGTAATCCTCAAGAATCACAGCTCCTCCTGCCACCTTAAGCGGTACCGTCAGGGATTCCAGACTTATATCCTGATGCGCCATACGCTGAATCCTGCTGTACAGTTCCTCAACCATCTCTCTCGTCCAGCCCGGAAGACAAACTGCGAATTTAGCGCCGTCCAGCCGGTATACCTTTCCCTGGTCCCCCACAATGTCACGCAGCCGCTCCCCAAACTGCCGCAGGACTTCATTGCCGCACATCGTGCCATACATTACATTGATACGGCTGAACATACTGATTCCCGTCTTCAGAACAACCAACGAGTGCTGCGCCGCAATCATGCGGTTCAACTGTCTCATGAATTCCTGATTATTGTGAAGATTCGTAATCGGATCGATATTGTCGATGATACCATGGTTTACAATGGTTCCGGAAAAAAGATCCGGCTGTCCGTTTTCCCCCTTCAGCACCGTGCAACGGCAGGTGCACACCACATAATTGCCGTCACGATTTCTGGCACGATATTCAAAATCCTGCCATTTTGAGACGCCGGTAATAACTCTCTCGTAATTCCTAAGATACTGTTCCAAATCTTCCGGATGGATGTATGTTTCCCAGATAGCCCCCGCGTCATACATGTACTCACCGGGAAGATCAAAATACTCTACTGCGTTTTTCGACCATCTGGAAACGTTCGTCCTCATATTACACAGAAAAAGATAACTGCTCTTGTTTGTATTCGAAAATGCCTCAAACGTTCTTTCCTGCAAACCGGATGTGTCAAGCATAAATACACCTCCTGCCTTACGTCAGAAAACTTCAAGACCAATTGCCATAAATTTATTATACTTCTTTAGCTCCGGAAAAGCTATAAGAATTTTCAGAAAATTTATTTTATAATACCTTGGTACTATTTCTTGTCATGAAATCGGTTTCATGATATAATGAATGTACACTTGTATTATACTATATGTAAGAAATATCTTTTTAGGAGGAACACAAACATGGCTTGGTATGACGAGGCAATCTTCTATCACATCTACCCTCTGGGACTTACCGGGGCGCCTAAGGAAAATCCTTACGGAGCGCCGGTTCATCGGTTAAATACACTGCTTCCCTGGATTTCCCATATCCGCGAGATTGGCTGTAATGCCCTCTACATCGGTCCCCTTTTTGAATCCGTGGGGCATGGCTACGAAACCACCGACTACAAAAAACTTGACAGCCGTCTCGGCGACAACAAGGATCTGACAGATTTTGTGGCGGAATGCCACAAGCAGGGCATCAAAGTCATTCTGGACGGCGTATTCAACCACACCGGAAGAGATTTCTTCGCTTTCCAGGATATCAAAGAGAAACGTGAGAATTCTCCTTATAAAGACTGGTACTGCAACGTGAACTTTGGCGGAAATAATGAATATAACGACGGTTTTTCCTACGAGAACTGGGGCGGCTATAATCTTTTGGTAAAGCTGAACCAGCGGAACCCCGCCGTCTGCGATTATATCTGTGATGTAATCCGTTTCTGGGTCAAAGAATTTGATATCGACGGAATCCGTTTAGATGCCGCAGATGTACTGGATTTTGATTTCATGAAGTCCCTGCGCCGCGTAGCAAATGAAGTGAAACCGGATTTCTGGCTTATGGGAGAGGTTATTCACGGCGATTACAGCCGCTGGGTCAATGAAGGCACCCTGCACTCCGTGACCAACTATCAGCTCCACAAGGCGCTCTACTCCGGTCACAATGATCACAACTATTTTGAAATTGCCCACACAGTAAAGCGTCTTTACGAGATGGGTGGCAACCGTCCCGACGGCTTAAAGCTTTACAACTTCGTAGATAACCATGATGTGGAGCGTATCTACACCAAGCTTACCAATAAAGCACATTTTGCCCCGGTTCACATTCTGCTCTACACACTGCCCGGTATTCCGTCCATCTATTATGGTTCCGAGTTCGGCATTGAAGGAAAAAAGGAGCAGTTTTCCGACGCTTCCCTGCGTCCCGCGCTCTCTCTTTCCGATTACGAGAATGCCGTTACCGATAATCCCTGCACCCGTCTGGTTGCTGCATTGGGACACGCGCGTCAGAGCATTCCGGCGCTCTCCTACGGTGATTATCAGCAGTTGCAGTTGACAAACCGTCAATATGCCTTTTCAAGAAATACCAGCCAGGCTTCTGCCATTGTCACCGTCAATAATGACGACAGTGATTATACCATGACACTTCCCGCCGGAAATGCCGCTGTCTACCAGGGTGTCCTCTCCGGAGAAAAAGTGTCCGTTTCCAACGGAACTATTGTCGTAACTATTCACGCCAACTCCGGGGATATCTGGGTTCCATGTACGGATGATGCCAGCTGTCCCAGAACGGACGACGTGGCGGTAATCCGCCCCGAGTCTTTCCACCGCCCGGAAGCTGTGGAGAAAACGGCAGAGCCTGCTTCTGCCCCCGTTTCCGCTGCTCCAGTGAATGAGGAACCAAAGACAGAACCTGTTTCCGCTGCCCCAGTGGCTATGGAAACCAAGAGTGCACCTGTTTCTTCCGCCGCTTCTGACGTTCCGGCGGACGCGGAGCCAAAGATGGACCCTGCCTGCCGCGATGCCTTTGAAAAAGGAAAGATTGCCGGTCTGCAGGAAGCCATTCTCGCCATTATGGAGAAAAACGGTCCTGTCACGGAGCAGATGAAAAAGGATGTGTATGACAATGTATATCATGATTCCCTGATCAACTGGGTAAAGAGCTTCCGATAAGCGTTCTGTAGCAGAGAAATGTGCGCTGCAAGGCGCACATCATAAAGCCCGGCTATAGGTTTCCCCTATAGCCGGGCTTTACTATGGACTTTTCCCGCCAGTAATGCGGTTATTAATCATACAGAGCAATCTTGTAGCGCAGCTTGCGGTATATTTTCCAAATCACCACTGCGGGTATCCCAATAAAAAGAAAAAGACTGGCAAAGATTCCCACCGTTCCGCCTACAAGCATCATAATCCACATCACAATATTCATTTTTCTCACCTCATATAAAATATTTTATCTGCTATTTTATATGAAGCGCCAGTGCGGCCTTTTTGCCGTCCGACCGACACAGAAACCACACCAGAAGCATACTCCGCAGCATATTCCTTTCCCCACATTTGCGATAGGTACTCCAGAATTGCTTAAACACCTGCGGCAGAACCGCCGGCAGCGTAAATCCGGAAATGATCGGGCTTCTCCGCTGACAGGACACACTCTCCTGACGGCTTCCGGATAAAACTGACAGTTCTCCCATGCGCAATGACTTTTCCCGCATCAGCACAAGATCCGCTCCGGAAATCATCTGTGTACCGGAAAGTGTCTCCTCTTCACACACTCCCCCGCAGAATAGCTCCTTCGTTCCGTCAATCCCGGTATAAAAGCAGGCTGCAAGCAGCGTCCAGACCATCAGTATGCAATTGCACAGTCTGAATAACTGCCTACGTGTCATGCTTTTCCCGTTCCTTTCTTCCTGTCAGAATTATTGCTTTTATTGTAGCACAGGAACCGTAAAAATTTCAATCATCGTAACCGGAAATCCAATCACATAACCGTGAACCCTCTCACAGCATCAGGCAGCCTTCTATGCCCTCGAAATTCACATTTCTCACGCTTCCATCCTTCAACACAAGCCGTACCGTGCCGTATAACCCCTTTCCTGCCATATCCTCATAGGTCACCGACTGTAGCGGAAACAGCTCTTCCTCTGTGAAATCCTCTGTGCTTTCCTTCGTAATGACCTGGGAAATCATCACATAGTTTTCGCGCCCTCCGTACTGCTTCGTAAATGCGGTCTTCGCATATACTACAATCGATTTCTCCGAATCCGGATTACTTCCCGTGCTGTGCAGTACATCCAGCTTGGACCATCCGTCATAGATCGTCATGGCAAGCTGTTTCTCCTGCCCCGTAAAATCCCTTCCCTTTAAAATGATTGCCTTTGCATTTCCACACGTCCGCTCCCGGATTTCCGTTCCGTTATCGGGAAAGCCATATGCCCCCAGCGTAAGCTCCACCGGTCTTCGGAACAGACGGTGCTTATCCACCCGCAGGATGCCGTGTGCCACGGGAAAATCTGCCAGATTGAGCGCCTGTATCCAGGTCGTCTCATAGTCCAGACTGTAGCCAAAAAACTGCCTGCGATACAGCACGCCGTCTCTGCTTCCATTCCAGAATGTGGCATTTGCCCGCATCCGGCTGCCGGAGGTGCTATCCAAAAGCACATACTGCTGTGACTCAACCATGGCATTTGGTATGTCCTCCGTCCCCGGTGTGGATTCCCATGGATATTTGGTATTGTAGGAAAGCTTGGAATAATTCCACATTCCATGGAAATCTTCCCCGTTCTTTACGACCTTTCCGGTTCGAAGAATCGTCTCACCGTTCGCCTCATGATTCGTAAAGCACAGCGCAGGACCATTCAGAACCGTCTCCTTTACCTCCCCCTTCTTCAGCTTCTCCCAGGTGCCATTATTCTCCTTCTCTGTCCAGAAGGGATGCTCTTTGGGCAAATGCAGACAGAGAAATGCCTTGCCAAACCAGAACGGGGATTCTGCGCAGGAATACCCCTGTACCAGCGGCAGGAACTGCCCGTAAAAGCCCAGCGTCGGAATTCCCTGATCCAGGAAGTCCTCTCTGGTCAGAAACTGCAGCAGAGAACCGGAGGAAATCCTTCTGGCAAGCCCCGGATCCACTGCACTTTTTTCCAGAAACAGATTCCCGTCAAAGGCACTTGTGGCAGCATTGCGGTAAATGCCGCTTCTGCCCCACATATTCGTGAAACCGTCCCGGTCAAAGAAATCGGCATAGGTCTCCATAAGTTTATTGGAATTTGCTTCAAACCTCGCTGCAATATCCGGCATATATGCATAACCATACCACTGATTCCAAAGCGGTGCATAGACCTGAAATGCCCAGCAGGAATAATAATCGAAGCTCTGTCCGTCCCGATACCATCCGTCCCCTGCATAATAATTTAAAATCGCCTGGGCATGATCCAGCATAATTTCCTCGTCAATCTCATAGCCTTCCATGTGCAGGAACGCCATATCCAGCATATTAAAAAGCCGCCAGTTCTGCGGAACCGTGTTTGCATGGGCAAAGCTGGTTAAAAGAGCAGCAATCCTGTCCTTTTCTTCCCTGCTGTAGGTATCCCATATCTCTTTGCGGCTGATCCATAGGCAGATTACAAGGGCACAGGTCTCCACGGTCTGCTGAAATGCCCGGGACGGATCCGAGTAACCGGTCAGCCTCTGCAGTTCCTCATAGCTTCCAACATAGAGGCTGTCCCCTTCCGTACAGGAACGCAGAACCTGAGCTTTATAATATTCCCGGATCTTATACCCGCAGATTTCAACTCCCGGTTTATTCTCCATAAGCGGAGCCGCCACAAAAAACGACCGGGTCAGTCCTTCAAACAATTCTGCTCTTCTCTCCAGCTCCTGTACTTCTTTCGGCGTATCAGAGTGGGGGTATGTAATCTCGGTCTCCCTGCGGGGCATCACAACTGGTTCGTCTGCTGTTTTTATATTTGAAAAAATACCCGACAGAAGATATTCTGCTGCCTCCAGCCAACTCTCCCGCGTCATTCCCGTATAGGGGCTTAATTCATAGTCCGTTGTCTTTGGCTTAAATACCATACCGTTCTCCCTTCCTACCACAGAAACAGTTCTTCTCCCGTCAACTTCCATATCGCTTCAATCAGATAATAGTCCCCATAAATAATCGGGAACTCATGCTCCTTATCATGGTATGCCGCCGTACACTTTTCTACAATGGAGTCCGTCTCCGCATCCCAGTTGCATCTGTGTTCCACCAGAAAATGCAATAGCCGCATTGCCCCTTCCCGGTATTTCATGCCCTCGCTCCCCAGATGCTTTGCAAGCTCCAGCATTCCGCAGGCTGCAATCGCTGCCGCGGAGGAGTCCTCCAGGCTGCATTCCGCAGGCTGCAGAAAATCCACCGGAACTGCCCCGTTCTCCCGGATATGCGTAATAAAATAATCTGCCACATTCCCCGCGGTCTGCAGGTAGGACAATTCCCCGGTATGTATAAAGCTTAAGACAAAGCCATACACTGCCCATGCCTGCCCCCTGGTCCAGGAAGAACCCTCTCCAATCCCCTGCCCGCCATGGGCAGTCACAAACTGTCCTGTCACCGGATTAAATTCTATGATATGATGCACCGAGCCATCTTCCCGCACAAAATATTTCATGACAGTCCTTGCGTGAAGTTCTGCAATCTGCCGGTATCTCGGGTCCTTCGTCTGTTCCGATGCCCGGTACAGCAATGGCAGATTCATCATACAGTCAATAATCGCCCAGCCTGCTTTCGAGCCGTCACCGGAATCATTCCATGCCCGGAGAAACCCTCCCGCCGGATTGAGCCTTCCCGCCAGATTATCTGCTGCCAGAAGCATTCTGTTATATGACTCCCGGCTGCCGTCCACACGGCAATGCGCCCCCGCCGTGGTCAGCCATTTAAAACCGCTGTCATGGTCCATTCCTCCGTGTTCCATGAGGTTTTTATCTAACTTTTCTTCCACTGCAATCGCAATGTCACGATACAACTCAAGCTGTGTTGCGTGGTACAACTGCCACATAATTCCACCCCAGAAGCCGTTGGTCCACCAGCAGATGTTCTTATCCGTCCAGTCATCATACCTTCCATTTACTGCTGTATAGGGTATCTTATCCCTGTTTCGTTCCGCCACAATCCGCATTTTTCCTTTGATCTTATCTGACACCGCAATCGCCCACTGCTTATCACTTTGCATTCCGCCACCTCCTCATTTTATGATAAGTCATTGACATGCGGCAATTAATATCCTATAATGCGGGAAAACTAACATATCCTGCTAAAATACAGGGAAAGGTGGTCATATGTACCAAATTTTCAAAGGCGGATGCGAGTCCAGACATCCCAGCACATTTGTCATGTCACGTCCCAGAGGCGTTCCCAATTATGTTCTTTTGATTATCCGTACTGCCGGAGAATTTCAGATTGCCGGACAGCACTTTTCCGTTACGCCGGGATATGCACTCATCCTCACTCCCGGCACACCCTACTCCTACCGGAATCCGCAGGGCGACTATATCGATGACTGGCTTCACTGGGATATGGCAGATTCTGCCCCTCTCCCTCTGAACCTTCCGCCCACGAACCTTCCTTTCCCAGTCGGCAGAACAGAACTTTTCTCCTTTCTGATCCGGCAAATATTAATGGAGGCTGCCTACACACAGCCTCCATATGCAAAAGAAAATATAGACTCCCTGTTTACCGTGCTGCTCAACCATCTCCAAATGGCTTTCCGTACACAACAGCCTTCTGAAGCCTTCCCCTATCAGTCGCAATTGCAGTTGCTTCGGCTGAAACTGCAGAACAGTCCCGGGGAAAACTATACGATTGCGGGCTGTGCAGGAGAAATCGGTATCAGTCCTTCCTACTTCCAGCATCTCTACACGGACTTTTTCGGGATATCCTTCCAGAAAGACCTCATTCACCTGCGTATGGAGCAGGCAAAGTACTATCTCACCACCACAGATTTAACGGTGGAACAGATTGCCATGCTCTCCGGCTACTCAAACGAGGTCCATTTCTATCGCCAGTTTAAAGCCATGGTTGGAAGTACTCCTGCAAAATACCGGAAAAGTTCTCTTTAGGAACATCTCTGCCTGTTTTTCCCCCTGTTCTCCGCGCTAATCCGGCAGACTATCCGCCACACACAGTACCCCCCAGCCAAGCTGGGGATTGGGATATTCCGTAAGCACCGGAAGCTGCCTTGCCCCCTTAATCAGATATGCCTTCATCTTCTCCCCATACAGGAACGGATCGTTTTCATCCGTGATTCCCCACTGCATCAAAAGTGCGGCACCGCCTGTCACAAAGGGTGTCGCCATAGAGGTGCCGCTGCGCACCGCATAACCGCCTCCCGGCGCACAGGAATTGATATCCACACCGGGCGCTGCCAGATCCGGTTTGACCTGGTTGGTCTCTCTGGTATAGCCGCGCCCGGAAAATGCCGCCAGCCGGTCAAAGTATGCATCATATGCAGCCACGGTAACTACGCGTGACGCAGTGGAGGGAATGGTCAGTGTTGTCTCCTCGGTGGGATACAAAAATCCGGTTTCCGGATTTAGAACTCCGCCGGAGGGCAGCCACATATCATACCGCCCCTGTACAATACGAACCGGATTCAGTTCAATCTGCCAGACCCCCGCATCCAGGAAATCCCGCACAGGAAGAAAATCCACATAGATTTCCTGAAACGGGCTGTAGGGGCTGGGACTTCCGTAATATAACAGAAGCTCCGTATTTCCCAGCCGGAACCGCTGTGCCTCCTCCAGCCGACGCAGCGGACCAATCCTGCTTCCATCCGGATGGATGACGGAAACCTCCACCTCATCCACATACGACTTCCAAATCTGCAGATTCAGCCCCGCCTCATAGGAGCTGACAGAAAAGGGTATCTGCTCCCTTCTTCCCGCCACAAGCCGCCCCGATGTATGCACGGCGGAGGCTCCCTCATTCCCGCTCCCCACCACAATAGAGCTTTTCCAGTAGGATGCCATATCGTCAAGGAAGGTCTCGATAAGAGAAGTTCCGGAATGACTTCCATAGTTATTTCCAAAGCTTAAGTTCAGCGCCAGCGGTCGTCCGTAGGACTGGGCACGACGGATGCAGAAATCCACCGCCTGCATCAGTTCGGTGGTCCGCGGAAATCCATTTTCCTGCGGCACCCCAAGTTTTACCACGATAAGCTCACTCTCAAATGCCACACCCCGGTATCTTCCGCCCGAAGCCCTGCCGTTTCCGGCGGCAATCCCCGACACGTGGGTTCCATGCCCCGACAAATCCCGGCTGGGGCAGACTGCATACTGCTCCTGCCGGGATGTCTGATCCAGGGCATAATTAATGATATTACGTTCAAACAACGTTCCGAGAGAAAAGCCCGCCGGAGCGCCAAGGGTCTGACCTTCCTCTGCCTCCGGAGTGATACCTTCGCCCTCCTGATTTGACGGAACCTGCTCCGATAAACCTGACGATGCCGATTCCGACAAACCAGTCGAAACCGGCACCGTTCCGGCAGGAATCGTCTGATCCCAGAGTTCCAGAATCCGGGTGCTTCCGTCCTCATTGCGAAAATCCGGATGGGAATAATCTATCCCTGAATCAATGACCCCGACAATCACCCCCTGGCCGGTAAGCCGGTTTCTTCCCGTGTCCGTCACTGCCCCTTCCACCGCGGTCTGCAGTGTATTGATACAGGAAGCGCGCTTCCCGTTATTCACTGCAAAAAAGAGACGTTTGGGTTTTTCCATATATTCGATTTCACGAAGTGCCGCCACTGCCTCCACCAGATGCTCCGGTATCACAAGAATCGCATACTCATTGCTTAGATTTGTGATAAGTATCCGTTCTCCGGGAAAGCGCTCCGCCAAAATCCGCGCCAATGTCTCCCCGGAACCGCTGAATTTGACCACTACCTCCCAGCTTCGCGCTTCACGGTCAAATCCCACATCCAGTTCCAGTGATTTCTCCCGCTCCTCCTCCGTAGCATCCAGTGCAAGATTCAAAAGATTTTCGATTTTTTCATTCTGCATTACGTAGCATTCCCCGCCCGTTTCTATCACTATATGCTGCTACGTTCTTCTCCTTGCGCAACTGTCTTCAGATTTACTTCCAATATACCGTAACATCCTCGGTAATCGCCTTGGAGAAGTCAAAATCCCATGCTCCTGTCTCTGCCGGTGCCAGCTTTGGTACTGCTGCCGTCTCCCCCTTCTTCACCGTCTGCTCTCCGAATACTGTCCCATTATAGATGAAGGTTACCGTATAGGTTTTGGCCCCCTCCTGTGTCTCCGACTCGGTCTCCGATTCGGTCTCCGATTCAGTCTCGGTTTCTGACTCAGTCTCGGTTTCTTCCGTAGCTTCACTCGGCTGCTCCGGCTGTTTATCCTCTTCCTTGTTCCCACCTTCAGACTGTTCCGGCTGTTTTTCTTCTTGATTCTCTCCCTCAGACGTTTCTGTAGCTTCACCGTTCGGTTTCTCGTCCAAAAGCTCTGCGTTGTTTTCTTCTCCATTCTCTGACGTTTCCGCAGTATCTTCCGTATCCCCGGTCTGTTCTGTAGGTTCTTCCGTATCCTCCGGCTGCTCCGTGAGTTCTTCGGTCTCATCCAGCGTCTCTGCGAGTTTCTCAATCAACTGCTCGATTTCCTTCAAAGTGATATCCGGCAGTTCCGTTCCTTTTTTCACAATCTCCTCTAAGAACTCCAATACCTCAAGCGGTGTCTGACTGTAATCGATTTCCCGGGGCTCTATGAAATACTCTGTCACTTCCGTATCTATATGAATAATTACCTCTTTTCCCCCTACCACCAGCAGGATTTCCTCCTGCATGGTTCCGTCCGGAAGAATCAGACTGCTTCCCACCGTTCCTTCAAATGTAGATACTTTGGTATATACTTCACCGCTCTCATCAAAATACACCTCTACCCGGAATACCGTTCCACGTACCGCCATAACGGAATTCGGTGTGGTAACATCATACGTTGAATTCTCATTCAGCGGATTCTGTATCTCATTTGTAATCGCACCCTGTTCCAGATAAATGGATGTTCTAGAATCCCCCTGGTTTCCCTCTGCAATAATCGATAAAACAGAATTCTCCTCCACCAGAATGTATTTATCATCATCCAGTTTCAGACGCGCCGAACTGTCATCCGAAACAAGGATACGGTCTCCCGACTCCAGATACAGATTCTCGATAGCATCTATTTCTCCGATACCTTCCCGTTCGATTTTCGTCGTACCCTTCAGTTCATAGATCTGTATGGAGCGGTAAGTCTCCTCTTTCTTCGCAAAATGCATCACCATGAAAATAACTGCCACACAGACTGCCACAACGATGACTGCTGCCACTCCTATCATCTTTCCCGAAATCTTCTTTTTTTCCATACTGTTCTCCATTATGCATTACATTCAGCCGCTATTGCTTCTGGAATTCATATTCCCCATCATTTGTGACATAAAAACTCAGGTTTCCGTTGTAAACCGTATTGTCGCCATTTACCTTCCACAACCCGCTGCCAAGCTTATACTCTTCTCCGCGTATCAGGCTTCTGGCACCGTCACCCCGAATCGATATCTCCACATGAAACGTATACTTAACCGTATTCCCTGCTTTATCTTCCGCTTCGAGCACATACTCTTTGGAAGAAGGCTTTAAGCGGACATTCGCCGTCGTTCCTGAGAAAAGGATATTCACTCCGTTTAAAGTGACACGCTTCAAATTGTCGTCCGTAATCTCCGCCGTCCGGCTGGCCTCATAAATTTTACCGTCTTCAACTCCTGTAATCTCCGGCGCTTTCTTATCAATCTGAAGTTTTTCAACCTGTACCGGTCTGGTCACTGCCCCGTTCTCGTCCTTAAGATAGATTACCGGCTCTGCCGTGCTTTCTATCGTACAATATTTCTCATAGGTTCCGCTTTGACCGGTAGAAATAAGATATCCCTCCGGCGGATAGATGACAACCTCCGAGGTATACCAGCCATCGTTTCCCTTTTTTCCGAACAGCGTATATGGACATTCCGGGGTATCAATATAGGAAACCGTAAAGTCTGCCACTGCCTCAACGGCATTATAATTCTTCGTTGCCGCAAACACTGCTTTTACCGTATAACTTCCCTCATCCTCCGGCTCCGCTGTGGTATAGGTATCCTGAGCGGCATCCTTCTGCTTATAATAAAAGGTCACAGCCGTCGTTCCGTTTGTCTGAGAAGAAACCACGGGTTGTGCTTTCTGCCCCACATAATAATCCGTAATTCTGACGCTTGCAGTTCCCTCCGCGCGATTTATGACACCATCGGAAATCTTATCATCCACAGGAGTCAGATAATTGTCTTTATCTGTTCCTGACAACGTATAGCTCACGGATATCTGCTTGCCGCTTCCCGCATCTGCATTCTCATACACAGCAGTCGCTGTAACAACAACATCATCTCCGGTAACGACTCCCTCCAGCACTCCCGCTTTCACCTGCGCCTCCATCGTGCCATCATAGACTTTTTCTCTGGTGACGGACGGCTCTGTTATCGTAAGCTGCTTCGGTGTAATTGTCACTGCCAGTTCCTGCGTATACGTCCCCGTACTGCCGTCCATCCGGGTATAGCTTACACTCACCGTTCCGGTATAGTTCCCCACATCGGTATTCTCTGCCACACCCACCGTATAGCTGTAGGTATCCGCACTTTGACCAACGAGCTTCTTAGGTTCTCCTTCTCCGGTTACTTCAAATACCGGATTGTCCACCGACACACCGGTAATGATAATATCTCCCATGTAGTCCCGGTTGCTGACTGCCTGCTCAGACACCGGGATTTCTTCTCCGTAGATATGAGAACTCATATCCACATCCGCACCATTTCCGATATAGGTAATCGGTGTCTGGGATACAATGAGCTTTGACGCACTCAGATATGTAGCTGCGCCGTCTATGGTGGTTTCAGTGCTGCTCGCATAGGAATCCCTTAGCAGGTTCGTAATGTCCTCCGACGTCCCTATCTCTTCTATTTTTGTAGTCCGCAATGCATGTCCGCCCTCTAAAGTCGTCTCAAATGTCCCCGAAATAATCCTGTTTGCGGAATCACCGGCGACATTGCTAAAGCCCACCACATAAGAAGAGTTCTGCGCAGTGCAATTTACATTCTCCAGCACAGCGGTTCCCTCTATCTGAAGACAGGCCTGGTCACTGCTGTTTATGCTTCCGTTCTTAATGCTCCATGCACTGTATAAAACCAATGCAGGATTATCGGATGCAGCATAGCTTATGGTATGACCGCCAAGATTCAGGACTCTGTCCGTCGGCAGATCGAGCGGCATCTCAAACACAGAAGCGGAAAGCGTAATATCTTCCGTCACCTCGACATCCCTTACCGCCTGACTACTCGTGATTGCATGCTCAAAACCCACAGCGGTAGTTGACTTTGCATTCCAGATTCCACTAAGCTCGGTTGTTTCGATTTTTCCTCCCATTGCTGTGATATAAGCGTCTGGCGAAGCATACTCCGTTCCCTCCTCATCCATCCAGCCGCGGAACTCATAGATGTTTCCGTCTGTCACACGGCTTTCCTCAACGCCCGGTGTTGCATTACTGTCCGTATTGGTATATACCGTTCCGTCTGTTCCCACTGAAACCGGATCTAAGGAGTAATAATCCGCCTTCACATTCTCAACCGTCTCAGAATCCTCAAAGCTTTCTAAACATGTGCGCTGCGTATTAAATTTCAGCAGAGAGCCGGACACCACCTGAACATTTCCCTGCGTAAACACCACATCCCCCTGCGTGTAAAACTTATTATCGGTCAGGACACAGCCCTTACCCAAAATTCCGCTATTTCCTGTACCATCCCCGTAAAATGCAGTGTAATTCTGATTAGAGGAATCCAATACCCCTCTTGCGACTCTGCCATTGTAGGTTCCTCCTGTTATATTCACCTGCGCATCCATTGTGGCAGTACCTATATAGAGACCGCTGCCATTATCTGCATTTAAATTGAAAGTACCTCCGCTGACAGCAAGCTCACACACACCTCCGACGTAACAGGCATAACTGAAAGCTCCATTTTCATCTGCCGTAAAGGTTCCGCCCTCTATCGTCAGGCTGCTTCCTGCCTTTACCGTATCCTGCACCCAGATGGTTCCATAAGCACTCTCAAAGTTGCTGTCACCGCTGATTGTCACGATGCTGTCATCTCCGGTCAGCATAAGCGCAATATCCGTATTTCCGTTCTTGTCCGTCACAAAGGAACCCTCAGTAATATTTACGGTGGTATTCTGTATACTTAAACATTGGGCTGCCTTCTCAAAGCTTCCACCGGAAATATCAAGGGTTCCCCCCTCTGAACGGACAAGTACTCCATTTGGGGGACTGACAACCTTTCCACCTTTACTGCTACTGCTGTCTGTAATGGTAAGATTACCACCGGTATTACAAAAAATCGTGCCGCTGGTGGTCGATGCACTGGCATCAAGCGAATGCCCATTCAAATCCACTGTGAGCTTTCCTGCCGTAAGCGTAAATACCGGACCGTCGCTTAAGTAATCGGCCGATATCGCTATATCTGCCTGTAGCTCCACATAAAAATCCGAGTCTCCCGTACAGGTATCAAATGCATTCTTTATCCCCGCTATACTATTCACTTGAACCTCTGATGTAACTGCCTTCACCTCATAAGTACTGCCAGGCAGCCACGACATCACTGTCAGCACCATAACTACTGCTGCAGTCAATAACGCCAGGTGTTTTTTCACATGCTTTTTCATCTGTTCTCCTCCTCACTCAACGCTTCCGCAAGCCAATTGACCAATCGCAGCTCCAGCTTCCCTTCCTCCGCCATACTCCGCAGAATGGCAAACGCCTTTTCCCTTGGCATCGGCTTCTTATACGGCCGGTCTGTGGAAGTCAATGCATCATAGATATCGGCAACTGTAAGCATCCTTGTCTCCAGGTCAATCTCATCCCCTTTCCGATGGTTGGGATATCCGCTTCCATCGAGAAATTCGTGATGCTCTGCAGCCCACTTGGGCACCATACAGTAATTCTTATTGAACCGTACTTTATCCAATATCTTTCCTGTCATTGCAGCGTGGCTTTCCATCAGCCGTCTATCCCCATCGGTAAGCGTTCCCTTTCGGATACTTAAGCATTCGATTTCCCGCTCGGACAGATATGGTATTT
The DNA here is from genome assembly GCA_051877675.1 of Roseburia sp. Taxonomy (GTDB): domain Bacteria; phylum Bacillota; class Clostridia; order Lachnospirales; family Lachnospiraceae; genus Roseburia. The sequence continues at coordinate 4,702 of JBJEJC010000015.1, read as the reverse complement.
CCGTCCCATCCGCCTTGACATATTTCCTTGCCGCAAGCTTTTGCACACGCGCATAATTTTCATCATCCAGATATCCGGCTGCATCTATCTTATGAATAAATTCCAGTTCTTCCTTAAGCTCCGTTATCTTGTCCTGATACTCTGCTTCTGTAATCCTTCCCCGAAGCATGTCCACCTCGTAATAGGTAGCAAGCAGTTCAAATCTTTTCTCCAGCTTTTCCATATCGCGGTCCAGCCTGGTTGCCCGGTTCATCACGCTAAGCGGAATCACCATCTTGCCAATATCATGAAGCAGAGCCGCAAGGAGCAGCTTTTCCTTACGACCTTCATCAAAACATTCTTCGCATTCTCCTGCCTCATGCTTTTTATTGATATATTCTGCCAGTACCCCGGCATATTCTGCTACCTTTCTGGTATGTGTGCCGTTGTATGGTGTTCTCTCATCGACTGCCGCAGCAAATGCCTCCACAAAGGAACGCAACTGCGTCTTTAACTCTTCCGTATAGGAAAGATTTGTCAACTCAATGGCTGCCATTGAGCCAAGGGAACGTATGATAATATCATACTGATGGTCAAAAGGAATGACATTTCCGTCCCTATCCATCGCATTAATAAGCTGCAGTACCCCAATCAGTTCATTCTCGTTATTTTCAAGCGGAATGACAAGCTGTGATTTTGTGCGGTAACCGGTCAGCGCATCATACTTTTTCGGACCGGAAAAATCAAACCTGTCGCTGTCATACACGTCCGGTATATTTACGATTTCCCGATGAATGGCTGTATAGGCGCATACATTTCCCTCCTTCATCGGTACCGGCGGCAAATCATCGATGGGTTCCCCATCCACACCGCGGCTGACTCCCATGGACAACGTCTTCATAATCTTGAATACAAGCTGATTATCCTCGAACAAATACAAGGTACTCGCATCGCAATGGGTAATCTTCATACCGTTTTCCAAAATAGCCTCCAGCAGCTTATTCGGATTCTTTTCCGTAGACAATCCGATTCCAATATTTAATATCCGCTCAAAATCCCGGTATTCCAACTTCATAAGATACCTCGCTTTATCTGGTGACTGGAAATATCTGATGTTCCTTCAAATACTCCAATGATTTCCTCTGTGCCTCATAACCTTTTACCTCTACAAGTACCGTAGCATTCACCTGATACTGCCGCATCAGGCAATCATATTCCTGCCAGTCAATCTCCCCGTCTCCCACCGGCAGATGTAAATCCCGTTTCCGGTCATTATCATTGATGTGCATATGCCGGACGTAAGGTGCCAGCTCCTGTACCCATTGTTTTCCGGGACATCTGGTCACCGACCCGTGGGCATAATCCAGGCAGATACCAAAATTCCCCACCTGCTTCATCGCTTCTCCCAATCTGGCAAGCTCCTGCGGCACTTCATCAAACATATTCTCCATCAGGATTTCCTGATTGGGGTATTCTTCTGCAATCTCCGTAAAAAAACGGACATTTTCCTTATGCCAATGCTCTAAATAATAGTCTACACGAAAGCCAGCCAGAATACCAGTATGAAATACCACGCCCCGCAGTCCCATCCGTTTTGCGATATCCATGGACTGGCGGACTCTCCTGACAGATGCCTCCCGGATCAGCCGGTCCTCACTGTGAATTGTGATATCCAGAAATGCCCCATGCATGGTGTCCTGTGAGAAATCAGTCCGGTATTTCGCATAATATCCGATGATTTCCTCCTGCTTTCGTCTGTCATCTAATATTTCCGGCTTCCAGAAATCATTAAACTCAAACGCTCCGTCATTTTCCCTGATTAATGAAAGCGATTGCTCGATTCCATCCCTGTCCGGAATGATATATACCTGTCCCATAGTCTACTTCTCCGATTTCTTTCTTACCTCATCCACCTGATAAACAAACACCCCCTGGCTCTTTCCCTTGAGCGGAATCTCCCCGATGGGTGTAACCTCTACTCTGTCCTTCACTGCCTCATACACGTCCGCGCTGATTAAAATCTGTCCCCGCTTTGCATTGCTTTCCAGACGTGCCGCTGTATTTACCGTATCCCCGATTGCGGTATAGTCCATACGGAAATCACATCCGATATTTCCCACAACCGCATTTCCACAATTGATACCGATTCCAAATGCCACGCTTTTCCCGAAACGTTCCAGACACTTTTCCTCTATTGCCGCCGCTCCCTGCTTCATATCCCAGGCTGCACAGACCGCTTTAAATATATAATCGTCCAGATGAAACGGTGCGTTAAACACTGCCATGGTAGCGTCTCCCACAAATTTATCCAATGTACCTTCATTCTCAAAAATGGATTTTGTGGTAAGACTCAGATATTCATTTAAAATCTCCACGACCTGTTCGGGTTCCAGGCTCTCCGACATGGTAGTAAAGCCCCGGATATCCACAAACAAGACTGCCACATGACGATTTTCTCCACCGAGCACCAATTCAAAATCCTTATCCCTGCTGATTTTATCTACGACCTGCGGCGCCACATACTGCTTAAATGCATCTACCACACGTCTTCTCCGCATATATTCCGTCAGATAGCCGCGAACCAGTTGCACTACATAAATCAGAGCAAGAGCCACAGGAATCAGAAGTACCGGTGCAATATATCCGTTCCGATACAGTACTTTTACCAATATGATATTTCCGGCAAACAGAACACCAAACGCTGCCGAGGACCACAGGATTCTTCCCTTATCTGTCAGCAGGAAAAATACACCGCAGACCAGTCCGGTCAATATTGCATAGATTCCCTTAGACACCGGAAGTCTGGTCTCTCCCTCCAGAAATGCCTGAATGATATTTGCGTGAATCTCCACTCCATACATCTCACTATTATGCGTGATGGCGGGCTTGAATGCATCCTGCATCCCTACCGCATAGGCCCCTACCAGCACAATAGAATCCTTAAAAATTCTGGTATCCACCGTTCCATCCATCACATCCGCCATAGAAACCATCGTATAGCTCCCCGGTCTTGCTGCATAAGAAAAGTAAAAAAGATTTCCCTTTCCATAGGTCTTTGGGAAAACTGCTTCTTCCCCCATTGCTTCTTTATACTGCTTATAGACCTGAAAAGACAGACTGTATACGGTCTCCCCATTATAGTCAATCGATGCCATTGCCTGGCGCACATATCCGTCACTGTCTACCGTGGTATTGGCAAATCCCGTTGTCACACTCTCCCTCAGTTCTTCATAAGGAAGAATCGCATAGTCCGTATAATAGGGATTATAGGTCACCGTTCCTTTTTCGTCTGTTTCGGGCTGCTCCTTAAAGGAAAAAGACGAAGCTGCCACCACATTTCCTGCCTCTTTGCAGGCTTTCGCAAAATAACGGTCTCCCGCTTCATCGGAGGACTCACTGTAAATCACATCGAATCCGATGACTGCAGGTCTGGCATCCGGATTTTCATTCAGCTTCTCCACCAGTTGTCCCGAAAGTTCCCGTCCCCAATCGGTAATCATCCCGTATTCCTGCAGGGTCTTATCGTCAATACCGATGATATAGATATTCCTGCTTACACCGGTTCCTCTCTGGTTCAGAAGATCGGACATACTCCCATCCCAGATCCTCATTACATTCAGATAGCTCATAAGCATCGTGATGATCACGATTCCCGCCGTAGCGGTTACCTTCCGCAGCATTTCTTTTGTATTCATCCGTTTTCTCCTTCCGGGCAGACATACTCCAGATTACGTATTCTATTGTATCATAGTGAAAAAAAATTTCCAAATATTTTATAAACGGTACCTTTCCGTAAAAACTGCATATACTAACAGCGAATATGCCGGGTGCTCTGCCGGTTCCCGGTTTTTAAGAATGGAGATCTATTTATGTGCGGAATCGCTGGTTTTACAAATTTTCGCTGTGACCTGACCGAACGCAGCACTTACTGGGAGGACATCCTGACCCGGATGCACGAAAGTCTCCGCCGCCGTGGAGATGACAGTTTCGGGACTTACCTTTCCCCCCATGCAGGACTGTCCCACGCCAGGCTGTCCATCCGGGATGTTGCCAGAGGCACACAGCCCATGACACGTACCGTCCACGGAAACCGATACACCATCGTTTACAACGGAGAGGTCTACAATACCGATGAACTGCTGCCGGAGCTTGCCAATGCCGGGTATACCTGCAGTACCACCTCGGACACGGAGGTCATTCTCTATTCCTACATTCTCCACGGCGCCGATTTCGTATCCCTCCTCAACGGGATTTTTGCCTTTGCCATCTGGGATGAGACCTCAGGCTCCCTTTTTCTCTACCGGGACCGCGCCGGAGTAAAGCCGTTGTTTTATGCACAATGCAGCGATTTCTTCCTGTTTGGTTCCGAACCGAAGGCTCTTTTTGTACATCCGGAGTGCACACCCGCCATCAACCGGGAAAGTCTTCAGGAAATCCTTGCCATAGGTCCAGCCCGGACACCCGGCTGCGGCGTATTTGCGGGACTGCACGAGGTGCTTCCGGGTCACTACCTGACCATCCAAAACGGCTCCGTGAAGGACACATGTTACTGGGAGCTTACCAGTCATCCCCACACGGATGATTATGCTGCCACGGTGGAAAAAACTTCTTTTCTGGTGCGCGATGCTGTGCGCAGGCAGATGGTGTCTGATGTGCCGGTATGCACCTTTCTCTCCGGCGGTATCGATTCGTCGGTCGTGGCATGTATCGCCGCCGATGCTTT
>JBJEJC010000014.1:0-4659 GCA_051877675.1 Roseburia sp. | reverse complement strand
AATTCCTGCAACTATATTTTTACCTTTGATAAGACGAATTATCTGGAATTTAAGGGAATGGGGGTGGAACATATCTGGTATCTGCCACTGGCGGTGGATACGGAGCGGATGGATGCCGTGCTGTCTGCGGCACAGGATCTGCCCTGTTATACGGCAGATGTGGCATTCGTGGGAAGCCTGTATGAGCGGAATTCATATGATAAGATAAAACCGAGGCTGCCGGAGTACCTGAGGGGATATTTTGATGCGGTCATCGAGGCACAGTTAAACATCAGTGGGGCAAATATCGTGGAGCCTATGCTGACGACGGATATTTTAGAACAATTGCAGTCTTATTTTACCCTGGAAAAATCAGAAGGCTCCTTTTCGGATCTGGGGCTGATTTTCCAGACTACGGTTTTGGGATTTAAAATCGCGGAGGTAGAGCGGCGCCGGGCGCTGATTGAACTTTCCAAACGCTACCAGGTGGATGTATACAGCAACAGTGATGTCAGTGACCTTCTGCGAATACGCTACCGCGGCTCTGTGGATTACTGGAGTGAACTGCCGAAGGTATTCCGGCAGGCAAAGATTAATCTGAACTTCACCATTCCCAATATCAAAAGCGGCATTCCGCTGCGGGTGTGGGATGTGCTGGGGGCGGGAGGCTTCCTGCTCACCAACTACCAGGCGGAGCTTCCTTACTATTTTAAAGAGGGAGAGGATCTGGTCTGCTTTGACGGCGTGGAGGATCTTGTGGAAAAGGCGGGGTACTATCTGGTTCACGAGGAGGAACGGCGGCAGATTGCGGAAAATGGCTACCGGAAGGTAAGGGAGCACCATAATTATAGAGAACGGATACGGACAATGCTGGATATCATAGAGGAAGCACATTGATTTCAGAATGCCATGAGGAAAAGGAAAACCCGCACCGTTTCAGGGTGCGGGCTAACAACGCTGGTCTAACATCATTCCGGAATAAATGGAAGTGATATACGGAGTGGCAAAATTGTGTCCGGGATTTTTATAAGTAACCACAATCTTGTTGACGTAATTCATCGGATCGATGGATACGCTGCTGGCTTTACGGCTTAAGGAATCCTTGAAATCGTTAAGCAATGAAAAACAATCGCCGGCATCCGGAGCAGTCACAGCGTCTGTCAGAAGACTCCGGTCAACGGAAATGTAACCGCTGTCTTCGATATTAAGTCCGACGGCCTCCAGTTCATTGTAATAATTTCTGGCAACAGAGGTCATGTCATGGAGCAGTTTCCCGGAATGCCGGGTGACACTGTAATCCTGTCCAAACTCTACAATGTTATTGTATGCGTTCACCAGCGTCTGTACGTTGTCGGTAATTGCCTCTGCATTTGTTTTAAAACCGATCCTGGTGGAATCGCCTTCGGCATTGGTTCCCTTCAGTGTCAGCTCAAAGGCATTGTTGACAGTGAAGGTGTTAGAGTAGGAGGAGCGTTCCACACCATTTAATAGGAAGGAAGAATTATGGGCAGTTTCTTCCACATTGTCAATGCCCAGTGTCCGCATGGCGCGGATGGAACTGCTGTCCGCAGACGGAAGAATCTCAAAAAGAAAATCTTCGTTCCGGCTTAGACCGGTCTGTCTGGATTCAATGCGGATTGCGGTTCTGCCGTTAGAATCCTCCACAACCTCTGCGTTTAACCCGACTCCGGCAGACTGGATAAGATGCACCAGTTTATCCTGCACATTCCGGTTTGTGTCATTTTCTCCGACATGATATTGAAATTCATAGGAGTTCAGGTTGGTGGTAAGGTCAAAGCTGTATGCGCCTGGTCGTATGTCGGAACGGGCAGGAGCCAGATACTGTCCGAGATTCACCTGCGGCGTTGCAAGCTGCTTTACTTCAATATTAAAACTTAAAGAGGAATCAGCAGCTCCGTTCGAGCCAATGTATTCTGCGCTTACCACGTCCTCATCGGAGGACTGGGCAATTTTTTTCTGAAAGACGCTTTCAATACCACTGCCGTCATCGGAAAAGGATGCCACGATATTCTGGATGGAACGGGCACGTTCCTTGATGTCGATTGCGGTCTTTTTGGCGTCTCCGATATCTGTGATTTTGTACAGAGGAGATTCTTTGTTGGTTTTTACGATATTGTTATATACGGCGCGCAGTTCGCTTTTCTTATGGGTGTCATACCGGGACACCGCGGAATTGCCGTATGTAGACAGATAATAATGATAGGCGCTGTCAATTGCCGCCATAGAAATCCCCTCCTTTCTTCCATGAAATCCACATATCGTTCGGTATGTATGCAGGGATGTGTTCTTTCTATATAAATGACGAGCCGTCATCCGTAACAGCTCAGGTTCATTTACGCAGATGTATTTTACTTCTTATTTCGGCTCATTTGCGAAAAACTTTATAGGAAAAAGGGGCAAAGCGGGAACTTTTAAAAAAGTTGTTGACGGACTAAAGGAATTATGATATATTAGGCTGGCGATGGAAGTAGGTCTTTTTTTTATGCTCTTTTTTAGGGTGCCCCAGGAAGCACCGGAGCATAGGAAACACAAAGAATTTAATGGAGGTGGAAGTTGTGCGCACAAAAATAACATTGGCATGTACAGAGTGCAAAAATCGTAACTACAATACGACGAAAGACAAAAAAGCTCATCCGGATCGGATGGAGACCAAGAAGTACTGCAGATTCTGCAAGACTCATACGTTGCACAAGGAAACAAAATAGGCACGCAGCAAAGGAGTGATAACATGGGAGAAACAACCGAGAGCAAAGCTCCAAAGCAAAGCTGGTTTTCCGGCCTTGCGGCTGAATTTAAGAAAATAATTTGGCCAGAAAAGAAGTCACTTGCAAGACAGACAACGGCTGTTGTTGCTGTTTCCGTAGTGCTGGGTCTGATTATTGCGCTTATGGATTTTGTAATCCAGTACGGCGTTGATTTCCTTGTTGGGTTAAGTTTTTAATGGAGGCTGAGTGTAATGGCAGAGGCACACTGGTATGTCGTTCATACCTATTCAGGATATGAGAATAAGGTAAAAGCGAACATTGACAAGACAATTGAAAACCGGCATCTGGAGGATCAGATTTTGGAGGTCCGGGTTCCGATGCAGGAAGTTGTCGAGATGAAAAATGGCGCAAAGAAATCCGTATCAAAGAAGATGTTTCCGGGATACGTTCTTATTAACATGATAATGAACGATGACACATGGTACGTTGTCAGAAATACCCGTGGTGTAACCGGATTTGTTGGTCCGGGATCTAAGCCGGTACCACTTACCGATATGGAAATGAAACCATTAGGAATCAAGACAGAGAACGTAGAGGTTGATTTTGATGAGGGCGATACCGTAGTTGTCATCGGTGGTGTCTGGAAGGATACCATTGGTGTGATTCAGACCATGAACCACGGTAAACAGAGCGTGACCATCAATGTAGAACTTTTCGGACGCGAGACACCGGTAGAAATCAGTTTCGCGGATGTAAAGCTTGTTAAGTAAGCAGAGCTTGTTTTTAAGCTTTAGAAATGAATTAAGGAGGCAATTCCAATGGCAAAGAAAGTAGAAGGATATATCAAATTGCAGATTCCTGCTGGCAAGGCAACACCGGCTCCTCCAGTTGGTCCTGCACTTGGACAGCATGGCGTGAACATTGTTGAGTTTACAAAACAGTTCAACGCAAGAACTGCAGACCAGGGAGATCTTATTATCCCTGTAGTAATCACAGTATACGCAGACAGAAGCTTCAGCTTCGTTACAAAGACCCCGCCTGCGCCAATCCTGATTAAGAAAGCCTGCAACATTAAGTCTGGTTCTGCAAAACCGAACAAAGACAAGGTTGCTGTACTTTCCAAAGCAAAATTACAGGAAATCGCAGAGTTAAAAATGCCGGATTTAAATGCAGCATCTCTTGAGGCAGCTATGAGCATGATCGCAGGAACTGCAAGAAGCATGGGCGTAACCGTAGAAGAGTAAGACGCATTGCAGTAACCCGGCTACACAGATACGTGGAGAACCACGGGAAGAAAAGTGGTAACGCAATTGTATGAATCTGCGGAGAACCACGGGAAGAATTGCCGGAGGCAATTCTTCGAATTGTCGCGCAGCGACAATTTGCCATCGCATATGTCACTTAGAAAAGTGGGAGGGACCTCTCCCGATAATACCACCAGGAGGTTTTTTAATGAAAAGAGGAAAGAAATATCAGGACGCTGTAAAATCTTTTGACAAGTCTGCTCAGTACGATGTGGCTGAGGCAATCGGACTGGTAAAGAAAAACGCTACAGCAAAATTTGACGAGACAATCGAGCTTCACATCAGAACCGGTTGTGATGGTCGTCACGCAGAGCAGCAGATCCGTGGTGCGGTTGTACTTCCGCACGGAACCGGCAAGACCGTTAAGGTTTTGGTATTTGCAAAGGGAACCAAGTTAGACGAGGCACAGGCAGCAGGAGCTGACTACGTTGGTGGAGAGGAATTAATTCCGAAGATCCAGAACGAGGGATGGTTAGACTTCGATGTTGTAGTTGCTACCCCGGATATGATGGGTGTTGTTGGTCGTTTAGGACGTGTACTTGGACCGAAGGGCTTAATGCCGAACCCGAAGGCAGGAACTGTTACGATGGATGTGACAAAGGCTGTCAACGATATCAAAGCTGGTAAGATTGAGTACAGATTGGACAAGA
>JBJEJC010000013.1:2176-4689 GCA_051877675.1 Roseburia sp. | reverse complement strand
AGGCATTCACTTTCACACGTCAATATAACGAGGTCTTTCCTATGAAATAAAAAAAGCTCCCAGATGGATTTCCTCCATCCGGGAGCGCATTAATGCAATCTGCCTGATTTCATCTCTTACTTTTTCCCGTTATTCGTTCTTATCTTCTTCGTAGAATAGCCGGAAACCAACGATTTCCAATCGGAACCGCCGCCACAGGTCTTTATGTATTTCTTGGTGTATTTCTCTGCATTTTTGGTATCCATATATTTGAACACCTTATAGGCTGCCCGATTGTTGATTCCAAAGTAAAGTCCCGCAGCAGTTTCGCCTCCCTCATCATTATAACTTCGGATAATAAAGGCATCCACCATGCTGTTGCAGGCTGCAATGTTATAAGCGTATGCCAGCGCAGCCGCCTGCTTTTTCTCACTGTCTCCGGCATTAAAGCCGATCTCCGATATAATAATGCGGTGGCTGTCCCCGTAGGTATCCTTCACGTACTTCGTCAGCACATTCAGGTTCTTCATCGTAATAAAGGGCGAATCCTGTCCACTTGTCACAAGATCGCTGCGGTCGTAGCTGCTGGAAGTGGACCAGAATGCAGGGTCATTAATCTTTGGCGTATACGGATGGAATGCAATATTCCAGGAAACATTCTTCTGAAGACTGTTGATCTTCTTCACAAAGGTATCCAGGAACTTCTTTCCCTTAATTCCCCCGCCGGTGTTTTCGTGACACCACATATCATCCAGACAGATAAATACACGGGAGCTGCTTCTTACACTCCGCACCGCACTGTACAGGCAACGGAAGGTGTAAGCATAAGAAGATATGAATGCATCATCGGACATGGAACCGCGCCAGTTATAAGCATAATCCGCATTTACTTCATTTCCCAGAATCCAGTTGGAAACGTAACGGTCCTCGGTACCAAATTTCTCCGCCAGAAAGCAGAACATTGCTTCCATCTTTTCCCGTCCTGCCTTATCCTTCGTATTCCAGGTGTAATACGGATGCCCGGAGGCACGTGCTTCCTTCGCCACTAAGTTTTTATCCATGTTATAGGCGGTCTCATCCAGAAGAATCTCCACCGTGACATTCAGCCCCTTCTGGGATGCCTCGGCGATAGCCCCCGAACAGTTTCCGGTACCAAAATTGTAGGTTTTTCCATTATAGGTGTACTCTTCCCCACCGTACAGAATACTCGATACGTTCAGGTTCAAGAAAATGTTACTGCATCCGGTCTCCGTTGCCTCGCTGACAACGCCGGTCTGCAACCCCTTCTTTGTTTTGCCAAGATTGTATGCCTTGGTATAGACCGCCAGTTTCTCCGGGTTAGAAATATTCGCGGAGGTTTTGGATATTTTCACATACTTGCTTCCCGACTTTACGGCAATGGCATACTTTGCCAGTGCATAGCCGCGGTCCTTCGAAGTATCCAGTTTAAAAGAAATCTCCGAGCTCTTCTCTGTCTTTGCAACCTTTCGCAGTATCTTATCCGTATTCGGGTCCACTGTCACAAGATAATAATAGGTATCCGAACTCTTGACCCGCTTATCTATGGTAGCTTTCACCTTCACCGTATTTTCCCCGGTCGCCTTGCAGGATGTAATTTTCGCAGAAGTAGAGGTTGCCTTATATTCCTTCTCCCACTTTGCATACAGGGTTATTTTTCCGGTAGAGCCCTTCGGGATTTTTGTAATCTTATTCTTAAATTTCTTATCGGTATACCAGCCTGCAAAACCATACCCACTCCGAGTCGGATTCTTCAGCGTGATAGTCTTTGTCTCAATCGTATATTCTGCCGGATTGGACTTGTTATTTTTTCCATTATTAAGCTTGTAGGTAATCTTGTAGGTCTTGGGTGACCATTTCGCATACAGCGTCAGATTCCCTGCACTGCCCTTCGTAATCTCTGTAACTTTGGTTTTGAACTGTTTCTCTTTATACCAGCCCTTGAACGAATAACCGTCACGGGTGGGAGACTCCAGTTTCACGGTAGCCGTATCCACTGTATACTGGGTAGGATTCTTTGATGAATTTTTCCCGCCATTGAGCTTATAGGTAATCTTATAAGTCACCTTCTTCCAGACTGCATACAGTTCAATGCTTGTCCCGTCTCCCCAGTCTGCCTTGGCAGGATCAAAGGTTGCCTGATCCTTCCAGGAAGCCGTACCATCGCTGGTCAGTGACCATCCCGCAAATTCATATCCGGTTCTTTTAAATGCATTTGCACTGAGCTGCTGCGGTGTGTCATAGGAAAATGTCTGCGGGTTCATCTTACCCGTTCCGCCGTTTGCAAGGAAAGAAACCGTATAGGTCTCTGTCAATCCGTCCATCCGGAAACCGTCCTCGCACACCTCCAACACATCCAGCGCCTCAGTCGCTTCCTCCATGCTCTCGGTTGCCTCGGTCTCTTCTCCCGTGCTCTCGGTTGCCTCGGTCTCTTCCTCCGTGCTCTCGGTTGCCTCAGTTCCTTCCTCCGTGCTCTCGGTTGCCTCGGTCTCTTCCTCCGTGCTCTCGGTTGCCTC
>JBJEJC010000013.1:0-2076 GCA_051877675.1 Roseburia sp. | reverse complement strand
CTTCCTCCGTGCTCTCGGTTGCCTCGGTCTCTTCCTCCGTGCTCTCGGTTGCCTCAGTTCCTTCCTCCGTGCTCTCCGCTGCCTCGGTCTCTTCTTCTGTGCTCTCGGCTACCTCGGTTACTTCTTCGGTGCTCTCCGCTGCCTCAGCCTCTTCCTCCGTGCTCTCCGGCACTTCGGTGGCGCTTTCCATGTTCTCCGTGCTCTCCGTCTCTGTACTCTCTGACTCGGAAACTTCTGTTTCCATGTCGATTGTGGTTCCATACATCTCCGATGCTTCAGCCGCAAACGCATCCCCCGGAGTAAACAGCATGGTAACCGCCACAAGCAGAGCAATTACTCTCTTTTTCATTCTCAGAAACTCCTCCTCACTTTTCCTTATTATTGTAGCTTCTTATTATTGTAGCATAGAGCAAAAGTAATAACAATTGAGTTTTCCAAAAAATTCCTACTCTTTCTCCACCGGCTGCAATCCCTCCGCATCCAGACGGCATATTCGGTCGCATACCTCTCCAATGTACTTTCTGTCATGGGAGATACTGATAATCACTCCGTCAAACTCCTTTAATATCCCCCGGATGACCGGACCCGACAGCGGGGAAAAATTGCGGGTCGGCTCATCCAGAATCAGAACGTTGCTGCCGTCCATGCTCATCTGCAAAAACAAAAGCTTCGCCTTCTGCCCGCCGGAAAGCTCATTGATGCTGTGTTCCATTTCATCCGCCGTATATTTCATGCTGCCCAGGTAAGTGCGGATACGGGTAAGCTCCTCCTTGTCTCCGGTCTTCGATAAGAATCCCACCGGTGTCAACGTTCTTCCCGCTTCCCGTTCCTTTTCCCGGAACATCTCCTCATAGTCCTGGGGCATATAAGATACCTGAAGGTCATCCCGCGTTTGAAGCTCCTCTGCTATTTTTCGAAGCAACGTAGTCTTACCAGCTCCATTTCGCCCGATAATGCATATTTTTTCCGCTCCCGTTATCTCCAAATGGATATTTTCTGCAAGAGTTCTGTCCCCGACAGCCAACCGGTCCAGGTCATAGCGCAGAACCCGCTTCCCGTTCGGCACCTTCTCCTGCGCTTCCATTTTAGAAAAAATGGCTTCCTCCGCCTCAGGCATCTGAGTCATTTCCTCCTTCTGGCGCTCAAAACGCCTGCCCATGGACTTAACCGCGTGCATTTTCTTCTTGAGCAGTCTGGCGGTGCCAGGGTCCTGTCTGGTGATGACTGCCTGCTCATGTTCCACCCGCTGCTCTATCTGACGGTATTTCTCCATCTGCTTTTCGTAATCGCTGCGTTCCTTCCGTGCCATCTGTTCCTGATGTTCAAAACGATTCAGGCGCTCCGAGATATACTGCCGGTAGGGAAGCCTTGCAATCGTATGGCGGGGTACCGTCTTCCTCCGAAGCTGCTCCAGATGGATGACCACATTCGCCGTATGCTCAATCAGCGTCTCGTCATGGGATACAAACAATACAGGGACCGTACTTCTGTTGATAAATTTCTCCAGCCATTCCAGCGTATCGATATCAATGTCGTTCGACGGCTCATCCAGAAGAAATACATCCGGCTCTAAAAGCCGAAGTCCCGCCAACTGCAGCTTCACCTTCTCCCCGCCGGAGAAGGTCTCCAGCTTCTGATCGGAATAAAATGTTTCCGGTGCAAGCCCCAGCTCCGCAGCTACTGCCGCCAGCTCCTTCGGACTTTTTTCATAAAATGCCGGGTACGTGGACATAAATTCGTATGCCGTCTGTTCCTTCTGTTCTCCGGTCAGCTCCTGCGCCAGATACCCCATGCGTATTCCGGAGCGCAGAATCTCGCCCTCATATTCCGCATAAGCCTCCACAAGCTCCTCCCGGCAAATCAGCTTCAGCAGCGTGGATTTTCCGTTACCCTCCTCCCCGATAATCACCGCCTTATCCCCGGGATTTAAGCAGAAGGTAAAGTTTTCCACAATGGGACGCAAATCTTTTCTGTGATATATGGATAAATTCTGAATCTGTAACATATAATCGCCTCCTAACAATATAAAAAAGAATCCTGCTCCGCAGGATTCTCCGCCTGCGGCGGGTTGCGTCA
>JBJEJC010000012.1:0-4701 GCA_051877675.1 Roseburia sp. | reverse complement strand
ATCCATCTCCTCCGCGAATGCCCTCTTTGCCCCCAGCACAAGTTCCTCTGACAGTGACAGCGCCTTCCGTACATAATCCGAATCCACCGCATATTTAACGAAAACCGTTTCTTCCAGACTGGCAAATGCCTTCTCCAGGCTGCCAAATTCACTTTCCGTTTCCTCCGCAAGCGAATTCAGCAGGGCAAATGCCTCATTTACATAATCAATCTGCCCGAATATTCTTATATTCTGCTCCATCTGCAACTAATCCGCACAGTTTTCCTGTGCACACTCCTTTTCTTCCTCCACGGGAACCTTAAACAGCCAGATTCCCAAGAAAATCATGCCGCAGACTACACTGCATGCCAGTATGATTTCCTTTACAGAAATATATTTTACCAGAAAACTCATGAAAAAGGAAGTCACTGGCATAGCCGCCACGGTTTTTTCCAAGGTAGAGAATCCCTTCTTTTAAATCCTTAAAATACTGCATTGCACCGTTTTCTGTCTTATTCATCTGCAGCTTCTCCTTTACCCGGAGTGTACATTTCAGCAGCGCAGATACAAAAAAGGTAACCGCATCGATAATGATTGCCGCCTGAATCCCGAACACACCGATAATCACTCCGGCAGACGCGGTTCCCAGCAGTTCAAACACCGTACTGACAATGGAATTTAAGGACATCCCGAAGGAAAAATATTTCTTCTCCAGAATCTGCGGAATAAGCGCCGTAGCTGCCGGCTGACCAAATGCTTCCACCGAAGAGATAAATAACGTGAAAAGTGCCAGAAGCCACGGATTCACCGCACCTGCCACGTAGGAAAGCGCCAGAGCCAGCACTGCAGCGCCCCGCGCCAGATCGGAGAGAATCACCAGTTTCTTCTTACTCCTGCGCTCTACTGCCGCTCCGGCAAAGGGCTGCAGCAATATCGTGGGAACCTTGTTAAGTGCAAAAATAATGGCAGACCACGATGCACTGCCGGTCACCTCATACACCAGCCAGGTAAAAGCAATCGCATCAACGGAATCCCCAAACCGGTTGATCAGTCCTGCCAAAATCAGCTTGCAGAACTCCTTCTGCTTTATAATCTGACGATAGCCAATGCGCTCTTTCCCGCCATCTTCCGATGGCGTCTGTGTATTTTCCTGTGATATCTGTTTCCTCATAACCGTTATTCTCCTTTTGCAAATTTTCAATCTACATATTAGATTTATTTCTAACTTGCTTTAATAATATCATATGTGTATCTAATGTTCAATAGCTATGTTAGATTTATTTCTAATTCACGAAATCAAAAAAATGGAACCGCAACACGAAGAAATGATTCTTCCTGTTGCAGTCCCAGCCTGTTCTTATTTATTTCTTTGTAATATACCCCTGTGCTTTCAGAAGCTCAGCGCACAGTACCGCTCCTCCGGCTGCTCCACGCACCGTATTATGGGAAAGTCCCACAAACTTCCAGTCATATACGGTATCCTCTCTGAGACGACCGATGGAAATGCCCATTCCCCTCTCATAGTTCACATCCTGTGTAATCTGCGGACGGTTGTCATCGGTAAGATACTGGATGAACTGCTTCGGCGCACTGGGAAGCTCAAGCTCCTGCGGCAGGCCACGGAAATTCTCCATTGCCGCAATCAACTGTTCCTTCGTAGGCTTCTTTCTGAATTTCACAAATACCGCTGCGGTATGTCCGTTCAGAACCGGAACACGGATACACTGACAGGTGATTGCCGGTCCCTCTGCCGGAACAATGACTTTCTTCTCATCGTCAATATGTCCCCAGATACGAAGCGGCTCTTTCTCGGACTTCTCCTCCTCGCCTCCGATGTAGGGGATAATATTGCCCACCATTTCCGGCCAGTCTTTAAAAGTCTTTCCCGCTCCTGAAATTGCCTGATAGGTAGTGACTACAACCTCATAAGGCTCAAACTCCTTCCAGGCAGTCAGCACCGGTGTATAGCTCTGGATGGAGCAGTTCGGTTTTACAGCAACAAAACCTCTCTTGGTGCCAAGACGCTCTCTCTGGTATTTGATTACATCCATATGCTCCGGATTAATCTCCGGAACCACCATGGGAACATCCGGTGTCCAGCGGTGTGCGCTGTTGTTGGAAACCACCGGAGTCTCCGTCTTTGCATAATCTTCCTCAATCTTCTTAATCTCTTCCTTGGTCATGTCTACCGCAGAAAATACAAAATCAACCTGGGATGCAACCTGCTCTACCTCGTTGACATTCATGACAACAATCTTCTTTACCGCCTCCGGCATGGGAGTATCCATCTTCCAACGGTCACCCACTGCCTCCTCGTAGGTCTTCCCTGCGCTTCTCGGGCTCGCTGCAATGGTTGTCACCTCAAACCAGGGGTGATTCTCCAGAAGGGAGATAAATCTCTGCCCTACCATACCTGTGCCGCCAAGAATACCTACTTTCAACTTTTCACTCATCGCTCTAATCTCCTACTCTCATTTTCCTGCGGGAAAACGGCAGCTGCATCAACGGTTCTGCCGCCCGCCTGTCCGTCACTCGCGAACAGTTGTCGTTATAGAAAATATATTATGTTATTTCTCTCAAAAATGCAAGGTCTAATTTTGTAAAATATTCCCGCATTTTTCCGGTTTTCTTGTGCATTTCTTACAATAATGCTGTGACGTGCTAAAGTCTCCTCGCTTTTCCCATTATAAAACCGGCGTATCAGAAAGATACTTCCGTTCCTGGGCAATGACCTGCTCCATCGCTTCCCTGCCCGGCGCTCCGATCGTCAGACGCTTATTCACGCAGGTCTCTAAGGAAATTGCCTCGTAAATATCCTCCTTAAATACCGGACTGATTGCGTTTAACTCTTCAAGGCTCAAATCGTCAATGGCAATCCCTTTATCAATACAGTAAAGCACAATCCGTCCCACAATTCCATGGGCATCCCGGAATGGAACACCGTGATTTACCAGATAATCCGCCGCATCGGTGGCATTGGTAAAGCCGTGATTTGCGGAAGCACGCATTTTCTCTTTCTGGAAACGCATGGTCTTTAGCATTCCGTCAAACAGCGCAATACATCCTTTTACCGTGTCCATGGCGTCAAAGGACAGCTCCTTATCCTCCTGCATATCTTTATTATATGCCAGCGGGATTCCCTTCATAGTGGTCAGAAGTGATGTCAGCGCACCATAAACACGTCCCGTCTTTCCACGCACCAGCTCCGCGATATCCGGGTTCTTTTTCTGGGGCATGATGCTGCTTCCGGTACTGTAGGCATCATCAATCTCCACGAAACGGTATTCATCGGAATTCCAGATGATGACCTCCTCCGAGAACCGGGAAAGATGCATCATAATCGTTGCACATGCCGACAGAAATTCAATCAGGTAATCCCGGTCGGAAACCCCGTCCATGCTGTTTAGGGTCGGTCCGTAAAAGCCCAGAAGCTCTGCTGTATATGCCCGGTCCAGCGGATAGGTGGTTCCTGCCAGTGCCCCGGAGCCCAGCGGACAGTAATTCATCCGCTCGTAAATATCATGCAGCCTGCTCCGGTCACGCTTAAACATCTCGAAGTAAGCACCCATATGGTGTGCCAGCGTGATGGGCTGTGCCTTCTGCAAATGGGTAAAGCCCGGCATGATGGTCTCCGTATTCTGCTCCATGATGCCAAGAATCGTCTCAAGCAGTCCCCGCAGCAGCGCATCCGTCTCCTTCACCTGGGTTCTGGTATAAAGACGCATATCCAGCGCCACCTGGTCATTCCGGCTGCGCCCGGTGTGCAGCTTCTTACCGGTGTCCCCCAGACGGTCAATCAAATTTGCTTCCACAAAGCTGTGAATATCCTCATACTCCGAAGTAATGGAAAGCTTTCCGCTCTCCACATCCGCCATAATATCCCTTAAGGTACGAACAATGTCATCCCGTTCCTGTTCCGTCAGGATTCCCTGTTTTGCCAGCATTGTCACATGGGCAATGCTGCCCTCGATGTCCTCTTTATAAAACTTCTGATCAAAGGTGATGGATGCATTAAAATTATATACAAGCGCATCTGTTTCCTTCGTGAATCGTCCTCCCCATAACTGTGCCATTCCAATTCCTCACTTTCTCTCTGCAATCTGCCGGTCCCGCTCCCGTTTGGAGTATACACACCCGCAATAATACTGACGGTACATTCCATACTGCTGTGACAGCTCCACGGAGCGTTTGTAGCCATTCTTTTTCTTAAAATCGGAGTTTAAGTATGCAACACCATACTCCGCCCCCAGACGGTCCCCGATTTCATTCAGTTTCTCCGCATTTTTAAGCGGACTGATGGATAACGTAGTCGTAAAATAATCAAACCCACGGGCTGCCGCCACTTCCGCGCTTTCCCGAAGCCGCAGTTCATAACAGAGGAAGCAGCGCTCTCCGCCCTCCGGCACCTCCTCGAGCCCCTTTGCCATGGCATAAAAGCGCTCCGTATCGTACGCTCCCTCCAGAAAGGAGACGGGATAGCGCACCGGAAGTTCCTCAATCAGACGCTGCTGTTCCTCCACCCGTTTCGTGTATTCCTCCGGCGGGTAGATATTGGGGTTGTAGTAATATACCGTAACGGAAAAATACTCCGAAAGATATTCCAGACAATAGGAGCTACAGGGCGCACAACAGCTATGTAAAAGCAATGACGGCACCCGTCCCGTCTCCTGGTTTCTCTGAATGGTATTTTCTAAAATTTTCTGGTAATTCTGTTTCATGCCT
>JBJEJC010000011.1:0-82266 GCA_051877675.1 Roseburia sp. | reverse complement strand
GAAAATAATTCCTTCATTTACGTAAGCCCTCCTTTCCCGACTGCTTTCTTTTCTTTCTGTCTCTCTTTCAGCTTTGCTTTGAAAAATTTCTTATATACAACAACCGCAACGATTAAAACAATTACAACTGTCATAATAGTTCCAAGGCTGTCTGTCAGAATTTCGTTCCGGTAACGCTTCCATGCTATGGAGTAATATTTCCGGTTCATTCCAAGCTCTAAGTACTTCATCGCCTGCTTATTATCTCCGGCTGTCAGATATGCTTTTCCGATACCGGTGTTGGCAAGCTCATTGTTCTCATTCAGCTTCAGAACCTCCTGCCATTTTGCAATTGCCTCCGTCTCGTCACCGTCATAGCGGAGTCCCACTGCGTCATTGATCAGAGAGCCGTAACGGGTCTCACCAAACTTTAAGATTGCTCCGTAGTAGGCATCCAGAACGATAATCTGATCGTCCACGCTCTCAATGGCAACCGGTGTGTTAAAGGTTCCTTCCTGGCTTCCCAGACCGCCGAAGATATAAAGAAGATTTCCTTCCTTGTCATACGTAAAGATACGTCCGCGCTTCCGGTCAAGCAGTGAATAAATACCGCGTCCCCGATATACCACATCCGTGAACTCGGAAAATCCGCTGTAGGTTCCATAGGAACCGGCAATCAAATCACCACCAAGGTTTTCATTCTCGCCCTTCTGAATGACATCCTCTCCTCTCGGATTTAAACGTCTGACACCCTGGATACCATCAGAGTCAATATTGGAGGCATAGACAAATCCGTCGCTGTCAATGTCAATACCTGTAAACTCGGTAGGAATATACAACTGCTGTTTGGAGCGCTCCTCCTTGCTGGCGAGCCTTCTCCAGAATTTCTCCCATACGGTGATCTTAACCTCGATGGTACCAAAGTATCCGGTAAAATCTCCGTTGCTTTCAAACACCAGAATTCCTTCAAATGCATTCTTTGCAATAACATATACACGGTCCGCATAGTCCACGGTAACCTTCAGCGGAACAAAATCGAACCCTTCCTCCAGAATTTCCGACTGGGGATTGTTGATGATTTTTATGAACTCACCCTCGGGTGTCAGTTCAACAATCCGCTTGTTATTGGAATCCGCTACATAGAGCTGTCCGTTCTCGGAAACGCATACTCCGTAGGGTGCATTAAAGGTATCCTCGGTTCCGTCCTGCTTGAAGCTGTCAATTACACGGACAACCTCGGTCATCTCTGCATTCAGTACCACGATCCGGTTATTTCCGGTATCTGCTACATAGACCATGCCATCCGGTGCCACACACAAATCCTGCGGCTCCTTAAAATCTGTTGTTCCAACCGTCTGTCCCGTGACTCTTCCATTTGGGACATAAGCTGCCGGCGTCAGCACGATGTTCTCACGATAGTCATAATTATAAGTATCGTAGGGAAGCTCCTCTGCAAGTGCCGTCACACATGGGGATGTGACCACAATCACCGCTGCGGCAAGGAAGGCAGCCATTTTGGTAAACATTTTCTGTTTTTTCATTCTGCTCCTCCTATCAATCCTTCATACCGGATGTTGTCATGGTTTCCAATACGTTGTTCTGGCAGATTAAGAAGAAGATAATCGGCACTGCCGCAATAATAAATGTTACGGCTGCCGCTGCACCGGCTCTCGCCGTGCCTCCTGCGGTAATCTGCTGCAATGCATACTGTAACGGTTTCAATTCCTCATTTCGCAGGAAAAGGCTTCCTGTATTGCCCCACATCTGCTGGAACTGGAAGATTGCCAGTGTCAGCCATGCAGGCTTTACGTTCGGCATTACGATGGACCAGAAAATCTTCCACTCGGAAGCGCCGTCCAGTCTCGCCGACTCCATCAGGGAATCCGGAAGCTGCTCCATGAACTGCTTCATCAGATAAAGTCCCATACCAAAGGAGAATGCCGGTAAAATCAGAGCTGCATATGTATTGTTGATGTGCAGCCAGCTAATGATGATGTACTGCGGAATCTGGGTTACTGTCCAGGAGAACATCATGGACAGCACAACCATATTAAACAGAATCTTCTTTCCGGGGAACTCATGCTTTGCCAGCGGGTATGCTGCCAGGGATGCGCAAATAACATGCCCTACCATACCGCCTCCGGTAATGATGATTGTATTTAAAATGTATCTGGAAAACGGCACCCAGGAATTATTCATCAATACGAACAAATCCGAGAAGTTCTCCAGCGTGGGATTTCTAACAAAAATCTTCGGCGGGAACTGGAAAATCTCATCCAATGGCTTTAACGCGTTGTTGATAATCATTACCAGCGGCAGTGCCATGAACACACCACAGATAAACATAATCACAAACAATATGGTGTTTCCAGCCATGGAGCGGTTCAATTTCTTTTCCTTTGGTCTTCTTTTGAAAAGCCGCTTTTTGCTGTTGGAAGGTGTTTCGTTTTTCTTTTTCATTATTCTCCAACCCTCCTTAACAGTGTCTGTACTAATTTATTGGTGCCTACCATCAGAAGGAACAGTACCGTTGCGATGGCAGATGCATAACCCATCTCAAATCTGGTGGAACCGTAATCGAGAAGGTGGGTAACCACGGTTGCTCCGGCGTAGTTGACGGAAGGATTTCCGGCAAGCTGAATGGAGATATCAGCCACTGCAAAGGACTGGGTAATCTGCATAACCGCACCAAACATCAACTGCGGTTTCATTGCCGGGAGTGTTACATACCAAAGTTCCTGCCAACGGTTCTTGATACCATCCAGTGCCGCTGCCTCATACATGCTCTTATCCACGGTCTGGAGACCGGCGATAAAGGAAAGGAAACCGGTTCCAAGGGACAGCCACAACTGAACCACAATCAATACCGGAAGCACGTATTTCTCGGTCTGCATCCACAGGATTGCCTCATCAATAACTCCGAGTTTTAAGAGAATACCGTTTAAGTAACCGTAACGGTCACCGCTTAAGATTAAGTTCCAGACCATGTATGCGTTACCGCAGATACTCGGTGCATAGAAGATCAGGGTCAGGAAAGAACGGAGTTTTCCGGAAAACTCATTGATAATCCACGCAAACAGCAGACACAAAATGTAGCTGACCGGTCCGGTTATCACGGCAAAAATCAAGGTATTCTTTAAGGAAATCAGGAAGATATCGTCCTCCAGAAACAGCTTGATATAGTTTTTCCATCCGACGAAAGTCGGCATCTCCAACATATTAAAGTAGGTAAAACTCAGTGCAACGGATATCAGTACCGGAAGCACCGTAAACAGGAAAAACAGGATAAAATAGGGTGCCAGCATCGCATAAGAAACGCGGCTTTTTTTAATCCGGTAGCTAAGTTTCTTCTGCTTTGCGATGATGTCCAGTGTCTCCTGTGAGACAGTAGATGTCTGTTCTGCCATAAACGATCCCTCCTTCCTAATCTTCTGCAACCGGCAGATTCAGCTCCTGCCGCTTGTAATCAATCTCTGCGTTAATGTAAATTACCTTATCCATCAATTCCTCTCGAGGTGACGCTGTGTCTGTCTCTGTCGTAACCGTATAGAATGCATTGTTCACGTTACGCCATGAATAGTAGCCACCGGGTACCTGAGGAATTCCTTTCACCCATTCAAATGCTTCTTCAAGCGCTTCATAATCGTCTACCGGCCAGGGCATATTGGAAAATGCCTCCAGATTCGCGGTAGGAACGCGGGCTGCGGAGCCCATGAGACTCTCCATCTCTCTGCCATACTGGGTCTGAACATCTGCAGAGGTCCACCACTTCAAGAACTCCCAGCAGGCATCCGGATACTTGGTGTCTGCCATAATGATGCTTGCCAGTCCGGTACATCCCACGCTGTGGTCAATGGTCCCGTCCTCCTGCAAGGTTCCCGGTACCGGGGCAAAATCCCAAAGTCCTGCAATATCCGGCGCGGATACAACCAGGTTATTATAGGTGGTATAATCCGCTATGATAATCGGACACTCACCGGTACGGAAACGCTCCTCTGCGCTTGTCGCTTTGTCCAGCTTGTAATCCGTGTAAAACTCACAGTATTCTTTGAAGGTGTTGACTGCAATATCAGAATCCAGCGCCGATCTTGCACCATCCTCGGTGTAATACTGACCGCCATTCTGGTAAAGCAGCATTGCAAAAATCTGCTCACTGGGCAGCATACCGAATTCCATCTGGTTCTTTGCCAGAACGGTCATCGCCACCTTTACCTCATCCCAGGTCTCCGGCACTTCCATGTCAAGCTCCGCCAGAATGTCCTTGCGGTAGAACATAACCGGGAAGGTGATGGTCTCCGGCAGCGCATAGGTTGCACCGTCAAACTCAAATGCCGTCATTGCCGCATCCGAAAAACGCTGCTTTACTTCATCCAGATCATCAAACTGGGTCAGATCCAAAACTGCATTTCGGATACCGTAGTTGACCGGTGTATCATTTCCGGTATTTAAAACGGCTCCCGCAATACCGGTGGTGTTTGCCACCTGAATTGCCACATCCGGTCCCTCTCCCGCCAGTTCGGCACGAAGGAGGGTAGACATATCTACCAACTGTACGTTTACGTTGATTCCGTATTCATTGGTGAAGGTTTCATCAATCATTGACTTAATGACATTCGCCTGGTCACGTCCTGAGCCAATCCATAATGTAATGGTCTGGTCCTCTTTTCCCTCCTCAGCTTCTGCCACATTACCAATCTGGTTATAGTCAATGATGAAGGAGTAAAACAGTCTCTTGCATTCATATCCCATCTTCTTCCAGAAGGAGGTATTTTCATATGCAACTTCCTGATCTGCCGAATAAATGTTAATCCGGTCAATCGCCAGAGGCTGGTCGATAACCTGACTAATCCAGTTACCGCAAGCACGTACATTAATCTTGTACGCTCCGATGGTTCTTACAAAGTACTCGGCATCTTCAATCAGGTCATTTAACTGGTCACGCATGGTAATCAGCACTGTTTCCTTATCGGATTTCTTACCGGTCAGCGCCTGAAGGCTGGCAATCGCCTGACTCAGCTGGTCCCGTACCGCCACCAGCTCATCATGAAGTCCCGGAAGAGTCCGCTCAATCTGGTAATCACGGTAGGTATCCGGAGATACACCGGTAATCTTAATCACTTCACGGTAAATATTGTTCAACTGCTTTACGCAGTCCTCAACCTCGCTGATAATATCAGAAAAATCACCCAGCACAACCTCCATACGGATGGTATGATGTCCTGCCTCCAGATAGAAGGAATAGGGATTTCCCTCTGAATCAGAAAGTACATCGTCGCGCCAGCTCTGATCATAATTGAAGCCGTATGCTTCCATTTCCTTAAAGGGAACCTCGCCGTCAATCATAATCCGGCGTGATACATAGACACCACGAACATAATTCTGGCAGTCATATAAGGAAATATTATAATATCCGGTATCCGGTACATCAAAGTCCCATTCAATCCATTGTCCCACCAGTCTCCAGGAGTTACCGCCAATGGTATTGTTCAGAAGCTCTTTGGCACTTGCCGGTGATACCGAAGGTGATGACTGGTCCTGAATCGGATAAAGCATCTGGGAAGATGTCTTGGTTGCATTCTCGCCCTCAATGGAAATCTTTGTTCCTGTGGTCGCCTTTGCTCCGGCTGCATCCCATTCTGCCTTTACTTCCTCGTAGCTTTTCGTCTCCCCGGCATTGCTTAAAATCAGTTGATGAATCACCAGCGGCTCACGCAGGGACAAAAGCGAAATCGTGTGTGTTCCTTTTGTCAGATACACAGAAAGCGGAGAAGTAATATATCCGTCACTGTCATATACGTAGCTTGTAAGCCACTCCGGTGCTTCCTCCATACCGGGCTTACAGTCATTTCCCTGATTATCCTTCTCCCATGCATAGGAAGCGGAACCGCTCGCATCTGCCGCGCCCTGCTCTGCCTCATATTTCCATACACGATGGAAGGTAATCAGCGACAGTTCTCCGTAGGGAAGCTCCCCGTCAATGAAAAAGCTCCGCTCAATGTCCGAGTTCTTTCCCTCAACCGGGAAGTACTCCAGAGACAGATTGTAAAACCCTTCCTGCTCCACATTAACTTCAAATTCTACCAGGGAATCCTCGCTGGTATAGATGCTGTCCCCCGCCATTCCCTCGTAATCACTGTAGATTACCGGTTCTGCCGCGGCATCCGCCTCGTCATAGCGCACACAGTCTTCTGCGCCCACCGTAATCGTATCGCCCGGATACACCGCATCGAACTGGCTCACATAAGCCTTATAGCTTGGAACCGAATCGTCTACCGAATAGGTGCTCACAATGTCATCATATTCATCCATGCTCAAATCTGTCATGGCGTAGGTATTCGTCATTGCCTGTGGCAGCATCGTAAAAACCATTCCAACAATCAAAAGCGCGGATGCTGCTCTTTTCAACCCCTTATAAGCCTTCATGCCTTACCTCTTTCCTTTCATTTTTCTGCTGTTTTCGTTCTTTCTGTTCATAGTACCATGCATCGTCCCCGTCTTCTGCCTTCGGCATATAGGCGAGCAGTGCTTTTTCCATAAGGAAGGTCACCGCAAGGCACCAGCAGCCAGGAACTACCAACATGCAGGGAATCGGCAGATAGAAGAATAACAGCCATCCCACCAGCGCCGTTCCCGCAATCACCACTATCGTAACCGGGAGAAACCGGATTGCCATCACCAAAGACAGCTTCCATATCCCGGATAGCTTCATTTCAAATCTGGAAAGCACCGGAAACAAGTACACCGCAACGCACGCACTCACTGCCGCAAGTCCTATGTAGACCGCCTCAAGATGCTTATTGCCAGCCGCCTCCGTGCCCGTTATACCAAGATACAGCACCACGACCCATGCAAGCAGCTCCAGCGTCAACAGGCATCCCTTTTTCAGTGTCCGCTTCATGGAAGAGAAGAACTCTCCCAGCGGATTCCCCCGCTCCCTCCGGATGCTCTTCATCACCGCATAATAAAACGATGTCAGTGACGAACCTATGGTAACAACCGGAACACAGCAGAGAACAAATGCTATATTGACCAGAATCAATTCTCCCGTTTTCTGCAGGAACTGAACGAGCCGTCCCTCAGAGGAAAATAAGTCCTTCAAATTCACCCTTCCTTTCCGCTACTGTTCCCGGATGGGGTATTCCTTCAAATCCGGCAATTCATCCAGTGTAATGACCGTATCACTGTCATATGCCTTTTTCAGCATTTCCGTCTCCGTGTACTGGTCGCTGTAGCTGTAGATTGCCGTGCTCTTTGCCACAAATTCCGTTCCCCAGGTACACCAGAAGCCCCACATGGCACCGTCCCGCACCAGAAGCTCCGGGTCCGGCACACATCCGTTTTCGGAAAGAACCACCATCTTTCCGGCGTTCGTGTAATTCACTGCCTCCAGATATTTATTTACCTGGGAGGTATAAACCCGTTCACCAGGATAAATATCTTCTCCGATGATATCCACATATTCGTCTCCCGGATACCACTCTGCATCCTGTCCATTCCAGAGCCAGATCAGATTGTTAATTCCGTATTCATTCGTTAGCTTATCGTAAAGTAAAATGTAAAGCTGCTTGTATGCCTCCGGTCCGCTGGCACCCCACCAGAACCATCCGCCGCTGGCTTCGTGAAGCGGTCGCCACAGAATCGGCACATCCGCCTCCTGCAAAATCAGAAGCTGCTGTGCAATGGCATCGATATCTTCCATCAGGAGATCGTATCCCTCCTGATCCTCACCGTTCATAATCTTTGCCAGATCGATATTCGTTGCATCCGTCCGGAAGCCGCTGTACCATTCCCCGGTCAGATACTTCGTCGGTGCGTTCCAGTGCCAGCAGAATGTAACAATTCCTCCGTTCTCCCAGAACTGCTTCGCCAGATCCGTTGCCTTCGAGGAGCTTCCCTTCTCCACCCGGGAAGGCGTGTACTCAATAAAGTCGAGTCCCAAAACTGCCGGATACTTGCCGGTCTCCTTCTGAACAACCGTAAATTCCTTTCCAAACTGTCCGGTATCACAGTACTGTCCGGAAAGAACATTGCTTCCATAGTTATCTGCAAGATATGACATCAGGCGTTTCGCGCTGTCTGTCGCATTTTCATTACACAGTGCTGCGGACACTTCATAAATCGATGTATCCAGCGGTTCCGATGTCTGTACAATAAGTTTATCCAAGTATATCCATCCCCAGTATTTTGAGACAGATACCTCATGCTCTCCCGCGGAAAGATAAACCCGGTTAATCAAGGAATCCGTAAAACTTTTGTCGGATACGCTGATAACCCCCATGCTCTCTCCATCCACGTTCACATAATTCTCTTTGTAATCCCCGCTGCTGGCACTGACAAAATCAAAGTCATAAAATCCGTCCTCCGGGATACTGATTCGGAAAGTACAACTGTCATCGTCCGCCGAAAATCCTGCCACATATCCGCTGCCGCTGTAACCCTGCACGTCGGATTCCATATGTACATTTCCGTTGAACGCTGCTTCCTCTGCCTCATAGGCTCCAACCACCTCAGGTACAAAGGCTTCCTGCTCCGTTTCGCTTTCGTCCGTTCTCCCATCATCTCCGCTGCCCGCACATGCGGTCAGCCCCATGGCAGCGACTGTCATCAGCCCCACCATACTTTTCCACCTTTTCATAAATAATTCCCCTAATGTTTTTCCAACCTTTACTGAAACTCTCACCCTGACAGTTTCCTATGTCCCCACATAGTTCACGTTGTCGTCATACTTCACACAATTTGTTAAGTAATTTTAAGTAATTAAAGTATAACTTACTTAATCTTCCATTACATCATCCATTTTTGATTTTTATGCACCATTTGTGATTACATTGTGCATTTCGTCTATTTGTATAAAAAAAAAACGCCGTTTTTGTCTATTATGTCCAAACACGAATTTGTGTTGCGCAAAAATGGCGTAATTTTCTATTCTTTTTTTCTTTTATTTTTTTAAGTAAATTTTCGTAGGTTTGACAGCACCCTCCATTTATGCTAAGTTTACCTTAACATAAATCGGTTTTTCTGCCTACGGAAGGGACGGACTTTATGCAGATTACAGAATTCTTTACTTCTCAACTGGCGGTTGCTCTGGAAGAGGCTTCCAACGGTGAACTTACAGATTTTCTTCCTGATTCCCATACATCACTGCCGGAGTTGCAGGAGGACCTGCTTTATCTCTGTGCCACAGGCTCCCGCAGCCTCAAGCAGCCGGACCATTTCTCCTTCCAGAACGTGGACAGCTTTCTTTTTCTTTATACGGAATCCGGTCAGGGAACCGTCAGCACGGACGGGGAGACACTTTCTCTTTCTGCGGGCTCCCTGCTTCTATGGGACTGCCGTGACTATCTGCAGCTAAAAGCCGCCCGGTCTCCCTGGAAGCTATCCCTTCTTTTTTTCTCCGGAAAGGCAGCTCCCGTATATTATGAAGAGATCTGTAAGCTCCGCTTTCCTCTCTTCCAGCTCCCCGGTGACTCCACTCTGATTGGAAATATAAAGCAGCTTTTATCCATGGGTACCCAGACCTCCCCGCATCATGCAATTTTAGCCAATAAACTGCTGACCGATATGCTTTCCGATCTTCTCCTTGCCCTGCATATGGGTGATGTGGAGGACAAACCGGTTCCTCCTTATTTAAAAGAAGTCCGGCATTTGTTTGACACCAGGTATCAAGAAAGCTATTCTGTGGAGGAGCTCGCCAGCCGCTATCAGATCAGCCGCTACCGGCTGTGCCGGGAATTTTCCCAGCACTATGGCACTACTCCGCTCAAATATCTGAATAATGTGCGCATCGCCCACGGGCGGGAGCTTTTAGAGACCACAAATTTAAAAATTCATGACATCGGCAGTGCGGTAGGCATTGACAATACCACCCACTTTATCAACCTTTTCAAATCCAAGGTGGGAATGACACCCATGGCATATCGGAACGGCTATCTCTCCTTCCGCGAAATTGACCAGTAATTTATTTCCCATAAGTCACAGAAAACCCGGTAAATTCTGCCGACTGTCCGCCCACAGCGTACAGTCCCATCACCACGCCGGTAAAGCCACTTGCCACCTCACTGGATAAGTATTTTGTCCCGGCACTTCCCAGAGCAATCTCCCCTTCATCGCCGACAAGAAAGAAGTGGTACGTAAGCCTGTCGGCACGCACAAGCAGTCTGGCACTGCTTCCCTGTAATTTTACTGTCTTTTCGACATGGTGAATGCCGCCGATGTTAAGCCGCAGCACTCCCTCGCAGCCCTCACCGTCCCTGCGGACCGCCAGATCATAGTGCTCCGTCTCCGTCATATACATGGTCACTCCCGCCTCGCCAAAGCCGCCGCATTTTAAAGATTCTTCACCGGAGTCGTCATCCTCTAATGCCACCTCGCAGACAAGCTCCATCGCAAAATCTCTCTGGCGCAGCGCCAGAAACGTCGGGGAATCCACCTCATCCAGCGTCACATCGGTGCCGTGAAGCACAAGACGCTCCTCCCCGAGCTCATAGTTTTCCTTATGGGGATGACGCAGATAGCACCAGTCCATGTCCCAGGGGGTATTGGAAAATGTATAGACCTTCTTTTCCTCCTGCACGGCTCCTTCCGCGGCGCGAATCTCGTAGCTCTCATCGGCAGTGCCATCATTTCCCGCTGTAAACCAGCCGTCCGGCTGAAAATGTACCGGCATCAGAAATACCTCCCTGCCCAGGTGATGAAATGGCTGCCACTCATCAATCTGCCGGAAGCCCAGACACAGAATGTGCCAATCCCCGTAATGATCCCGGATCAGGTCGCCATGACCGATTGCCTGGATGATATAGGGGGCTTTATTCCGGTTGGTAAGCACCGGGTTTGCCGCGTAGGACTCATAGGGTCCCCAGAGAGAATCCGACCGGGCATAGGTCACCATATGCCCGTATTCCGTGCCTCCCTCCGCCGCCATCACATAGTAGCTGCCGTCTATTTTATACAGATGAGGGCTCTCCAGATAGCGTCCGCCGCTGCCCTGCCAGATCACACGGGCTTTTGACAGCTTCCTTCCGGTGGCAATATCAATCTCGCACTGCACAATTCCGGCATTTCCCGCATCGTCATGTCCATTTGTCATAAAATAAGCTCTGCCGTCCTCAAAATACAGGGACGGGTCAATGCCGTCCAGCTCCACAGTGACCGGGTCGGACCACTCCCCGTAAATATCATCCGTGTATACATAGAAATTCTCATTGGTAGAATTATTGTTGGTGGTCATGTAAAACCTTCCCTCATAGTAACGAATGGTAGGTGCAAACACACCCCCGGAGCTGCGCACGCCCTCCAGCATCACCTGACTTTTCCGGGTCAGCACATGCCCAATCTGTCTCCAGTTCACAAGATCATCGCTCTCAAATAACGGCACGCCCGGAAAATACTGAAACGAACTGCACACCAGATAATATTTTCCGTTTGCCTCACATACGCTTGGGTCGGGGTAAAACCCCTTCACAATCGGATTGGTATACCTCATATCATTTTCTCCTCCTTCTCCTTCAATCACTTTTCTATCATCGTAACTTACTTCCTATATAAATTCAACAGCAGTTTTCCCTATCTTGACTTTCTCCCAAGATTGGCGCAGAATAGAACTATCATGCCCTCGGGCGTCAATTCACATCAGGAGGTAACTTACATGCTGGAAGATTTTATTTCAAGCAAAAAACCGCTCTTTGCCACCGGTGTCCACACCGAGCTTCGGGCGCAGGAAAACCGCAGCCGTCGCATTTCCCTGATTCAGGGTAATCTGACCGGCAACAGCACCAGCACCACATCCGGTGTCTGTGCACGTGTATATAAAAATGGAGTTTACGGCTTTTCCTCCACCGCGGAAACATCTGCCGATGCGGCAGAGTCCGTGTTGAAAGCCGCCACCGAAAATGCCGCTTTCATGGACCGGCACATCCGGAAAGGAAAGGGGCCTCTGCCCGCACTTCCCTCCGGCAGCATCCCCGCCGATAAGATTATTACAGGCACCGATGCCAAGCGCTACATTGACTTTATGAAGGAGCTGGACGATTACATAACCAGAACCTATCCCAAGCTCGCCAGCCGTTCCGTCATTCTCTCCGAGGATTCCATGGAAAAAATTATCTGCACCTCCGACGGCTATGACGGACACGTCACATCCCCGAGAAGCTATCTCTATCTGTGGCTTAACACCGAGACCACCGCAGGAGTGCCCATCGAGCTTTTCAAGGCAGTAGGCGGCTTTGGCAATTTCGAAGATAATTTTACCGAGCCTTCCGTTCTCTACCCGGAAATCGATGCACTCTATGAACGCCTGATGGCAAAACGGGAGGGCGTCTATGCGGAAGCCGGATACAAGACCGTGGTTCTTGGCGGAATCCTCTCCGGTATGCTTGCTCACGAGGCCGTAGGTCATACCGTGGAAGCAGACCTGGTGCTGGGCGGCTCCGTTGCCGGTCCCTGCTTAAATAAACGGGTCGGCTCTGATCTTGTGACTATGGTGGATTTCGCCCACACCGCATTGGGAGAACAGGCTCCGCTTCCCGTTTATGTGGATGACGAGGGAACCCCCGCCGAGGATGCCGTACTTATTAAGGACGGTATTCTGACCGGCTACATGAACAGCCGGGAGAGCGCTGAGCACTTCGGCGTAAAACCCCAGGGAAATGCCCGCGCTTTCGGTTTTTCCGACGAACCGCTGATTCGTATGCGCAACACCGCCGTCCTTCCGGGCAAGGATAAGCTGGAGGATATCATCGCCTCCGTGGATGACGGCTATTATTTCCTCGACACCAACAACGGGCAGGCGGACACCACCGGAGAATTCATGTTCGGCGTGTGCAGCGGCTATGAGATTAAGAACGGAAAGCTCGGCCGTGCCCTGCTTGACACCACCATTTCCGGGGTTGCTTTTGATATGTTAAAGACAGTGGATATGGTTTCCGACACCATGACCTGGTCCAGCAGCGGCTATTGCGGCAAGAAGCAGCCTATGCCGGTGGGTATGGGCGGTCCCGCGCTTCGCTGCAAGGTTATGATAGGAGGACATTAATATGAAGACAATCGCAGACAATACCATAAAGGCGCTGCAGGCTGCCGGGGCAGACAAGGCGCAGTTTACCGTTGCTATGGCAGAGACCCACGAATTCAACGTGGACGGCGGAGAGTTTTCCCTGTTCCGCACTCTGTTTGACAACTCCCTCTCCATAACAACCTACAAGGATAATAAAAAGGGAACCATTTCCATCAATAAGCTGGATGACGCTTCCATTGAAAAAGCAGTGGCAGACTGTCTAGCTTCCGCAGAGAGCGGCATCGCCGATCCCGCCTTTGACATTGCGCCGAAGCAGGAAAATAAAGTTTTCCATGACGGTGCCTATGACCCGGACGTGGACCGCTTATTTGAACGCACCAAAGAGCTGATGGAATCCATCAAAGCCCGCCATCCCAAAATTTTAATGGAACAGATGATTGTGACGCACCGGAAGCTGCACAGCATTTACCGGAATTCCAACGGCACGGAGTTTGAGCGTTTTGCAGGTGAATACAACATTTCCCTGATGTTCTCCGCTCACGATGGCGATACCACCACCTCCTTTTTCGGAAGTGATGTAAGCACCGACTCCTTAGACCGTCCGTTCCTTTCCCTCGGAACTTTAGAGCGGGATCTTGCCGATGCAGAGGCCTCTCTTCACACCGTTCCGTTAGAGGGAAAGTTCGACGGGACGATTCTGCTCACGCCGGGAGGTCTGGCTTCTTTCCTTTACAGCATCGAGGGGAATTTTGCTTCCGACAGCGTTATCCTGGAGAAGACCAGTATCTGGCTGGATAAGCTGGGACAGAAGGTTGCAGACGACCGCATCAACATCTCCTTTGCACCGCTTGATTCCCGCATTCTCTGCGGCGAACGCTACACCGGGGACGGTTTCCTGTCAGAGAATATGGACTTTATCAAGGACGGTGTGCTGCAGGGCTTCCGGCTGTCTCTCTATGTTGCCAACAAATCCGGCTTTGACCGTGCAAGGAATAATTCCTATGCAATGATAGTAGGAAACGGCAGCACCCCCTATGCCGATCTGGTAAAACATATCAAACGCGGTATCATCGTGGGGCGCTTCTCCGGCGGTCAGCCCGGCACCAACGGTGATTTCTCCGGCGTGGCGAAGAACAGCTTCTATGTGGAGGACGGCGAGGTAAAGGGCGCTGTCAACGAGGTGATGATTTCCGGTAATCTCGCCGAATTATTGAATCACCTTGTGGATATCTCCAGGGAAACCGCAGAGGACGGCAGTTCTGTTCTCCCCTATATGGCATTTGATGGAATTACCATTTCCGGGAAGTAAGACAATGATTTTTTATTCCATATAAGTTTTTCATAAAAACAGCCGAAGAGGACACTTAGCAAAAAAGTGCTCTCTTCGGCTGTTTTATCCAACAAGCTCAATTGTCTCCTTGTGTTATTCTTCTATCATTTCGTAAGCCCCAACCGGTACCTTGTATACTTACCACTGCTCTCTTTCACCAGAATACCTTCCGCTACCAATTCACGCAGGAGCAACACGGCACTCGCCTGTGATATATTTAACGCAATTTCCACATCTTTGCGAACAATAATTTCCTTTTCTTCAAACAAACCAACAACTGCTTCAAGTCGATCATTCCTAACCTTGACGCGCGCCGAAACTGACTTACTCTCTGTTTGGTCAACTCTAATATCTCTTCTATAATTGACATTGGGCAAGGTTATCTTAAACGCGTGATCCGTTACTTCGACCAGCGGCTCTATACCATATTCGGCATAGCACTCATTAATCTTCAGCATACCGGTTCCGTATGCCTCAATCAATTTTAGCCGGTAAAATATATTGGCAAGGTGCTGGTTTCTCAGCACTGAAATACCAAGCATGATGTCGTCAAAAGAAATACCTCGCACCAGACCACCAATTGTAATGATTTCGATACGGTCGTCGAAAATACTGATAAGCGTAGCACCACTGATAGAATAATCCCGATGGACAACTGCATTTAACAACGCTTCGCGAAGGGCTTCCACAGGGTAATCCCTGCGGTCAATACGCTCTAATCCTTCAAATTCAGCGCGAGTACGGTTAAACTGATTAATATAACTGTAGGCTTCTTCCAGTTGTTCCAGAAGAGACCCCGTCAGCTCACGCCGGTCACGAAAAACCGTTTTTTTACTACCGTCAAACACCGCCATCTTGATTGTATGCACACACTGATCCGACAATAACATAGCCAAATTCGTATACGTACCATCCTCGCCAATGATATGCAGTGTACGCTTCTGTGTTTCACCAAACTCCAACTTCTTTTTGGAAAAGTGCTCAGTCGCCTTATGAAACGTTAACTGCTGATTAATGGAACGGGCATCTTCGTAACAATCACCACTGGTTTCCTTAATCATATTCAAAATCATTGTTTCGGATGCAGGGACAGAGGATGCACCCTGACGCACATACACGCCCTCAGGACGCACCCCCTTTCCCGCAAGATAATAGGGACGGGCAGTTCCCCGCTGAACAGATAGAACAATAATGTTTTTGTTATCTACATTTTCTATGATACAATCCATAAACATGGTCACGTCAGGACGCACCGCATCACGCAACATATTGGTAACACGCAACATTGTTTCGTCCACATCTTTCACTCCGTAGACACTCCCATTATCATTAATACCAATATAAATTTTTCCACCATCCGTATTTGCAAAAGCAATTACTGCATATTTGATATCGTCTGTATATTCTCGTTTAAATTCAGTCGTCTTATTCTCGATCACGATACAGCCTCCGTTGCTAATAATCTCGCTAATATTCTTACTAATAATCATTATATCAGCAAGCAAAAAAATATCAAGAAAAAACGGTGTAACCCAAAGTTTACACCGTTTCCGACATTCTGCTACTCTTCCTCAAACATATCGTCCATTTTGGCTCCACAGTTGCTGCAGTACGTTGCCCCTGCCGGCATCCGGTTACCGCATTTCGGACATTCCGCCGCACCCTGGATACGCAGAACCTCCGCTTTCATGCGCCGGATCTCCTCCAACGCCTCACCGATTACACGGAACTGCTCTGCTGCTTCCGATTCTTCATCGTCCTTATGCTTCATATAGTAGTCAGTGCCCAGCATCACATACTGCTTTTCCACAAAATCCTCTTTCGCACGGATATCCAGCTTCAGCTTCGCCACCTCAGAGACGTCCTTCGCTTTCTGGCTCACATCCTTACCCGTAGAGATCAGGGTCTCTCTCACATCATCCAATACAGACATCGCAAATACCTCCTAATCAACTATCTTATACAAATATATACCAGATATCCGCCATAGATTGCAAGCATAATCGCTCCCTCCACACGCCGAATCTGCTCCTTGCTCCACGCAAATACCAGAACCAGAAGGCTCATAGCGACCAGAAGCGCAATATCAATGACATTTTCCATGATAAATGTGATTGGGCTGAGCGTTGCCGCAATACCGAGCACAAACAGGATATTGAAAATATTGGAGCCAATCACATTTCCCAGCGCCATGTCCACTTCATTTTTCCGCGCCGCCACGATGGAGGTCACAAGCTCCGGAAGGCTGGTTCCAAGCGCTACGATTGTAAGCCCGATCAGGTTCTGGCTCAAGCCGAAACCCGCCGCAATAGTAGAAGCGCCATCCACAACAAAATCTCCGCCGAACTTAATCGCGATGGCTCCACCCACGATAAACACAATACATTTCCACACCGGGAGAATCTTTATTTCCTCGGAATCCTCTCCCGCCAGTTCCTCCCCTGCCTTACCCGCACGGGCAGAAAGCGCTGATTTCACCATCCATACCAGAAAAGCGATAAATATTACAAGAAAGATTACGCCGTCAATCCTTCCCAATGTCATTCCCATATATCCCAGTCCCACCAGAAGCAGCGCACAGAAGATGGAGAACGGAAACTCCCTTTTCAGTGTGGACTTATCCACAGCAAGGGGTGTAAACAGTGCACAGAATCCACATACCACCATCAGATTAAAGATATTGGACCCCACTGCGTTGCTGACCGCCAGCGCATTATTTCCGGACATGGAGGCCGTAACGCTCACCGCACACTCCGGAAGACTTGTCCCCATAGCAACGATGGTCAGTCCGATGATTAAAGAAGGCACCCGCAGACGCTTTGCCACGGAGGAGCTGCCCTCCACAAAAAAATCCGCTCCTTTGATTAGCAACACAAATCCGATTACCAGCAGCACTGCTGCAAACAGCATTTCTTTCATGAATAATCCTCTCTTTCCGGCGCCATCCGCGCCTTTCTCCTGTGTCTATAAGGAAATAATTCCCAGATGCTCCAGAAGGATTTTTACTCCCAGCAGCACCAGAATAAGACCGCCTGCAAATTCCGCCTTGTTCTTGTAGCGGTTCCCAAAAAAGTTGCCCACATAGACGCCCGCAATACTGAGAATCAATGTGGTGATTCCAATCACCGACACCGCCTCGCCAATGGGATAATCCAGGAAGGCAAAGGTAACTCCCACTGCCAGCGCGTCAATACTGGTGGCTATGGCAAGAACCAGAAGTTCCTTAAGGTTTAACGGCGCATCCATCACCTCCACCGCCTCTTCATCCTCCGGCTTTAACGCTTCTACAATCATTTTGCCCCCGATAAAGCAAAGCAATACAAAAGCGATCCAGTGATCAACATTGGTAATGTAGTTCTGGAACTGAATACCCAATGCCCAGCCGAGCAAAGGCATCAGTGCCTGAAATCCACCAAAAAACAAACCAATGACCAATGCCTGCTTTTTGTTTACCTTGCGCATGGCAAGTCCTTTGCAGATTGCCACCGCAAAAGCGTCCATGGACAGCCCGATACCAATCAATAAAAATTCAATAAACATCTCCATCACAACGACCTCCGCTTCTTTTCTTTGGAATCCCTGTGTGCCCGCACAGGTTTCTGTTTCATTATTTACCAGTCCGCAGTTTTTTCACCGACAGATTTCCCGGCGTGCAGTACATCCTTATCAGAGAAAAATAAAAAGACTCAATGTATACAATACAGGGACACTCCTTCCCTATATGTATACATGAGTCTCACTCTTTAAGATTTGCCAGGCCAATGCCGGGTTTGTTGACAAATCACGCTGTCGCGCGAATTACTCCCTCACGAACTGTTTCGGTTTATGTTTTTTTACTATAAGACACCATTTGCTATTTGTCAACAGATTTTTCGCAAATTCAACGGATTGGTTTCTAGTAAGTAAACAACTGGGTCCAATAATTCACCCCGGTCTCACTCTGGTAGTAACCCACGCCCAGAGAGGTATATTTCTCATTCAGGATATTTGCCCGATGTCCTGCACTGTTCATCCAGCCCTCCATCACCTGCTCCGGCGTCTTCTGTCCCCAGGCAATGTTTTCGCCGGCGCCGCGGTAACTTACGCCCTGCTCCTTAAGCGCCGTGGAAAAGCTGCTGCCATCGGGTCTGGTATGGGAGAACAGCGTCTTTGTCTCAACTGCCCGCACCTGTGCCGCCGCAGTGACATCCACTTTCATGTAGCATAGCAGAAGGACTCCGCCTACCGGTAATTCCTGGGAATCCAGCGATTAATTCATCCCCAGGAACCAAGTCCCTCAAAGTCCTATATGTCCTCCCCCTTATTTCACCGATCAGTCAACAAAAATCAGTCCATCGAATACCTCACTGGATTCCTTATTCAAATCTACAATGTGACCATATTGCTCTACGTACATCCAGCCGCTGGCTCCATCTGCACCTTGAACCTTAATCCAGTTTCTTCCGTCTGTTTTCCGGAATGTCACTTCCTGCGGTTCTATGTAATATGGTTCCAGTGAATGATCCTTTTCCTTATACACCGGCAGACGTTCCAGCAACGTATACTCGCTGCGGTCATCTACATTCTGATAACGCACTTCCTCCGGCCATACTTCTTCCAATTTCCCATTTTCAAGCGTATATTCCATGAAAATATAATCCGTCTGTATCAGATCATTCCGACACGCCCTATCGTATATATGATTACGCCCGTCGAACAGAAGCAATCCACACTCCAGATCCGAAAGCATAGCGCCAATGCTTTCTAGTGACTGGTTTTCATAACGGTAGATTTGCGTTCCTGGGAACGCTTTCATTGCGGCATATTGAACCAAGATTTCCTTTGTCGAATCAAACACATCGACATCAACTACTGCAAATTTTTCTCTTTTATATACTATTTCATCTCCCTGCATATCCAGCGGATAATTCACCCCGTCAATCACAAGCGCCTGTTCTTCCAGATTCAACTCTATGGTCTCCTCTTTTCCATCCCCGTCCAGGTCGATTACCGCCTTTTTTGCAAGTTGCGGCGCTCCGGCATAACGAATGATGTCTTCTTCCTCCGTTTCCTCTGCATATGTATTGTCCGGCTCGGATACCTCGGATGCTTCTGTTGCAGGTGATTCCAGCTCGGATGCTTCCGCAACAGGTGATTCCGTGTCGGATACTTCGATTTCACTCGCTTCACTTTCCGTAACCTCAGTTATTGCAGTAGCCTCGCTGCCGGAAGCCGTTTTCTCCTCTCCTTTTGATGTCTTACAGCCGCACACGCCCAGCAGAAGCGCCACAGCTATTACGCCAATTACTTTTTTTCGTCTCATATGTCCTCCCCCTTATTTCACCGGTCAGTCAACAAAAATCAGTCCATCGAATACCTCACTGGATTCCTTATTCAAATCTACAATGTGACCATATTGCTCTACGTACATCCAGCCGCTGGCTCCATCTGCACCTTGAACCTTAATCCAGTTTCTTCCGTCTGTTTTCCGGAATGTCACTTCCTGCGGTTCTATGTAATACGGTTCCAGTGAATGATCCTTTTCCTTATACACCGGCAGACGTTCCAGTAGCGTATATTTGCGGGCATCCGCATTCTCATAACTCACTTCCTCCGGCCATACCTCCTCCAATTTCCCATTCTCAAGCGTATATTCCATGAAAATATAATCCGTCTGTATCAGATCATTCCGGCACGCCCTATCGTATATATGATTACACCCGTCGAACAGAAGCTGTCCCCACTCCAGATCTGCAAGGAAACCGCAAATGGTTTCTAATGACTGGTTCTGGTAACGGTAAATTCGTGCTGCTGGAAATGCTCCCATGGATGCGTATTGAATCACAATTTCCTTTGTCGAATCAAACACATCGATATCAACCACCGCAAATTCTTCTTTATTATATACAAATTCATCACCCAGTATTTCCAGCGGATAATTCACCCCGTCAATCACAAGCGCCTGTTCCTCCAGATTCAACTCTACGGTCTCCTCTTTTCCATCCCCGTCCAGGTCAACGACTGCCTTCCGGGCAAGCTGCGGCGCTCCGGCATAACGAATGATCTCTTCTTCCTCCGTTTCCTCTGCATATGTGTTATCCGTCCCGGATACCTCGGATGCTTCTGTTGCAGGTGATTCCGTCTCAGATTCCCCGGATGCTTCCGTGGCAGATGATTCCGTCTCAGATACTTCGATTTCGCTCGCTTCCACTGTCTCCTGGTTTCCGGCAGTCTCACCGCCGGAAACCATAGCCACATTCCCTTCTGCTGCGCCGCAGCTGCACACGCCAAGCAAAAGTGCTGCCATCATCATGCCAATTACTTTTTTTCGTTCCATATATCCTCCCCCTTTTTCTCTGGTCATCCCGCAGCTGTCAACCCCTCAAATACATCTTTCGCATCTTTATTCAAATCTACAATATGAGCGTATTCTTCCACATACATCCAGCCAATGGTGCCATCCTCAGCAAGCAATTCTATCCAGTTTTTTCCGTCTGTTCTTTGGAATGCCACTTTCTGTGGCTTCATATAGTATGGCTCTAACGAATGGTCTTTTTCAGCATACACCGGAAGTTCCTCCAGAAGTGTATATATGTATTCATTCGCTTCCATGTAATAGCATCCTTCCTCCGGCCACACTTCTTCTAACTTTCCAGAAGCACCTATATCAAATTGCATAAAAAGGAAATCATCCTGCACCAAATTAACTTTATAATATCTTTTATATACATGATTGTTTCCATCAAAAGACATCTGCCCATAGTCCAAATCATTAAATATGCTACCCATAAATTTTAAGTTCTTATCCTCATAGCGATAAATTTCCGTTGAAGAAAAAACCTCCATATCTTCCACCTGTACCAGGATTTCCTTTGTCGAATCAAACACATCAATATCAACTACTGCAAATTCCTCTTTCTTATATTCAAATTCATCAAGCGATATTTCAAATGGATAATTCACCCCGTCAATCACAAGCGCCTGTTCCTCCAGATTCAGCTCTATGGTCTCCTCTTTTCCATCCCCGTCCAGGTCGATTACCGCCTTTTTTGCAAGTTGCGGCGCTCCGGCATAACGAATGATGTCTTCTTCCTCCGTTTCCTCTGCATATGTATCGTCCGGCTCGGATACCTCGGATGCTTCTGTTGCAGGTGATTCCGTCTCAGATTCCCCGGATGCTTCCGTGGCAGATGATTCCGTCTCAGATACTTCAATTTCGCTCGCTTCCACTTCCACTGTCTCCTGATTTCCGGCAGTCTCACCGCCGGAAACCATAGCCACATCCCCTTCTGCTGCGCCGCACCCGCACATGCCAAGCAGAAGTGACACAGCCATTACGCCGATTACTTTTTTTCGTCTCATATGTTCTTCCCCCTATTTCACATAAACTTTACAGGTTTTTGTTATCCCGTTTGCCGATGCGGTCACAGTCGTGCTTCCTGCTCCGGCTCTTGTTTCTTAGAAGAAATTCTTGCGCGCATGTATTTCTCACAAACATCGTAGCATTATTTGTAAGCAGTAACAAGGGACAGAATTGACCAAAAAGTTTTTTGTCAATTCTGTCCCTTGTTATGCCTACAAAAATCAGTTATAATTGCATTACATTTTTAGAAATAGAGGAAAATACCAATGAAAAAACGATTCAAAAAAATACTGTTCTTTTTGATTGCAGTAGTCACCATCAGTATAACGCCAACTATTCCCTATACCACATACGCCGTTCAGCAGGTTACACAGCAGCATACTCTGTCAAAAAAGGCTTCCCCTTGTTCTACAGAAAGGCATTGGCATACTTCGCCAGAAAGACACGACCATCATCCAAACAGTGACCGGGATGCTGCGGGCACCCACGATTCCTAACCTTCCACTCCCCATTTCTTCTCCACTTTTTTGTAAAAATCTACATAATGAGTTTCTCTGAACAGTTCTGCCAAAGTGGTACATTTCTTCAGATAATCCTGCTCATCGATTCCCGTCCCGGCAGACTGACCCTTCTTACGACGTTCTCTGTGGTTCCATACAATATTATACAGAGAGCCATCCAAATCCATCATCCGCTTGCATTTAAGCCCTTCCAGAAGAATTTTCCTGCTCATCGCGTCAGATTCATCAAATCTTCCCACATTACCAAGTTCACTGGCAATTGCATACATTACAAATTTATACATTGAACTATAGCAGCCTGTCTTATTTTGTTCCTCATACTCCCGGTATATATCCCATATAATTTGCAGGTGTTGAAATTTCTCCCTGACATCCATCTGAAGAGCCATATTGCGAACACAGGTAATCTCCGCATTCGTTAAATATTTCTTCCCTCTCCGGAATAGCGCCTCATAGGGCAGCGTACATTCCAGAGCCCTTTTTATCGCTTCCACATACTGCTCCCGTGACAACAGTTTCTCCCAGAAATCGAGATAGGCTTCCGTCTCCAGCACAAACTGGCGGTTACTGGGATGCTCCATGGGAATCATTTCTTTTATCTGCTCCAGCACCTGTCTGGTATGTTCTATCTCATAATTGCTCTCATATATGGTAAGCTGCTGGAGCGCCATCTGTGCCTCCCTGCTGTCCGTAACAATCTCAGTCCGCTCCGCCTCTCCGGACAGCCCGAGCCGTTCCATCAGCAGTCCTAACGCTGCAGTCTGCATATTTGTCTCTCCCCGCTCTGCACGGCGCAACGTCTTCACAGAACAGATTCCTTCGCATAGTTCCTCCTGACTCATGCCCAGCATCTCCCGGCGTGTGCGCAGCACATCACTGATGCAGAATACATCACTCCAACGATACAGATATACGCAGTCCTGCATTTCTCTGGGAACCCCGAATTCGCAGTACAGCCACTCCAGCATCTTAAGCCATTCCAGATTTTGCTGCCGCAGCTTTCGATAGGATTCCGCGTCCCCTTTCCGGTCGATTCTGCAAAGTATTTTCTCTCTCTGATCCAGCAGCTCCCACAGATAATAAGCCCTCCCGGCGTCCCGAAGCAATTCAATCTGTCGATTGCAGAGCTTAAGGCAATGCAAAAGCTCCGTCTCCGGCAGCCGCTCCTGTTCCAGCGCATACCAGAGTTCATACACGACTGCCCGCGGACACACCTTTGCCTTTATCCGGTTATCCAGACAGGAAGCCTCCAAAGCCGTCACGATATGCTCCAATTCCCGACCGGTACATTCGTTTCTGTGATACCACTTATACGCCAGAACCAGATTCCATTCCTGCACGGAAAGACATACCGCAGCCGCATCCAGAGTATCTATCTCCGGCACCGTAAGACGGACTGCCTGCTCATAGACTGCCCCGATTTCCATCTCCGATGCTCCCTGCTGCTCCATAAACTGTGCACGCATTGTCAGGCAGAACTGAAGCTCGATTTTGGCATCCGCTGTAAGCTCCGCCTCATACGCTGCCAACAGGCGATTGCCCGTGACCGCATCCTTTTGCTCCACACAGTCCAATATCGCATTCTGCCGCTGCCACAATGCGTAATCTGTCACATTTAAGATATTCTCATGACGGTCACTGGCAAACCCCAGCCTTCCCATAAGCCGGTCCCGCAGCGCTTTCTCCACCGGACGCTCTCCCTTTTCGATTCTGGCAAGTCTGCTCACATCACAAATTCCGGCCGCCAGCGCTTCCAGGGTAACTCCCTGCGCCTGCCGCATTCCCGACAGGAATCTTGAGAATCCCATCCCCTCTTCTTTCCTCTTTCTCCCCATAGCTGCTTCTCCTGTATCTTAAGACAGCGATTCTGCCCCTATCCCAGCAGCTCCATAAGCTCCTCTCTTGTGAAGCTCACAGAATCCATGCCTTCTCCCTCTAAGACCTCCCTGGCAAGCTCTTTTTTCCTCTCCTGGATGGCAATAATCTTCTCCTCGATACTGCCCTCCGCCACCAGCTTGTACACCGTCACCACATTTTTCTGACCGATGCGGTGAGCACGGTCGGTCGCCTGGTTCTGTACCGCGACATTCCACCAGGGATCGTAATGAATCACGATGTCGGCAGCGGTCAGATTTAACCCCGTACCGCCAGCCTTTAAGGAGATGCAGAACACCGGCACCTCATCCCTGTTAAAGCTCTCCACCATCTGCATCCGCTTCTCCTTATTCACGGAACCGGTGAGCATATAGTAAGGAATGTCCGCCTCCCGCAGACGCTCTGCGAGACGGTCTAACATGGAAGTAAACTGGGAAAACAGGAGCACCTTATGACCACTGCCCACAGCGTTCCCGATTAACTCCATGCACATATCGCTTTTCGCAGAAAGTCCCTTGTAATTCTCGTACAAAAGCGCCGGGTCGCAGCAGAGCTGCCGCAGTCTGGTAAGCTCCGCCAGAATCTGAATCTTGTCGGAGCGGAATTCCTTATCGGATTTCTCCTCCAGCATCTGCTTCATGCGCTGTACATGCGCATCGTAGAGCGCCCGCTGCTCGTCCTCCATTTTGGCAAATACATTCTCCTCCAGCTTCTCCGGCAGATCCGTCAACACATCGCCTTTCAGACGGCGCAGAATAAAGGGACGTATCATTTTCTGCAGGCGCCCCATCTTGTTCTCGTCCTGATTGACCGTGACCGGAATCTCGATTTCCTCCCGGAAACGCTGGTAGCTATATAGAAAGCCCGGCATCAGATAGTCAAAAATACTCCACAGCTCGCTCAACCGGTTCTCAATCGGCGTTCCGGTCAGAGCCAGCTTAAATGCCGCAGTGATTTTCTTCACGCCCTTTGCCGCCTGAGTTCCCGGATTCTTGATATACTGCGCCTCGTCAATGACCTGCACGGCAAAGACCATATCCTGATACACGTCCGCGTCCCGTTTCTCCAGGTCGTAGGAGGTAATGAGAATCTGCCCTTCCCTGCTGCGACGGATTATCCGCTCCCGCTCCGCCGCCAGTCCGGTGACCACCACGGTCTCAAGCTCCGGTGCAAACCGCTCAATCTCCTTCTGCCAGTTATATACCAGGGATGCCGGGCAGACAATCAGAGACCGGCGTGCCTCCCGCTCTCCCCGGTCGCACTCCTGCTTCTCACACAGCAGAAGACTGATGACCTGCAGGGTTTTTCCCAGTCCCATATCATCCGCCAGGATTCCGCCAAATCCGTTCTCCCGCAGGGTCTTAAGCCACAGAAAGCCTGTTTTCTGATAGCTGCGCATGATATTTTTCAGGGATTCGGGCACCTCGTAATCGCTGTCCTCAATCGTTTTCATGTTGCGGACAATGCCCTTAAATTCTTTATTTTTCTCCACAGACAAATGCTTTCCGCTATGAAGTGCCGCGTCAAGATACATAGCGCGGTACTTTGGCACAACAACTGTACCTTTTTTCAGGCTGGATTCCGTCAACGGTAAGTCCTCCCGGATTTCCGCCAGGACACCCACACCATCATCCTGAATATCCAGGAAATCCCCGTTTTTCAGACGGATATATTTCTTCCTCCGGTCATACCGGGAAAGCAGATACGCAAGCTCCTCCGCAGACATTTCCCCGGAATGCATCTCCAGTTGCAGGAGGTCGCTCTTTAAGGACACCCCTACCGACACAGTGGGGGACGGCAGCACCTTAAGTCCCCGGAAATTCTCCGTGGTGTATATGCTCATGTGCTCTGCCAGCCGTGCCAGCCCACCGGAAAGCAACTGGTACAAAAGGTCCTCGTTGTGCTCCAGCATAAAAATATCCCCCGCCTCGTTGTACCCGTTAAAATAGGGCTCCACCAGACTCCGGATACGGTTCTCCTCCGCAATGTCCCGCACCTCTCCTGGCTGGATTTTCTCCAGCACATTGCACTTTACATCGCCATACACCGACACAAGCTTTGCACCGATACGGTCCGCCTCCTGCCTGTCCAGGTATAGCTCAAATTCCGGCTTCGGCGGCACATAGAGCGTTTCGTCAAAATCCTCCTCCTGCAGCGTAAAATATTCCCGCAGCAATGGCAGCAGATCCCG
Source organism: Roseburia sp. (assembly GCA_051877675.1). Taxonomy (GTDB): domain Bacteria; phylum Bacillota; class Clostridia; order Lachnospirales; family Lachnospiraceae; genus Roseburia. The sequence goes on along the minus strand of JBJEJC010000011.1, from coordinate 56,016 downwards.
ACAGAACACCGGAAGCTCCTCTGCCGCAATATAAGCGTTTCCATCTGGCTCCCGCAGCAGATAGGTGAAAAAGTCGCCTAAATTTTCCCTTAATCCCGCCGTACTGCGGTAAATCACCTCCGGCTCATAGAAATAGTAATAGCTATTTCCTGTGATGACCCGCAAATCCTCCATGTGCAGAAAGATTCCCTGGCTGCCTCCCCGTATCGTAAGCAACGGCTTCTTCTCCTGCTGTGCGACCCGGTATTGCGCTTCCGGCAAAATGCCAGCGTCCATGGAAAACGCATCCCCTCCCATGGCTGCAAAAAAACGGTCAATCCCCACACCGTCTAACTCCATCGTGCGTTCATAGCTTCCGGTATAAACATAGTAGGCATGGGGCTGGCTCTGCCTGCGCCTGTCCTCCTCCTGCTGCCGCAGAAAAGAGATCAGCTCCTTTGCCCGGTCGGTAAAAGCGTCCATGTGATGGTAGAATTCCAGCTTTTTCCCGTAGCGGACCTTCTCATTCTCCCGCAGCGCCTGCAGGAAAGCAGAAATATTTTTCAGCACATATTTCTGCTCCACGCCAATCTTAAACTCCACCTGGGCAAACCCGTAATTCAACTGGAAATACGGCACCAGCTCCACCTTCCCGTAAATCTGCTCCGGCACGAAATACGCCGCTCCGGCGCGCAGGGAATACTGGGCGAGAAGACGCTTCATCCCCAGGGCTGTCTTCATGGAACGAACCGTCTCCTCCTTCTGCTCTGCCCCCGTTTTTGGCACGTTCTCCCCATGCTTTGCCCGCAGAATCTCCTCCGGCTTTCTCCGGTTTACATAAGTCAGAAGCAACGCCACACAATGCTTGCACAGCCCCTCATAATTATAGAAGGCTTCGCACTCACAGTTGCAGCTTGTCACGTCAGAATATTCCTCATCCACGGTGGCAGTGACCCGGTAACTGCGCCCTGCACTTCCCCGGACCCGCCCGGTGATATCCGCTGTGGGCAGTCCCTTCACCGGATAGATCTCATAGGAAAATTCCTGTACGCCTCCCAGTTCATAAAGTTCTCTTCCCCGGCGGTAGCTTGCCGGATACGCTTCCTCTTTGATGTCTGACACGGAAAACATAGGACACACTCCTTTTCGCTCTCTTTTTGCTATCCCACTATTGTAACATATTTTTTCCGCCGCCCACACATTTTTTTAAAAAACTACTTTAATTTCCGTTCCTTTCCCTTCTTCACTCTTTAAGGTGAGCTTAGCGTCATGCTGTGCCACAATATGCTTTACGATGGCAAGCCCGAGACCGGTTCCCCCGGTCTGCTTGGAACGGCTTTTATCCACACGGTAAAACCGTTCAAACACACGCTCCTGCTGGTCTGCAGGGATGCCGATTCCGGTATCCGCCACGGTCAGGGCAGGATGCCCTTCCTCCGTTCCCACCGTGACTGTAACGCTTCCTCCCCGCTTATTGTAGCGCACCGCATTGCTGCAAAGATTATAGATCAGCTCCTCCACCAATGTCTTGCTGGCAGAAAGTGCCACCGGCTCTCCCGCAAGGCAGATGGAAACTCCATTCTTTTCCGCGGTAAGCTCCAGCATGGAAACCGCATTCTGTGCCAGCTCGTAGAGATTCACCGTCTCAAACTCCAGCTTTAAGTTGTCGTTGTCCAGCTCAGAGAGCTTTATAATATCATTAATCAGCGTCTGCAGACGCTCCGCATTCCTGTGTATCTCATCCGCGAAATGCCTGGTGTCCTCCTCCCCCGTCATGCCGCTGGAAATAAGCTCCGCATAACCGGAAATCGCCGTCAGCGGTGTCTTCAGCTCATGGGAGACATTTGCCGTAAACTCCTGGCGCATTTTGGCGTGGTCCAGAATATCCATATGCTGCTGCTTTATGGTAGCTACAAAGGGACGCATTTCCTCATACACGGAGTCCTCGTCCACCATGGTAAGATTTGCTGCGAGGCGCTCCACCGGCGCCATGAGCCGCCCGGTAAGCCGTCTGGAGAAAACAGCACACATGACAAATACGGCACCGGCAATTAAAATTGTAATTCCTACCATATTAAAGAGCAGATGATAAAGCCCGGCGCTCTCCTTGCTCACACGCAGCACACTTCCGTCGGAAAGCCGCAGCGCATAATAAAAGGTCTGTCTGGAGGAGGTTGCCGATTTCCGTATATCAGTACCTTCGCCATCGTGAAACGCCTTCACCACCTCCGGCCGGCTGCCATGATTGCCCATCGCCGTCTCATCCTCCATGCTGTCATAGCGGACACTTCCGTCCGGTTTAACCCAGGTAATGCGCAGACCGTCCGCTTCCAGCCGGAAATCCGGCGCGTCCTCCTGCTGCGGCAGTTTTGTGAGATCCATCATGGAAATCACATGGGCATTTGCCTTCAGATCATCGAATATCTGTCTCTCCAGAACCTGGAAAGATAAAATAATAGAACAAACGGCAGTCGCCACAATGGCGATTGCCGCAATCAGCATAAACTTTTTATTGATTTTCTTTTTCATTCTTCCGCCTACTTCTCTATCATATAGCCCACATTGCGGACTGTCTTGATGTAGCTCCCTGCCTCTCCCAGCTTCTGGCGCAGGGTCTTGATATGCATATCCACAGTGCGGCTTTCTCCCTCGTACTCAAAGCCCCACACCTGGTTCATGATCTTATCTCTGGAAAGTACAATTCCCTTATTAATCATGAGATATTTTAAAAGCTCAAATTCCTTGTAGGTCAGCTCACACGGGCTTCCTCCCAGGGTAACCGCATGCCTGTCATTGTCCAGAACAATCTCTCCCAGAGAAATCTGTGACGCGCTCTGCGCAGGATTTGCCCGCCGCAGCATGGCCTTCACCCGTGAGACCAGTTCCATAACACCAAAGGGTTTTGTAATATAATCGTCTGCCCCCAGATCCAGTCCCCGCACCTTGTCCAGTTCACTGGTCTTCGCCGTCACCATAATGATGGGCACCTGCGCCGTATCGGCATTGCCCCGGATTCTGGTAAGAATCAAAAGTCCGTCCTCCCCCGGCAGCATAATGTCCAGAAGAATCAACGACGGAACGGTTTCTTCCAGCCTTTCAAAAAGCTGTGCACCGCTCTCAAAGGTCTCCACCTCGTAGCCGCTGTTCTTCAGCGCATAACGCTCTATCTCCCGGATATTCTGATCATCCTCCACAACAAAAACAGTTGCCATACTCTTCTCACTTCTTTTCCTTGTTCTCTTTGCCTTCTTTTTCCTTGCTTTCCTTCAGCGCATATTTCTCCCGGAATTCCTCCACACGCCTTGTAAATTCCGCACTCTCCGCCTCGTCCATCTGCTCCGTAAAGCTGTGCTCCTCCAGCTGGGTATCCTTGAGCTGCATCATGTAAACCGCAATATTGGAACAATGGTCCGCAACACGCTCATAGTTCATTGCCAGGTCTGAGAGCACAAGTCCCAGCTCGATGGTGCATTTCCCTTTGCGCAGACGTTTCATATGGTGGCTCTTTACATCCTTATTGAGGGTATCGATAACCTCCTCCAACGGCTCTACGCTGCGTGCCAGCTTCTCATCACTTTCCATGAATGCCTGGGTGGTACGTTTTAAGATATCCGCCACCGCACTGCCGTAGATGTCCATTTCTTCTTTGCCCTTCTTGGAGAACTGCGCTCCGTCCTTCTGCATCTGCTGAGCGTTCTCCACCACGTTGCAGGCATGGTCGGAAATACGTTCAAAATCCGTCAGACAGTGCAGCAGGGAGGTTACCTTAAGGCTGTCCCCGTAAGAAAGATTCTCACTGCTCAATCTGGTCAGATAAGCGCTGATCTTATCGTCATAGGTATCTGCCAGGTTTTCCTTCGCAATGACATCCGCTGCCTTTTCCTCCGAATAGTCATTTAACAGCTCCATTGCCTCCAAAAAGCTGTCTCTTGACAGCTCTGCCATGCGGCTGGTCAGAGACCGGCACTGCTCAATGGCAAAGGTCGGGCTGCTCAAAAAACGGTCGTCTAAGATACCAAAGACATTTTCTTTTTTCTGCTTCTCGTCTTCCGTCTCCGGAATCGTAAGATATGCCAGACGCTCCAGCATCTTCGTAAACGGAAGCAGCACCAGGGTTGTAAACAGATTGAATATGGTGTGCACCAGCGCGATTCCGGCTCCGCCTACCACTTCTCCCGCAAACGAGAAGTGGAAAATTGCATTTCCAATATAGAACACCATTAAAAATACAACGGTTCCAATCAGGTTAAAGTACAGATGCACAAACGCCGTGCGCTTTGCACCCTTATTGGCTCCCACGGCGGAAAGCATTGCCGTCACACAGGTTCCGATATTCTGTCCCATGATGATGGGGATTACGGAACCGTAGGTGAACGCTCCGGTAACGGAAAGTGCCTGTAAAATACCAACAGATGCCGAAGAACTCTGGATGACTGCGGTGAGCAGTGCCCCCGCCAGCACACCGAACACCGGATTATTAAACATCGTGAGAATGTTCACAAACTCCGGCACCTCCGCCAAAGGCTCCACGGCGCCGCTCATGGACTGCATACCATACATCAGCACGGAGAATCCAAGAAGAATCTCTCCCACCACCTTCTTCTTATCCGTCTTTGCCGATGTGTAGAGAATAATACCAATCATGGCAAGGACTGGGGAGAAGGAAGACGGTTTCAAAAGCTGCATGAATATACTGTCCCCTTGAATTCCGGTAAGGCTCAGAATCCAGGAGGTGACCGTGGTGCCGACGTTGGCTCCCATAATGATACCCACCGCCTGGGACAGCTTCATGATACCGGAATTCACAAATCCTACCACCATAACCGTCGTGGCAGACGACGACTGAATGACCGCCGTAACACCGGCTCCCAGCAGTACCGCCTTTATCGGACTGGATGTCAGGGTCTCTAAGATGTGCTCCAGCTTTCCGCCGGACATCTTCTCCAGACCGTCTCCCATGACATTCATTCCATACAGAAATAACGCAAGTCCACCGACAAGTGTCAGTATTCCAAAAATATCCATTTTAATCTCCTTTTACAGTGAAACTCCCCCGCGTATCCCACGGGGACTTTTGTACATACATTCTATTTATAACGTATTTTTGCACAATTTTCAATTGTATGTAAGGAGATTATACATTTTTTTAATTTACATGTTCTCCGGTAATGGAATAAATGACCCATTCCGCGATATTGGTGGCATGGTCGCCGATGCGCTCAAAATACTTCGCCACCATGAGCATATCTGTCGCCTGCTCTCCGTTTTTCACATTTTCATTAATCTTCTGGATGAGCTGGCATCTGAAGGCGTCAAACTGCTCATCCACCACATCATCACGGCCGATAACCCAGCGCGCCAGTTCCAGATCCTTGTTGACAAAGGCATCCACGCTCTTAATCACCATGTCCGTGGTTTCTCTTGCCATTCCCTTTACCAGGTCAAAATCTATTTCGCTCTTCTCATATTCGGAGCCAGCCATCAGAAGCGTCATTTCCGAAATATCCCCTGCATGATCACCGATACGCTCCATATCGGTAATCATCTTCAGTGCCGCAGAGATGAGCCGGAGGTCCTTTGCCACCGGCTGCTGCTGCAAAAGCAGCTTCATGCACAGCGCCTCAATGGTCTTTTCCTGCTGGTCCACTTCGATGTCAAACTCAATTGCCTGCTTCGCCTTTTCCACATCCTGCTTTACCAGCGCAGAAATCGCCATCTCAATTGCGGTCTCAATCAGGCTTCCCATCTGTATCAGCTCGTTGTTCAGCTCCAGAAGCTGTCTGTCAAATCGATTTCTCATTTTCTGCCTCCATTCCTTAACCAAAACGTCCGGTAATGTAATCCTCGGTGCGCTTGTCCTGCGGCACGGAGAACAGTTTTTCCGTCTCGCCGCTCTCGATGACCTCTCCCAACAGGAAAAATACCGTTTTGTCGGAGACACGCACTGCCTGCTGCATATTGTGTGTGACCATAATAATGGTATACTGGTTCTTCAAATCAATGACCAGATCCTCTATTTTTGACGTGGAAATCGGGTCCAGCGCCGAGGTCGGCTCATCCATAAGAATCACCTCCGGCTCCACGGCAAGCGCCCTGGCAATGCAGAGCCGCTGCTGCTGCCCGCCGGAAAGTCCCAGTGCACTCTTTTTCAGACGGTCCTTGACCTCATCCCAGATTGCCGCACTCCGCAGTGAACGCTCCACAATCTCATCCAGCTTTGCCTTGGAGCGGATGCCGTGGGTCCGCGGACCGTAAGCGATATTATCATAAATTGTCATGGGAAAAGGATTTGGCTTCTGAAATACCATGCCCACCCGCTTGCGAAGCTGGTTGACATCCATTCCCTGGTAAATATTTTCGCCGTCCAAAAGCACCTCTCCGGTAATCCGGCAGCCCTCCACCAGATCATTCATGCGGTTTAGGCTCTTAAGAAACGTCGATTTTCCGCAGCCGCTGGGGCCGATAAATGCAGTGATTTCCTTCTCATAAATGGACATATTGATATTCTTTAATGCGTGGAAATCGCTGTAATACAAATCCAGATTTGATATCTTAAACTTTTCCATAATCGGTTTCCTTTCGTAGTTATTCCTTCGGCGCTTCCAGCCGCTTTGCAATGAAGGAAGAAAATGCATTGATGATTAAGACAACGACCAGCAGGATAACTGCCGTTGCATATGCTTCATTCGTATGCATACCCTCCTGGGAAAGCGCGTACATATGCACTGCCAGTGTACGACCGGAATTCATCACATTGCCCGCCACCTTCGCCACGGTACCGGCTGTATATATAAGCGCTGCCGTCTCTCCCACGATACGCCCCACCGCAAGAATGATACCCGCCAGAATTCCGGGAATTGCGGAAGGAAGCACGATTTTAAAGATGGTCCGAAGCTTTCCTGCACCCAGTCCGAAGCTGCCCTCCCGGAAGGAATCCGGTACAGTCAAGAGCGCTTCCTCTGTGGTCCGCATAATGACCGGCAGTACCATGATGGCAAGCGTCGCCGCTCCGGCAAGGATGGAGTAACCCCATTTCAGCGCCGTCACAAAGAACAGCATTCCGAAAAGTCCATAGATAATGGAAGGAATTCCCTGCAATGTTTCCGCGGTCACACGCACCAGACCTACAATCTTATTGCCGCGCTTTGCGTACTCCACCAGATAGATTGCCGCACCCACTCCGAAGGGAACTGCAAATAACAGGGCTAACGCGGTCATTTCCAGCGTATTAATGATTGCCGGAAGCATGGACACATTATCTGAGGTATATTTTATGGAAAATAAATCCGGTTTTAAATACGGAATCCCCTTCACCAGAATATATGCCACCAGAAACACCAGCACGCAGACGGTAATCACCGCTGCAAGCACGGTGAGAAGCATCAGTATAAACGAGCCGGGATGCTTTGCATAGGAGCGCATCCGGTCTTTCACGGACTGACGGTTAATGGCGTTCTGCTCTGTCTTCATATCATCCCACATCCTTTCCCTTGCGCTTAATCAGCGAAAATAAAACATTGATAATGAGGATAAATACAAACAGCACAACGCCGGTTGCAATCAACGCTTCCCTGTGCAGGTCTGTTGCATATCCCATTTCCAGGACGATATTTGTAGTCAGCGTGCGGACGCCCTTGAATATGCTGTCCGGGACACGGGGCTGGTTTCCCACCACCATCATAACTGCCATGGTCTCTCCGATGGCACGCCCTACACCCAGAATCACCGCCGCCAGAATCCCCGATTTTGCCGCCGGTACCACAACGGTAAACACGCTTCGCTCATGGGTTGCGCCAAGCGCCAGCGCTCCCTCATAGTATTGCTGCTCCACGGCACGGATGGAGGTTTCCGAAACACTGATAATCGACGGAAGTATCATGATCCCCAGTAATATGGAGGCGGTAAAAATCGTATTTCCGTTTCCCGGGAAATGTTCTCTTGTAATAGGTACAATAAGCACCAGACCGAAAAAGCCGTATACAATGGACGGAATACCGGCAAGGAGATCCACCACGGGCTTTAATATTTTGTGAAGTCTGTCCGGGCAGAACCGCGCCATAAAAACCGCCATCAGTATTCCGATGGGCACACCGATAATCAGCGCTCCCGCCGTAACATAAATGCTTCCCAGTATCATGGGGAAAATCCCGTACAGGTCATTTCCCGGCTTCCATTTCGTTCCGGTCAAAAAATCAAGAAATCCGATTTCCTTCATCGCCGGCACTCCGTTTGCGAAAAGGAAGATACAGATAAGCGCAACCGCCAGAATGGACACGACTGCCGCTAACAGGAAGACATATTCCATTATTTTTTCTTTTACTCTGTTCATTGCAGCTCCTTTTTTGGGCATTTTCTGCCTGCACAAAAGGGCTGCCGCACTAATTTCCCGTGCGCAGCCCTGTCTGTCCGTTTCCTGCTATTCCACATCGCTCCATACGGTAGCTTCACCTGTGTAAATATTTTTCACGTTCTCTGCAGTCAGATTGTCCACCGGATTCTCCTGGTTTACAATCACTGCGATACCATCCATTGCAATCACAGTCGGAATCAGACCTGCTTCCAGTTCGGAATCCTTTAACTCACGGGATGCCATACCGATGTCACAGGTTCCCTCTGCCGCTGCAGTCATACCTGTGGTAGAATCGCTCTGCTGTACTTCAATCTCAGCTCCGGTGTTGATTGCCAGATATGCTTCCTGTAATTTCTCCATAACCGGTGTTACGGAAGAAGAACCTGCAACTACGATTTTTCCGGTTGCACCGTTGGAGGTAAATGCCTCTGCGCTGTCGTTGACTGCAACATATCCTTTACCGGTAATGATTGCCTGTCCGTCCGCGCTCATGATGAAGTTCACGAAATCCTGTGCCACATCGCTTAATCCTTCCTTTGTTGCAATGTTGAAGGGTCTTGCGATTGTGTAGGAGCCATCCTTCACGCCCTCAGCAGACGGAGCCACTCCCTCAATGGAAACTGCCTTTACGGTGTCGTTTAAGGAACCAAGAGATACATAACCGATTGCATAGGTATCACCGGCAACCGTGGTCATCATAACCTCTGTGTTGTTTGTGATAACAGCTTCGTCCGTGGTGTAATCTACTTTATTGCCGTCTGCATCCTTCTGCTCTACGCCAAACAGCTCGATGAACGCGCCTCTTGTACCGGAGCCGTCCTCTCTGGATACCACGCTGATTAACTCTGCGGTATCAAAGTCGCTGCCTGCATCTGCGCTTGCCACTGTATCTGCATCTGCGTTTGTGTCCACTGCCGCATCCGTACCTGCCTCAGAACCGCTCTCTTCTCCTGCCTGGGATTCTGCTCCTGCGTCTGCCGTTCCCTGATTCGTCTCTGCGCCTGCACCGGCGTTTGAGGTATTGCTGCTTCCGCAGCCTGCCAGCATGGATACTGCCAGCATTCCTGTCATTAACATACACATTACTTTCTTTTTCATTTTTCATTCCTCCTTGTTATGTGGAATCTTACATTTTCCACATGTCCTGCTTTGTTTTATCAACATGCTTTACTTTAATGGGGGAATGTAAAATGCAGAAGAAGAGTTGTGTAAAATATGTGTAAATTATTTTTGTTCCAGTATTTTGCTGCCCTCCTCGTAATCCAGCTCCAGGTATGCCTCCCGCGCCGCTGCAAGAAGCTCCTCCTCCTCCGGCGAAAGACTCCGGCTTGTAAGCTCCTGCAATGCCGCCTCGATTCTGTCCAGCCGGAACGTATCGAATCCCTCTTTGAGGTTGCTCCACAATTCCTTTTCCGAAAGGTCTCCTCCTCCCATCGTCAACTGCTCCCGCACTCCGATGTGGACAAGCTCCTCCTCCGCCTCCTTTAAGGTCTCCGACAGCTCCTCCAGGAAATCCTCCAGATGCCTTTGCAGGTAGGCGCGGTTTTCTGTCTTTGCAGCCATTTCCATGACCTCCGCAGACTCTCCCATGGAGAATCTCCCAAGCTGGCGGCTGGCTCCTTTGATTCCGTGAACCTTAACCCGAAAACCGTCCAGGTTACTGCCGGCATCCTCCCGGAGCTGCCCGAAAAGCCCGTTTACCTCCTGCACATAGGTTTCCAGCGTTCTGCGGTAGGCGGCTCCCTCCCGGCTGGCAAAGCTCTCCTGCGGCTGTCCGCTCCGGGGCAGGGGTTTTCTGGCAAGCTCTGCCGGAAGATACTGCTCCAGCACCTCCTTTAACAGGGACATATCAATCGGCTTCTCCAAAAAGTCCGTAAAGCCATGCTCCATGCAATCCTCCCTCACCCCGTCAGACAGATCCGCCGTCAGCGCAATCATCGGAACCCCGGAAAATTCACGAATCCGTTCCGCAGCCTCCGTCCCCGACATACGCGGCATCATCTGATCCAGGAAAATGAGCTGGTATTCCTTCGTCCTCGCCGCTTCAACGGCATCCGTCCCATCCGGCACCACGTCCATCTGAAATCCCCAGGGCGCCACCAGTTCCCGAAATATCCGGCGGTTAATCTCCATATCGTCTGCAAGTAGCACACGTGCCTCCGGGTAGCGGAAGGCAGGCAGGATTCCCTCCGTCCAGCGCACCTTCTGCCGGAGCACCGTTTCCCGGCTGAATTCCCGTGGCGGAAGAAATTCCTTTTTCCCAATTCCCTGATAAAAATCAACCATAATGGCTGACCCGCTATGCCCGTCACTCTCCGCCCGGACAGTACCATCCATGAGCCTTGCAAGCTGCTTTACAATTGAAAGTCCAAGCCCGGCTCCTGCCTCAATATCTTCGGCAGAGGTCACATATTCCTCAAAAATTTCCGCCAGTTGTTTCTCATCCATTCCGCTTCCCGTGTCGCTGACCCGACAGTGCAGCAGAACCCGGTCCTCTCCCGCACAGAGGGCACAGGAGATTTCGCACCGTATTTCCCCTTTCTCTGTATAACGCACTGCATTGGACAAAAGATTCTGAATGATTCCCCGCACCTTAGGTTCGTCTCCAATCAGTTCCCCGGGATGCTTATTCAAAAGGCATACATGCAGTTCCACCGGCTTGGACTGCAGATTGATCACACACTCCTCCGCCAGTTCCTCCAGAATCGTCTCCAGACAGTAGGGTTCTTCGGAAAGCTCCAGCTTCCCGGACTCCAGTCTGGAAAAAGTCAGAATTTCATTGACATGGTTTAAAAGAATATTTCCGGCATCTCTCACATGGCGCAGAAGAGAGCGGTTCTTCGCGGAAATCTCCCATTTTGCCAGCAGGATATCACTGACACCGATGATGGCATGCACAGGGCTTCTTAAATCATGGCTCATAACCGCCAGAAAACGGCTTTTCTGCTTTGTCAGTTCCTGCGCCTGCTCCTTTAACGCCTCCTGCTTCCGGGTCTCCCTCCGCTCCTTTGTAATATCAAAAAAGGTGAGCATATACCCGACCCGGTGCTTCTGTTCGTAGACCACGGAAGGCTCATAACGATAATACTTTCCGTTTCTCTCCAGCTCCCGGTACTGCTGTGGATTGGCAAATATCTTACGCACGTTATCCAACCATGCCTCCCCCAGCGCCTTATGCTTTTCCTGCGCCAGAAATTCCTCCTGGAACACTTCCTTCGCTGCTGCGTTGGAATCCAGATAATAGTACTCATTATCAAGAAGAATCGTCGGTATTCCGGAGGTTTCATACAGTCGCTTCTGAAGCAGCAATGCAGAATCCGTCAGCCTGCCGCTTCGCATGAGATAATAAACCACGCCGCAGGAAAACAGCAGCGATACCGACAGAACGATGCGCCCCGCATCCCCCTCCAATCGGCGGAGATGCACTGCAATTCCCGGAACCGCCAACGCCAGATAAAGCATTTGCTCCACATAATGCTCCCGCTTCACCGCTGTGCCCTTCACATATGCCCAGGCCGCCAGTGCCAGAATCAGGATTGTATAACCCCACACCAGCACAGCAAATATGGTACGGTATGCCCCACCACGCTGGTACTGCACAAAAATGCCCACATCCATTCCAAACAGGGAGAGGAAAAGCACCGCCTCTGTCGGCAAATGAAATCTCCGCTCTGACACATCCTGGATATAGTGGAGCAGCAGATAGATTAACTGTACAAGAAGCAGGTCCTCCAGCACGGCAAACGTCGCTTTTTCCCCATTAATGCAGAGAATCACTTCATAGAAAAAATAAAGTATGATTAACGCCAAAAACACCGGCAAAAGCCGGTGCTTTCTGGAATATATCCCCATGGTGGCGTAGCTTTGCAGCACAAACATTGCAAAACACAGGCAGACAATCTGGAATATCAGCATTCTTCCTCCACTCCCCATTCGATCAGTATTCTATGAATTTCTCCCTTTATGTAAACCGGATTGTAGGGGCGTACCACATACCCCGCTGCATGAAGCTGCCGGCACAGCATCACGGTATTCCGATCCGTCAGCGCAGTGACAAACAGAATCGGTATCTTTCCTCCCGTCAACGCATTGATTCTTCTCGCCGTCTCAATGCCGTCCATCTCCGGCATATCAATATCCAGAAGAATCAGATCCGGGAAGCCCTGCTTCTCCAGATAGAGCAATGCCTGTGCACCGGATTTCAGCAATGTCACATCATATTGCTTTTCCAGTATACTGCGCAACATCTGCAGATTGGTCTTCATATCATCCACCGCCACAATCTTATAGCGCTTTATCGGCTTTATCATTTCCTTGCGGGCAAGCTCAGACTGCTCCCTGGAAAAACTTTCGCTTTCCTCCGGCGGAAGAATTGTGACAGAAAGATTCTCTTTTTCACAGAGGTCTAACATTTCCCCGGTCACAAGGCGCAATAAGGGGCGCAGATTATAAAGACCGGCATTCTCAAAAATAATTGCCTCTCTTCCGTCCGAAAGCCGTACCTTCGTTCCCTTCGGATACAATGGCACATGCTCTAACAGCACCTTTACGACTTCATAATCAAACATAATCCCGCAGCCACCCATCAGGTATTCGCTCGCCTCATAGGGGGAATAGGGCGCTTTATAGGGACGTCTGGAGACCAGCGCATCATAGACATCCGCCACATGCAGAATCCGGGTAAAAAGCGTCTGGTCCTCGCCGGGAAGTCCCTGCGGATAACCGCTTCCGTCCACGTTCTCATGATGATACAGCACCGCTGTTTTCACCTGCGCCGGAATGTCCCAACGCTCCTTGATCATTTCATAGGATTGTACCGGATGGGATTTGATGGTTGCAAATTCCTCCTGGGTCAGCCGCCCCGGCTTGTTCAGTATCTCAAGCGGAATCGAAAGCTTTCCCAGGTCATGGAGCAGCGCCGCCATAACCAGCATTTCCAGATTTTTCTCGTCAAGCTTAAGCCCCATGCCAATCACGCCGCAGATAACCGCCACGTTTACAGAATGGGCATGGGTATAATCATCGTAGGAACGCAAATCCATAAGGTCGAGAGACAGAAAGCCTCCCTCCATAATCTGCTCCACAATTTTCTTTGCCACGTTATGGCAGGCATCGATATTATTGTTGCGAATGCAGTCCATTCCTTCCGCCCGGAGCTGAGGTGATATCACACCGCTGATTTCTATTCCCTTTGACAGCTCATCCTCGATATAAATTCCGGAAAAGCCCATCCGGTCCAGCCGGTTAATATAATCTGTCGTCAGTACACTTGTCCCGCCCAACAGCAGGTGGCCGCCCTCATCAAATATGCTGTGCGCCAGCTGCATTCCAGGTTTCGCTTCTTCCAACGATACGTATCTCATCGCAAAATATCCCCTTTGTATTATGACGTCAGAAAACCAAGCAGAGAAAAAACATCTCCCGTGGAATCTGACGCTTTCCTTATAACAACGGTATGTTCCGCCGGTTCCTCCGACGTATATACCTCGGTTGCTTTCATTGCATTGCCCCATCCGCCGGAAAAATCCGCATTGATGGTGCGCACCGCCTCCCCGTCCACGTATATTTCAAACTGCCCGCTCTTTCCGTCCACCGTGGCATAATAAAGGATTCCAAGGTTCTGAAAAGTGGCAGTTACGGTAAGCTCACCGTCTCCGCTCTCGCAGACCCAGCCATCCGGGAACTGCTCACAGGTCTTTTTCTGTTCAAAGGTTCCCAGCGAATCCGGTGTAAGCCGGGATGCGTCCAGAATCTGTGCATTCAGATACACTTCATGGGTCACCGGTTTTTCTGCAAATGTCTCCGGCTCCGCCAGCTCCTCCCGCTGCGCATAGACACCGTTTAAATATTTCCAGAGAAGCTCCCCGGTAATCGCATGTCCCAGTCCGGAGGGGTGCACTTCATCCCCGGAAAGCTGTTTTTCCGTATAAATGCCCTGCTCCATCATATCCTTTATGGTATTGGCGTAGCTTATCATGGGCAGCTTATAGTTAAAGCCCACCAGCACATGGCTGTTCTGCGCAGAAATTCCATTGGTCTGCGCCATAAACAGAAGCATCACCGCCGGGCTGCTGTCGGACTTTAATATCTTGCGCACCAGGTTATCATAGGATTTCTTATAGGAAGGATTATCGCCGTCGTTGACCGAGAACTCCACTAAAACCAGATCCGGCTCATAGTCCAGTACGTCCTTCTGTACCCGGTGCACGCCCAGGTAGGAATCGGTTCCGCCAATCCCGGCATTGATAAAATTAAACTCCGTCTCCGGGAATGTCTCTGACCACCAGGCAAAGAAAATGTCCGCATAACATTTCTTGAAGCCCACTTCATCGTCACTGCTACCGGAGGAAATTGTTCCCTGCGTAATGGAACCGCCGATACAGGCAATCGTTACCGGTTCCCCGGACTCCGCCTTGCGCATCACTGCCGCCAGAGCCGCGTCATCGCAGGAAGGCCACTGGTCCGCAAGCGCCATCTCCTCCTCCGAAACAAAATCCGTAAGCGGTGTGATTCCTGCCGACTCCCCGATGACGTCCGTGATTCCCTCCGTACTGTCCCCATCCGGTAACTGTTGTGCACTCTCCGTCTCCTGCGTCTGCAAATTTTCGGCGGTCTGTGCTCCGTTCCCTCCGCCGCAGCCTCCTAACATTACCAGCAACACAGACAGAGCAAGCCCTGTCCGCATTCCCTTCTGTAAAAAACACCCTTTTTTCATCATCTTCTCCTTCTACCCCAGTCAATGGCTGCAATCAGCAGATTTCCGCGCCGCTCGGCATTGGCTTCTCCGGCGTCAGCAACGCCAGATTCCCCTCTGCATCCTCCGCACAGAGCAGCATTCCCTCTGAGAGAACCCCTGCCAGCTTCGCCGGCTTTAAGTTCACCAGAACCATCACCTTCTTGCCCACCATCTCCTCCGGGCTGTAGTACTTACGAATGCCGGAAACAATCTGCTTCACCTGGCTTCCGATCTTCACCTGGGAGCAAAGGAGCTTCTTGGATTTCTCCACCGCTTCACAGGCAATAATTTCTCCTACCTGGAACTGCATTTTCATGAAGTCGTCGTAGGTAATTTCTTCCTTTGGCTCGATATCAATTCCCTCTGCTTCCTCTTTTGCAGTCTCTGCTGCTTCCTCCTCCGGGAGTTCACCCAGAGCGCGCTGCTCTGCCTCAAACTCTGCCTTCTGGCGTGCCCGGATTTCCTCTACCTTCGGCATGATTTCCTTCACGTCAAGACGGGCAAATAAAATCTCCGGTGTCTCTGTCACCTTCGTGCCGCTCTCATAGAGCCCGAAGCGGTCCAGATCGTCAAAGGCACGGATTCCGGTGTTTAACTGGGAAACAATTTTCTCTGCGGTCTCCGGCAGGAAGCTCTCCAGAAGGCTGGCACCGATGGTGATGGACTCCACGAGATTATAAAGCACCTCGCTGAGCCGCTCCTTCTTTTCCTCATCCTTTGCCAGAACCCAGGGAGCGGTCTCGTCAATATATTTATTGCAGCGTTTAAATAAGGTAAATACCTCAGAAATGGCATCTGCCACACGAAGCTCCTCCATCTTCTTTGCCACACGGTCCCTTGTCCCGGTCACCACTGCCTTTAAATCCTCGTCCACAGCATCCGTGGCGCCTGTCCTTGCAACTACTCCGCCAAAATACTTGTTGCTCATGGATATGGTGCGGTTTACCAGATTCCCCAGCACGTTGGCAAGGTCAGAGTTCAGACGCTCCACCACCAGCTCCCAGGTTATGATTCCGTCGTTATCGAAGGGCATCTCATGGAGTACAAAATAACGGGTGGCATCCACACCGAACAGTCTTACCATATCATCCGCATAGATTACATTTCCCTTGGATTTGCTCATCTTCTCGCCGCCCTGTAAGAGCCAGGGATGGCCAAACACCTGCTTTGGCAGCGGCAAATCCAGTGCCATCAAAAAAATCGGCCAGTAAATGGTATGGAAACGGATGATATCCTTCCCGATCAGATGCAGATCTGCCGGCCAGTTCTTATTGAATAACTCGCTGGAATTGCCGTCCGCATCATACCCTATCTTTGTAATATAGTTGGTCAGCGCATCCAGCCACACATATACCACATGCTTCGGGTCGAAGTCCACGGGGATTCCCCAGCTAAAGGATGTCCGGGATACGCACAGATCCTGAAGCCCCGGCAGCAGGAAGTTATTCATCATCTCATTTTTGCGGGACACCGGCTGGATAAATTCCGGGTGGGTATTGATATGCTCAATAAGACGGTCCGCATACTTGCTCATTTTAAAGAAGTATGCCTCCTCCTTCGCCGGCTTCACCTCCCGTCCGCAGTCCGGACATTTCCCGTCCACCAACTGGGATTCCGTCCAGAAGGACTCACAGGGCGTACAGTAAAGCCCCTCATAGGAACCCTTGTAAATATCTCCCTTGTCATAGAGCTTCTTAAAAATCTTCTGCACCTGCTTCTCATGGTCTGCATCCGTGGTGCGCACAAAGTTATCGTAGGAGGTGTTCATCAGATCCCAGATGTCCTTCACCTGCCCTGCCACGTTGTCCACGTATTCCTTCGGCGTAATGCCGGCCTTCTCTGCCTTCTCCTGAATCTTCTGACCATGCTCGTCGGTTCCGGTCTGGAAATAAACGTCATAGCCCTCCTGTCTCTTGTAACGCGCAATGGCATCTGCCAGTACAATCTCATAGGTGTTTCCGATATGGGGTTTGCCTGATGTATAGGCAATTGCGGTTGTCATGTAAAATTTTCCTTTGCTGCTCATGCTGCTTGCTCCTCTCTTTCCATTAAAAAAACCCCGTCTTCCTTAAGAAGACGGGGGATATCCCGTGGTACCACTTCCATTCGCTCAAAATACCCCGCCTGTTTGACGCACAGATTCCTGCGGCACATTATTTGTTGCATCTTAAGCCTCTGCGGACATCTCGCTGCGCTCCTGCTGTTTCCGAATCTGCAGTTTCAATATCCCCCGCTGTAACAGGCGGTCCTGTCAGGTCTTATCTGTCTTATCCCTGCATCCGGCATCCCTCCCAAGGTATCCTGACGCAGCAGACAGTTCATCCCTGCCACTCCAAAGCCATATTCCATCTACATTCCCTCATTCTCTCGCAGCAAATCCCTCCGACCGGTATTCTGCCGGTTAAGCCGCACGGCTGTTAAAACGGGATTTAAGAATCTCTCTGTAAAGTTCCTGTAAATGTACTCTCTTTTTCTCCGTGTTTTTGTATTTCTGTGCTTTACAGACTAGCACATAAATGCCGGAAAGTCAAGTGGTTCGGCAGATTTCAGCCGCCATCGGAAAATTACTATGAATCACCTCTAAAATTCACTATTTTTTCTTTCCTGTTCCTGCGCTTATAATAGGAACACAAAGAAAAGGGAAAAGGAGACTGTTTATGAAACGTGGAAAATTAATCGCTTCTCTGGCGCTTGCGGCACTCACCGCCTGCGGCGTCTGCGCCTGCGGCAACACGGATGGCCCGCACAAATCCGCCAATGGCATTGAAACCTCTGACAACGGGGAAGTGCGCAGGGAACTTACCGCCCTCGAGGTCGCAGACCTGATGGGAAACGGTATCAATCTTGGAAATACGATGGAGGCATACGGACGCGCCAGCTACGGTGTAGGCGCAGAGGTATCCTCCTATGAAACCGCCTGGGGCTGCCCCGTCACTACCCAGGAAATGATCACCGGTATGAAAGATGCCGGCTTCACCGCAATCCGCATTCCGGTTGCCTGGACCAACGCTATGAATTATGAAAGCGGCGACTACACCATCGGTGAAGATTATCTGAACCGTGTGGAGGAAATTATCAACTACGCACGTAATGAAGATATGTATGTCATTATCAACGATCACTGGGACGGCGGCTGGTGGGGAATGTTTGGCTCCGCCTCCGAGGAGACCCGCACCGCTGCCATGGAAATGTATCAGTCCATGTGGACCCAGATTGCAGAACGCTATAAAGAATATTCCGATTATCTGATTTTCGAGTCCGGAAATGAAGAACTTGGGTTCCGTTTAAACGATACGGATGTGGCTGCAGACTCCGGCACACTCACCGATGCGGACTGCTACACAGTCACCAACGAGATCAACCAGGCATTTGTGGATACCGTGCGTGCCACCGGTGGAAACAACGAAAACCGTTTTCTTCTGATTGCCGGCTTCGGCACCGATATCACGAATACCTGCAACAGCCAGTTCGTGATGCCCACGGATACAGCAGAAAACAAGCTCCTGATTTCTGTACACTACTATGATCCGTCCGGCTACTGCATCAACACCAGCCTTTCCAGTTGGGGCGACAAGAATGATTACGAATCCCAGAATGAAATGCTGGCAAAAATGACCCAGTTCACCGATGAGGGCTACGGTGTCATTATCGGAGAGTACGGCGTTCTCATTGAGCAAAACGACATTAAGGACGGCACCCTGGATTACTACACCAATTTCTTAAACAACTGTGATCTCTACGGCTATGTACCGATGCTCTGGGACTGCAGCAATATGTATGACCGCAGCCAGTGCAAGATTATCGACGAGGATGTGGCTGCCCTCTATCAGTCCCGGAGCCTGTCTGCCCAGGCCAGCCTTTCTTCCGAGGAACTCGCTTCCAATGCAAAGGCTGCCATGGACGAGGCGCTTGCCAATGCACCGGAGGGAGCCGGCGTGGATGAAAATACTGCTATGGCATGGATTATGTACAACAGCAGCGACTGGTCTATGCTCTATAGCGTGGGCGATGTATACAATCCCGGGGACAAAACTGCCGGTGTGGAAGCTACCGATGTGGAAATCACCGGGGAGGGAACCTATACCGTAGCACTTGATTTCACCGGAACAGATGCCGGTTCTGCCAACAGCGTGGTCTTTAGCGCACTTGCCATCAGCAACGGCGAGACACTTTATCCGGGCTACTGCATCGATATCAAGGAAATCTTAATCAACGGCGAACCATACACGATGAAGGGACGTCCCTACACCACCAGCGATGACGGTCTGTGTACCCGTGTGAATCTGTACAACGGCTGGGTATCCGCCATCCCGGATGAGGCACGTACCCCGGACGGCTCCCTGAATTATGTGACACCATGTGTTCTGGATGCCGAGACCTTAGGTCAGGTGGAAACCATTGAAGTAACTTTTGATTACGTTCCCGGGAAATAGGTCTGCGTTTCGCCTAACCCTGTTTCCCCATCGCCTGTCTCAGGTTATACACCGTGGCTGCCCCCACCACCAGCACTGCTCCGAGAATTCCCCGCACTCCCAGGGTCTCTCCGCAGACAATCGCCACAAGAAGCGGGTTTAACACCGGCTCAATGGCAGAGGTCAGGGAGGCAGTCACCGGTGACACATGATCCAGTCCTCTGGACAGGAAAATATAAGAGAAACCAAACTGAAACACGCCCAGCAGAATCATGAATCCCCAGATGGAAACAGACTGCTGGGTTTCCTGCATACATGCGGGAATTCCGATTAAGATACTGATGACATGGGACACCAGCATGGAGGACTCGAAGTCTGATCCCGGAAATTTTTTTATCATGACCACCAGCGCATATCCAAAGCCGGAGAAAATTGCCAGAAGATTTCCGGCAATGGCACCGCCGCTTAAGGATTCCGAAAATGCAAAGATAATTCCCAGCATCACTGCCGCACAGGTTACCGCCGTATCCTTTCCGGGGCGCTTTTTCTCCAGCAGCCATGTTAAGAAAATAACAAAGATGGGCTCTGTGAACTGCAGTACAATGGCATTTGCCGCTGTGGTCAGCTTTGTCGCCGCCACGAATCCGAAGCCCATCACCACATTGCACAAGCCGCCGAACAGCACCGTTTTGTTCCAGACAAACCGATGCTTCGTCAACACCATATAGGCTGCAATTACCAGAAATGCAAAGCCGCTTCGAATCCCCTGGATTGTCCATGAACTCCAGGGAATTAACTTAATCAGCACACCTCCTGTACTGAAAAACAGTGCAGACAAAAGCACATCAAAGGTTCCTTTCAAGCTCTCACGATTCCACTTTGTTTTTTCCATATGTATGTCCATTTCCTTTCAGATAAATCTTGCAAGCACAAGCAGCACTGCCAGAAAGCATAAATTTGCCACGGTAAAATATATCAGATAGATCCCCTTGGTGCGGTTATAATTTCGGGCATAGATTTTATAAGAAATCAGGCTTGCCATGGAGGCAATCAGCGTACCCAGACCTCCAAGATTGACCCCCAGAAGAAGCGCACTGTAATCCTCCGTAAAGCCAGACAGCAGCAGCGCCGCCGGCACATTACTGATTACCTGGCTCACCAGAATACCGGACATAAGCTCCCGCCCAGCCACGATGTTCTGCAGAAAATCATACACTGCGTCAAGCCTTCCCATGTTGCCGGTAAAAATAAAAAAGCAGATAAAGGTCAGCAACAGACTGTAATCCACCTTCTTTAACACATCCCGCTCCATGACCGCCGTAACGGCAAGCACCAGCGCCAGCACAATGTAATAAGGCAGAATCCGCGCCACCACCAGCAGACACAATCCAAACAAAATCAGATACACCACACTTTTCCTGCCCGAAGTAAGCCATCCCTGCGGCTTTCCGTCCTGCACCTCTGCCCTGGCATCCTCCTCGAATGCCAGGGAAATCCGCTGTTTTCTGGCACTGAGAATCAGTATCACCAGAAGAAGCAGCGCTCCCGCTGCACAGGTATAGGGCAGCATCAGCCGTAAAAAAGCCGCAGGCTCCATACCCGACAGATTATACAGATAGAGATTCTGCGGATTGCCGATGGGGGTGAGCATACTGCCCAAATTCGCCGCAATGGTCTGCAAAACGATTACCAGAACCATAAGCCGCTCCTGGCTGCATTTTTGCAGGGTAAATACGGCAAAAGGAACAAATGTGATTAACGCCACATCATTTGTGATCAGCATACCGGAAAAAAAACACAGAAATACCAGCACACCGGTGAGCTGTGCTGTATTTTTCGTTCTCTGCAAAAGCCAGATTCCAATCCGGTCAAAAATGCCGTTCTTCTGCAGTCCCGCCATGACGGTCATCAGTGCCAGCAGAATCCCCAGCACCCGCCAGTCAATGTAATCCAGATAAGCCGCGGAGGGCGGCACCAGAAAGGCAGACACTGCGGCAAGAATTGCAGCAATTATTAAAACAGTTTCTTTTTTCACAAAATTTAATATTCTTTTTCCCATAATTTCAACTCCACGCGCTATTATACACCATTCTCCTGTTATATGGGATAAAATTTTTTTCTCCGGACATACTAGAAGAAAAAACAGCAGGAGGTTCTCATGCAGACACAATTGCCCGTTACCAATGAAAACGGCTATTTTGAAATACGTTTAGAGAGCATCGGAGGGCTGGGTGCCAACCTTTGCGGAAAAATGGTTGGGGAGCTGGGCGCACGCTATCTGGGGTTAAACGCCTCCAGCTTCTCCAGCTACGGCTCCGAGAAGCGGGGTTCACCCGTGAAGGCTTACATTCGCTGGTGTAACAACGAACAGCCGGTGCGTGTGAACAGCCCGGTAACCAATCCTCACATACTGGCGATTTTCCATGAAGGGCTGCTTGCCACCTACCCGGTGCTGGATGGTGTTTCTCCGCAGACCAGAATTCTGCTTGCCACCTCTCTCTCCCGGGAGGAAGCCGCCGCCCGCTATGGCATATCCACCGGCAGTCTTTACTGTCTGGACGCTCTGCAGATTGCCATGGCAACGAAATCCCGCATCAACATGGTGATGCTGGGTGCCATCGCCGGAGCCTGCGGCTTTATTCCGGTGGAGGTGGCAGAACAGCTCTGCCGGGAAACCATCGGAAAGAAATATCCGGCACTCATCGACGCCAACCTGGAGGGGACAAGGCGGGGCTTTGCCGCGGCTTCCCAGAACTGGGGCGGCACAGCCATCGGGGAAGCCGCCCAGGGCAACCCGGACGCACATCCCGGAACACAGATGAAGGAGCAGTATGTCTGGGGCTATGCGAACGCTCCCATCGGCGGCGTCAACCCGCGGATCGGAAGTACCGTCTCCAACGACCTCTCCCCCTCCCGGGAAGGCTATATTCCCCTGTTTATCCAGGACCGCTGCATCAACTGCGGCCTATGCGATTCCACCTGCCCGGACCAGGTATTCCAGTTTGTCCCCGGTATCTACAAGGGAAAGGAAACCCTGGTAAACGGCGGGCTGGATTACTACCACTGCAAAGGATGTATGCGCTGCGTACAGATCTGTCCCACCAATGCGCTGGTGCAGGGGCTTGAGAAGGAACATCCCGACAAAACCTGGTTCGTCCCCAACAAGGACCTGCTGCCGGATGCAATCCCATACCAGAAAACCGGCGCGAATTCCTGGATTACCAGCGATTCTTTTCTGGATGAAAAAAGAATGGATGGAGGTATCTCTTAAAAATGGAAAAACAGAATCATTCCCCTGGCACCGCCGCCCAGACGGTCATGTACGACAGCGGCAATGAGCTTGCCGCCTACGCAGCCAAACAGATTAATTACCACGTGATGGGCTACTATCCCATCACCCCCTCCACCCAGATTGCGGAGCAACTGGACGTGATGTACGCCGAGGGCAGGCATGATATCCGGCTGATTGCCGCTGAGGGAGAGCACTCCGCCGCCGGAATCTGCTACGGTGCCGCCGCTGCCGGATGCCGGGTGTTAAACGCTACCAGCGCCAACGGTCTGCTCTACGCACTGGAGCAGTTTCCGGTACAATCCGGCACCCGCATCCCCATGGTGATGAACGTGGCCTGCCGCACCGTATCAGGTCCCTTAAGCATCAAAGGGGACCACAGCGATATCATGTATCTTCTGAACACCGGCTGGATCATTCTCTTTGCCGATGACCCCCAGATGGTTTACGATTTAAACCTCCTGGGACTCAAGCTCGCAGAGCGGGTGAAGCTTCCGGTGGCGATTGCCTTTGACGGATTTTTTACCAGCCATCAGAAGCGGAAATGCATGGTTTTCTCCGAGGATGCCGTGGTACGTCGGTATCTGGGAGAGCCGGTCTACGACAACGAAAAGGCTGTCCGGAAAAAGGAAAATGCTTCCTTTTCCCTGCTGGACCTCGCCCATCCGGTGACTATCGGCTCCTATATGAATGAGCCGGACCTTATCAACAACAAATACCAGCTTCATCTTGCCATGGAGGAGGCAAAGCAGCTTCTCCCCGGATTTTTCAAGGAATATGCAGACCTCTCCGGGCGCAGCTACAGCGCCTGTGCGGGCTATCTCTGGGAGGACGCGGATATTCTTTTATTTATTCTGGGCTCCTCCTACCACACCGCCATGGAAGCGGTGGACACCCTGCGCAGGGACAAAATTAAGGCAGGGGTTGTGACGCTCCACGTACTGCGCCCCTTCCCGGCGGAGGAGCTGCGTGCCCTCTGTAAAAATGCCTCCACAATCATCGTCGCCGACAGGCAGGACAGCTACGGTGCCGGCGGCGGTAATATGACTCTGGAGGTAAAGGCTGCCCTGCAGGGTCACACCACCCGTCCGGTACACGTTCTAAGCCGGGTATACGGACTGGGCGGAAAGGATTTCTTTGTGGAGGATGCCGTGGAGCTGTTCCATCAGGGTATGTTTTCCGAAGCACCGGACTTTGACTATTACGGCATCGCCGAGGGCTCCGGCGGTCATGTGCAGCCGCCCTATTTCGCCCCGCTTGACCAGGAAGTCACCAAAAAAGGTCTTACCGTCTGCACCTACGACGCTTCCCAGAAAAAAATGCTGGTGAAGGGCGGGTCTGTCAAGGACGTCACCGCCATGCCCAAGCGTCTGGCTCCGGGACACGGCGCCTGCCCGGGCTGCGGCATTCCGGTCAATTTAAACCTGCTGTTGTCAGGCATCGAAGGAAATGTGGTGCTGCTGGGACAAACCGGCTGCGGCATGGTCATCACCACCTGCTACCCCAAAACCTCCTACCGGGTTCCCTACCTTCACAATCTGTTTCAGAACGGCGCAGCCACCTTAAGCGGCGTGGTGGAGGCCTTCCATCAGAAACAGAAGCGCGGAGAATACCCGGAAGGAGACATTACGTTTGTCATGATCAGCGGAGACGGCGGTATGGATATCGGTCTTGGTTCCGCCATCGGCACAGCGCTCCGCAACCACCACTTAATTCTGTTCGAATACGACAACGGCGGCTATATGAACACCGGCTACCAGCTTTCCTACTCCACCCCCATGGGCGCACGAAGCTCCACCTCCCATGTCGGTGCCACACAGTACGGAAAGAGCTTTTTCCACAAGGACAGCCCGGAGCTGATGGCAGCCACCCACATTCCCTACGTGGCAACGGCTGCCGAATCCAACCCCAGCGACTTTATCCGAAAAGCTGCAAAGGCTGCCGCCTATTCCCGGGAATTTGGCACCGCGTACTTGAAAGCCCTCTCCGCCTGCCCCCTGAACTGGAGCGATAAACCGGACACGGAGCGGGACGTCATCGCCGCTGCGGTGGACTGCTGTTATTTCCCACTCTATGAGGTGGAGCAGGGCATCACAACCCTGAATTATGAGCCGAAGAGTAAAATTCCGGTGGCAGACTGGTTTGCCATGATGGGGCGCACGAAGCATCTCACCAAACCGGAATACAGCCCCGTCACCGAGAGCATCCAGCAGGAGATTGACAGACGTTTCGCCAGACTGAAAGCCCGTGCCGAGCACCCGCTTCTGTAACGGAGGGCAGTCTGATTGTGTCAATTGTATATATAATTGCAAAATTTTTTCAATAAAGGAGATTATTATGCCCGTAGATTTTAAAGACAGCGCCACCCGTGAGAACCTGATGCGCGCCTTCGCCGGGGAAAGCCAGGCGAGAAACCGTTACACCATTGCTGCCAAAACAGCGCACAAACAGGAGCTGCACGTTATTGAGGCAGTATTCGCATTTACCGCTGACCAGGAAAGGGAACACGCAGAGATTTTCTATAACCATCTGTCTGAGCTTTCCGGTGAGAATATCCACATTGACGGAAACTATCCTGTGGATATCAGCCAGGACGTGGCAAAGCTTCTGCGCTTTGCGCAGCACAATGAATATGAGGAACACGATGATGTCTATCTGCATTTCGCAGAGACGGCAAAGGAAGAAGGATTTGCCCGGGTAGCGGCATCCTTCCGTATGATTGCTGACATTGAGAAGACCCACGGAGACCGCTTTGGGCTGTTCGCAGACCTGATTGAGCAGAATAAGCTGTTTGTCTCCCAGGTGGAAACCGCATGGATGTGCTTAGCGTGCGGCAATATTTACCATGGCACCACGGTTCCCGAGGAATGCCCGGTTTGCCACAACAGCCGGGGATATTTCATACGACTGGAGCTGGCGCCCTATACGGGAAGCGGGATGTAGACCCGACGCTGCCCCGGCGGGGCGTGTCCCTACGCCTCCGCTCTTCACTGAGGCAGCTTTCTCTCTGCCCCGGCGGGGCGTGTCCCTACGCCTCCGCTCTTCACTGAGGCAGCTTTCTCTCTGCCCCGGCGGGGCGTATCCCTACGCCTCCGCTCTTCACTGAGGCAGCTTTCTCTCTGCCCCGGCGGGGCGTATCCCTACGCCTCCGCCAGCAGCCCAAGCTGCTCAAATGCTTTATAGATACCGTCCTCGTCCACCCGTGCTGTCACCAGATCCGCCAGTGCCTTCACATCCTCTCTGGCATTTCCCATGGCGACAGAAGTTCCGGCAAATTCCATCATCTGCAGATCATTGGGACCATCGCCAACGGCGATAGTATCCTCCCGCGCTACTCCCACATAGTCCAGATAAATCTGCATTCCGGTGGATTTATTGATTCCGTTTATGCCGATTTCTCCGGCATATGCATCTGCGCCGTCCAGGCTGAGCGCCACCGCGTCAAAATAGGGAAGCACATCCGCATGCACTTTTTCCACCGGAAAGGGCGCTTTATAGTAAATAATCTTCTCATTTCTCTCATTTTCCCACGGCTCGTCCGTCACATGCATCTTGCCGGAAAGGCTCTCCAACCGCTCCATGCTCATTCCCATATCCTCCATGACGTCCCAGATTCCGTCACGGCTCCGCTGGTTTAACACAACGCCGTCATCCGCCTGAAAGCAGAATAAAAATCCGTTTCCCTCCAGATAATCGTAAATACTTTTCCGGTGCTCCGCATCGATATAAGCGTGATAGATTTCCTTATCCTCCGATATGACGAAGGCTCCGGCTCCGCCCACAATTCCGTCAAACCCCAGCGTCAGAAGCTCTTCCTGTATCTGAAAACGACTCCGTCCGCTGCACACCACAAGCTTATGCCCGTTTTGCTTTGCCATGCGCACCGCCTGTTTTGCCGATTCCGGTATCTCTCCGTTAAAATCCACCATCGTCCCGTCTACATCCAAAAATACAACTTTCCTCTTCAACTTTCCATCCCTCTCATTTCCAGTCATCCCGGCAGCAGGCAGCTTTCCGTGCTACAAACGGTCTCCGTCCGCTATCCGGTTCCCTAATGTAATCGATAACGCCCAAACAGCAGAAGCTGCAGCGCTTCCCGCGGCTCCCTCCACAGGTGTCGCGCCATAACCAGCACAGCCAGAAGCATTGCTCCCAGACGAATACCTGGACTTTGCACAATTATGGCACTTCCCAGCGCAAACAGTGCAAAGGTGACGGCGCTCCGGTACGTATGCGGACGAATACAGATTACCACGGAAAAGAAAATATACAGAATTACAAGAAGCCACACAATACTGCTTTCCGGCAGCACACCTGTCAATACACCAAAGGACACCGCAATGCCTTTTCCACCCCGGATTCTGCCAAAGAACGGGAAAATATGCCCGAGCACCGGGGCTGCCATAACCCAGCAGAATGCAAGGCTGCTGCCGTCAACAAAACGTTTTGCCAGATACACCGGGACAAACCCCTTTAGCAGTTCCGCGCACAGTACCAGCATTCCCATGAAAGCTCCCGCCCGCATAAATACGTTGGCTGTTCCGGGGTTGCCGTCCTGCGTGTTCTCCCGGATATCAATGTGCAGTATCCGCTTCGGGAGCAGATACGCATACAGAACACTGCCGGAAATGTATCCGAGCAGACTCCATAACAGAACTTTCCATATCATCCTTTTCACTCCCCATTTTATCTACATTTGCTCTCCAGCTTCTGCTCCAGAAATGCACAGAGCTGCGCCCCGGCATCTAAGGAAACGATTGTCTGCGGCGCCTTCTCCCCCCGGCGGCTACCGGATGCAAGAAGTCGTTTTCCAAGCGCAAGCTGACCTTTTATCGTGGGATGATAATATGCCAGCCCGTGACCCGTATAAAAATCGGCGTTTGCTCTCTCGCACTGGGAAATCGGTTTCAGAAAAACCGTGGGGATTCCCACTGCAGCCAGCTCCGTCACGCTGGCTCCGCCCGGCTTCGTGTAAAGCAGGTCACACGCCTTCATGTAGTCTGCCACCCGTTTCGTATAGCCCACGATCCGAACCCGCTCCTGCCCGCTGTATTCCCGCTTTAGTCTGGCATACAGGCGACGATTGCTGCCGCAGATTACCACAATGCCACAGTCCTTCATTTCCCGGCACAGTCCCTTTAAAAGCGGCGCTATCTGGGATGCTCCCATACTGCCGCCCATCAGCAGGATATTTTTCTCCCAGCGATCCAGCCTGCATATCCTGCGCTCCATTCCCTTCTGATAAGCCCGGGTAAAGCGCTCCTGCACCGGTATTCCAAACGGAAGAAGACGCTCCTTTGGCAGCCCCTTTTGTGCAAACTCCCGTACACAGGACGAATGCGGAATCACATAATAATCCACATCCGTCTCCTCCCAGAAGGGAATGCTGGTATAATCTGTGGCGACTGCCACCGTGAGTGGAAGCGCCATGCCTTTTTTCTTCATATAAGTGACGGTTTCCGCCGGAAACAGATGGGGCATCACAATGGCATCCACCGGATGCTCCGCAAGATATGCCTGCAGCCGCCCCGCCATTTTTCCGTTCATATAATATACCGGGGACTTGATATGCAGAAAATGATTCATCCGGCTTATCGCATCGCCAAGTGAATAGACTGCCTGAAACAGCGCCGGAAACACCTTCACCATATTAATATAGGTGTTACATACGATTTTATCCACTGCCTCGCCGCCCAGGTTCAGGTAATGTTCCATTAAGACCACCTCATGCCCGGCCCGCTTCAGGCTCTCGCAAACAGCCTCTGCCGTGGCATTATGACCGCCTCCCATTCCACAGGAAAGAATCATTACTCTCATGTTATCAGCTCCATTCCATCTGTCATAACGTGTATTATATATTTTATCCCACCGTCCGTCAAATCTCAGGCGTGCGCCAGAGCCGGCTCAAATGCACTGTAGGTCTATCGATTTCCTCCATATTTTTATCTTTTCTGTATCCTGTACCAGGTCACTCTACCAACTCATAGCGATGCTCCGGATCCGTCTTTTCAATCGCTTCCTTCTGTGACGGGTCCACATGGACCTGTCGCAGACGCTGACAATCCATCAGAGGGGTATAATCCTCAATCATCTGCTTTCGAATTATCAAAAGCTGCAGGCTCAGCAGCTCCCGGATTGGTGATATGTCGCTGATTCCGCTGTAGGAGATGCAAAACTCCCGCAAATTCTCCAGATTCTCCACGCCATTCATGGTCGTAAGTGCATCCCCGGATACGGTCAGTATCCTCAGATTTACAAGCGTCTTTATCGCTTCCAGATTGTTCTCCGGATAAGACCAGAGCGTCAGAGACCGCAGGCCGGTCAGCTCCGGCAGCACTTCGATAAAACCGTCCTCTGGCTGCCCCGTACACAGAGTGGTCAGATTCGGCAAACCAGTCAGCACGGAATAGTCTCCGTCCACCACGTGAATATCCTGCATCATAAGCGTATCCATCCCGGCTCCGTCAAGAAAGTCCAGGCTGCTCAACTGACAGCCGGCTATATTTAATTGCTTCAGACTCTCCAGCTTTCTCATATCCGGCAGCGTTATTGCCGGATTTTCCATGATATACAGTATCTCCAGTTCAGGCAATGTCTCTAAGACCTCAAAGTCCGCAATCTGGTTTCCGCACAGGTAAAGCCGCCTGATGGGCAGCCCTGCCAGCGCGTCAATGCTGCTGATTTTCTGGTTACATAGATATACTTCCATGAGATTTGGCATCTGCGCCAGCAGGGAAATATCCGAAATCTCTCCCAGGTTGAATGCCTCCAGCGAATTCGTCTGTGTGACACTGCTTTCCAGATCCTCCTCGCTGGTTTCCCAGCCATACACCTGATCTCCGATTACCACAAGCCGGGTGACCTCTGCCAGATCCTCCTGCGTCACGGTTTCTTTTCCCAAAGATACTTTTACCGCCTCCTGCAGAAGTGCGGGGGCATCCTTAAAAGCCGTTTCCTCCGATGCTTCCGGCTCACCCGATACTTCCGGCTCACCCGATATTTCCGGCTCATCCGGTTCTCCTGTCTTCTCCGGTTCTTTTGTCGCACCCGGTTCTTCCGTCCCCACGACGGCAGGACTGTCTGACACCGCCTTTCCGCTTGTCAGCCCGGCGCCCGCCATGGCACAATATATCCCCGCTATTGCCACAAGCTCTGCCATGGCGATTATAATCTCTGCTGCTCCCAGCGCAAGCACAGCATTTCTTCCCGTATCCCGCTCCTCTTTTTTTTGCAGTTTTACAAGCTGCTGCCGCATGCTCTCCGTATCCCGGTAACGCTTCGCCGGGTCAAAGGAACAGGACGTCAAAATTACCCGCTCTATCTTCTTTTCCGCGGCATTTTTCCCCCGAAAATGTTCTTCGTAATCTCCGGTGAGCAGAAAATCAAGCACTTTTCCAATCCCGTAAACATCCGTCCGCACATCTGTCTGGGCGTAGCCGTACTGCTCCGGTGCAGCGGTGACTTCCGTGCCAAAAAAAGCCGTATCCTTCTTCTTATTGCCCCCGTAATTCCGTGCCGTCTCGAAATCGATACAGTGTATCCGTCCTTTCATATCCAGAATGAGATTCTGGGGCTTGATGTCCCGATGGATAATGGGCGGCTCCAGCCGGTGGAACGCGCCTACCACCTCACAAATTTTTGCTGCCAGCGCCAGGACTTCCGCCTTCGTGCGTCCCGGATTACGCCAGACATACTCCTCCAGGTTACTGCCTTCATAATACTCCCGCAGGAGATACTCCCCGTTCTCCTCCCAGTACTCCGGTACCCTGTATTCCTCCGGAAAGACAGCAGCAAGCCGCCTTAACTGCTCTGCCTCCCGCTTTAGGCTTCCCATTGCCTCTCCCCGTCTGCGCTTTAGCAGAAATCGTTTTCCGTCACGCTTCCGCCGGAGCAGAAAGCTCGCATGAGCGTCTGTCTCCTCCACGTAAAGACAGGAAAACAGCTCATACTCCGCCGTGACCCGCTCCGGGAGAGAGATTTGCTTCAGTTGTTCCCGATAATATTCATTAAACATATCTTTTGCTTCGCGGCTCATTGCTATCTCCCTCGCTTTTCTCCGGCATGGTAATACCGGTTGCTTATGTCCTATTATACTTGAATCCGCTTTTAAATGTAAACCGGTGGAAGAAGTTTTTTAGGGGGTTGACAAATCCCGGATGCCGCGCCTATAATAGCGTTAATTGAAGCAGACACAGGCTTTGACGGGAAAAAGTACGAACAGGTGGAACCAGACAGAAAGCAGCCGGGTGATGAGAGGCGCATGGGAATCCTATTCCGAATACATCCCCGAGCTTCACACCGAATGACTTTATGCGACAGGTTTAGTAGGCTGTGACGGAGTGGCGCACGTTATCCGCGCCGGAGTGTTGTCGGACACTCGCAGAGGCAGGCAGTGCGAACTGCTTGTGAAAAAAGGTGGTAACACGAAGGTATATGCCCTCGTCCTTTCATAGGACGGGGGCTTTTATTTTGGGGACGTATCTCTTTTTAAAACGGGGACGTAGCTTTCTCTAAAAAAAGCTACGTCCCCGTTTTAAAAAAAGGTACGTCCCCGTTAAGGAAGGAGAAAAAATGACATTATATGATGAACTGGTTGCCCGCGGCTTAATCGCCCAGGTAACAGACGAAGCAGAAATCAGAGATTTGATTAACAACGGAAAAGCCACTTTCTACATCGGCTTTGACCCCACCGCAGACAGCCTCCACGTGGGACACTTTATGGCATTATGCCTTATGAAGCGTCTCCAGATGGCAGGCAATAAGCCTATCGCCTTAATCGGGGGCGGCACCGCTATGATCGGTGATCCCTCTGGCCGCACCGACATGCGCCAGATGATGACACCGGAAACTATCCAGCACAACTGTGAATGCTTCAAGAAACAGATGAGCCGTTTTATTGATTTCTCTGACGGCAAGGCACTGATGGTGAACAATGCAGACTGGCTCATGGACTTAAACTATATAGACGTGCTTCGTGAAGTGGGCGCACACTTTTCGGTAAACCGTATGCTTGCCGCAGAATGCTACAAGCAGCGTATGGAGCGGGGCTTAAGCTTCCTGGAGTTCAACTACATGATCATGCAGAGCTACGATTTCTACACCTTATACCAGAAATACGGCTGCAACATGGAGTTCGGCGGCGATGACCAGTGGAGCAATATGTTGGGCGGCACGGAGCTGATCCGCCGCAAGCTGGGCAAGGACGCTTATGCAATGACCATCAATCTGCTTTTAAACTCTGAAGGCAAGAAAATGGGCAAGACCCAGTCCGGTGCCGTATGGCTGGATCCGAACAAGACCTCACCCTTTGACTTCTTCCAGTACTGGAGAAATGTTGCCGACTCCGACGTGCTGAAATGTATCCGTATGCTGACCTTCCTTCCTCTGGAGGAAATCGATGCCATGGAAGGCTGGGAAGGCGCACAGTTAAACCAGGCGAAGGAAATCCTTGCTTTCGAGCTGACCAAGCTTGTTCACGGCGAGGAGGAGGCTTCCAAGGCAAGAGAGGCTTCCCACGCACTGTTTGCCGGCGGCGGCGATTCCGCTCATATGCCGACCGTAGAGCTTTCTGCTGCTGATTTTGCAGACGGCAACCTGGATATCCTTGCTCTGCTGGTTAAGACCGAACTTGCCCCCTCCCGCTCCGATGCAAGACGTGCCGTGGAGCAGGGCGGCGTTACCGTTGCCGATGAGAAGGTTACCGACATCAAAATGTCCTTTGGTTCCGACTCCTTCGGAACAGACGGCCTGGTGGTAAAACGCGGCAAAAAGAAGTTTGTGAAGGTTATCGTGAAATAACTTGGCCGGTTATCCCCTTCAGCCACACCTGCGCCAGCGGAAGCCAGCTCTGGCACTCCTTCTGGATTCCTCTGCCATCCTCGTGGGCTGCCTGTTCGTCACAAGTGGCGAGCCCGTGTCTGCCCACCGGATACAGATGGAATTCCAGCGGGATCTGATGCTTACGCAGCGCCCATGCCAGCAGCAGGGAATTTTCCACCGGCACACTGGCATCCGTGTAGGTATGCCAGAGAAATACCGGCGGCGTATGCTCCGTCACCTGCTTTTCCAGGGACACCCGTTCCAACATTTCCTCCGTATACTGCCCTGCCAGAAGTGCTTCAAAGGAGCCGCGGTGGGCATATTCCCCGGAAGTGATGACCGGATAGCACAGTAGCATACCTGCCGGGCGCAACTGCGCATTGTCTACACCGGCTTCTTCAGAAAGCCACTTTTCATGCCAGAACATGCCTAAACTTGCCGCGAGATGACCTCCTGCGGAGCATCCCTGTACAATAATTTTATCCGCATCCACGTGCCATTCCTTGGCATTCGCATGAATCAGCCGCATGGCCTCCGCTGCTTCCAGAAGCGCGGTGGGATATACCGCAGGGGCACAGGAATATCGCAGGATCGCCACGTGATACCCCATGGCAAGAAAACGCATGGCAATCGGTTCCGACTCTCGGTTGGAAGTGTGCGTGTAACCTCCACCGGGACACATCAGAATCATAGGACGCTTTTTAATCAAAAGCTCCTGGTCGGTATCCAGAATATAAGTACAAAGTCTGGCTCCCGGCTGGGAGCCTTTTACATGTAATGAAATTACTTCGTTTCGCATATGCCCTCCAACCAGGTAGAAACCAACGGCAGCCAGCTCTGGCATTCCTTCTGGACGCCATAACCACCGGGGCATGCCGTCTGTCTGTCACAGGTAGAAAGTCCGTGTCCGCCCAGCGGATACATATGGAATTCTGCCGGAATCTCATATTTCTTCATCGCTTCTATAAAGAACAAAGAATTCTGCACCGGAACACAGTCATCGGTATAGGTATGCCACAGAAATGCGGGCGGCGTATGCTCCGTCACCTGCTTCTCCAGAGACACCCGTTCTAACATCTCCTCCGTGTACTGTCCTGCCAGAAGCGCCTCAAAAGAGCCGCGGTGGGCATATTCCCCGGAAGTGATGACCGGATAGCACAGAATCATGCCTGCCGGACGCAGCGTCTCACTGCTTACCCCCATCTTTTCCGCAAGCCAGGGTTCATGCCAGAACACACCAAGGCTTGCTGCCAGATGCCCACCGGCAGAGCAGCCCTGAATAAATATCTTTCCCGGCTCCACGTTCCATTCCTCTGCATAATCATGAATCAGCTTCATCGCCTGTGCTGCTTCCAGCAATGCTGTGGGATATACCGCCGGTTTCACGGAATACCGCAGAATTGCCACATGATACCCCATGGCCAGGAAGCGCATGGCAAGCGGCTCCGCCTCCCGGTCAGAGGTAAACTCGTATCCTCCGCCCGGACACATCAGGATAAGCGGACGTTTTTTAATCTCAATCTCTTCGGAATTGTCCAATATGTAGGTACATAATTTTGCCCCCGGCTGGGAGCCTTCCACCTGGATGGAAAAGGTTTCTGTCAGCATATACATTTTCTCCTTTCTGCACAAATCCCCCGAAAAGCAGTTGCTTTTCGGGGGATTGATAAAGGTGACTAACGGATTTGAACCGATGATCAGGGAGTTGCAGTCCCACGCCTTACCACTTGGCTAAGTCACCCTGCTGTTTTATTGTAACAAATCCATGATACGCCGTCAAGAAAGAAGTGCTCCCTTCATTTCTTTTCCGGGATGCTTTCCTCCTCTTCATCCAGTGTATCAATCAGCCTCTGATAATAATCGTGACGTTCCTGCGGGGTCATGGCATCCCACCATTTCTGTCTGCGCCGCTGCACCAGTGCCGCAATCATCCATGCCACAATTGTGATTCCATCCACAATTACATACATCAGCACCAGATTATAGACCCTGCCCGTCAGAAAAATAATTCCATAAAAAATGAATGCAGGGTTCAGAAGCAAAACGGAAAAATATGACATAATATCCGACTCCGTTCCCGTATACACAAACATCCAGTCATGATCCGTCGGAATCCGGTACATCGGATCTGTCTTCCGTCTCTCCCGCATAATCCTGCGCCTCTCCTTGCTCTTTTGCCGGCGCATGGCGCGTTCCTGCTGTCTCTGTTCCCTGCTTTTTTCTGCCATTATATTCTCCCTGATAAATTACATTTGCCTCAGCTACGTTTGTATTTTATCATGGGGTTCTATTTATTACAACTACAAAACACATAATTTCAGAAAAATTTTCTTAGAAACCCAGAATTCTTCTCCTGTTTCTTCTCTTCCCGCTTCGTTTCCCCGTCCTCTTTCCACTTAAAATACTCCGCGTCAAGATTCACGCTGACCTCCGCCTGAATCGGCTCCGCCGCCGCTTCGGGTTCCTCCTCCGCCTCTTCCTCCAGGGGAATCCCCACCTTCTCAAAGTACTCCGCGTTAATCTTAATCTCAGGCTTCACCGCCGCGTAGGGCGACGGCTCCTCCTCCCGCTCCTTCTTCGCCTTTTCCTTCTGAATCTCCTTATTGCGCTCATCGATGAGCTTTAAGTACTTCTCGGTATCTACAAGGTCCTGCAAATGCCCTTTCAGCTCCGACTGGTCGTGGGCTACGGACTGGCGCTCCTTCTCCATGTCCTCATGCATCTTATCGTAGACGGCCTTTATGGAATCCGTGGCTTCCTGCATGATTCCCTGTACCCGCTGCAATGCCTCATTGGTATACATCACGGAAGCTGCATAAACATCCTCCGCCTTCCTGCTGGCATCCCAGACAATATCCTCCCCGCGCTTCCTTGCCTCCCGCTCCGCCCTATCCCGGCTCTGCCTGGTCAGCTCATATTCATCCATAATCTGATAAATACACATGTTCAGACGGTTCAAAAGCTCCAGTGCCTCCTTCTTATCCACGATAATGCGGTTCGTCGCCTTATCGTACACCTCGCTTTTGGAAAATAAAATGTGTATATCACGTAATACCTGCTCCGTCCTGTCCTGCGCGCTCATAGTCTCACTCCTGTTACTGTTTCCTTCTTTTCCGTATATGCTTTAACAATTTTACCACCAACACCACGAGTAAGACAACTATGAAAATAACAATTGCCACCACCGCCACAATCATAGCAGCATACCGGTTGGGACTTTTGAGCAGATCCGAAAGCTTATGACTGTCCTCCACAATCTTTCTGTCCTGACTGTCCCCGTAGGCTGCCGGAACATCCGGCGTCCCGTTCCCGTCCGTGTCCGCAAAGGAAGCCATATATCTGGCAATGGCATCCCATGCCTTAAGCTCCCGTCCGTTTTCCATCACGATGGCATCCTCCAGGTTATCAATCGGTGTACCATCCGCCCACTTCGGCTCTAATGCCAGCAGACCATAGGACATATCCGTTACCGCTCCCAGCATCTGCGCCGAATATAAATCCGCCACCACGCGGTAGAGCCTATCATTCTGAATCTCAACGCGCTCCCCCGCTGCATTTACAAGCCAGGCATCCGTTACCTTATTTAATATCATACGGTTTGGATTGAAGGAAAAGCATAATCCACTGGTATAAAGACGTGCCACCGTCATGAAATCTGACACAGAGGCATCGATTTCTGCCATAAGCTTTAACTCTCTTCCTGACAGATACACGCTCACCAGCGGATAGCCCGGCACCCCGTCCGGTCCGGTTCCCAGAGAAAAGGAATTAAATACCTCCTCCACGGTAATGTCTCCCAACGTATAGGTATCCCGCACCGTTCCACTGGGAACTACCGTCATGTCCACTGTCTGCCCGTCAAAATCCGGGGAATTGGTCACCGCATAGGCATAGGCATCTGCAATGATACTGCCAAGGTTGTGCTCTGTGTGCACTCCCCCCAGATCATTCTGCGTATCAAACTCCACCGCGTTCTCCGCCAGCACCTGATCGCTGGTATAGCCAAACTGTGCCAGATATACCTCATCCACGGAACTCATGAACTCTGCCACCGCTTCCGCCACCTGCTCATCCTCTGCAATCGCATCCGTGACAGGAATCAGTTCATATTCCGCCAGGCTCCAGCGTCCCGCGTCATTCTGCACCAGCTTCAGTGTGCCGAGATTTTTCCCGTATTCCCCCGCGGAGACAATATACGTATTCCCATGAACAATGGGTGCCCAAAGCTCCGTATGGGTATGACCACTGATAATCAAATCCAGTTCAGGCACCGCCTTCGCCAGAATCTCATCCTCCGATTTGCTCTCATCCTCCCAGGTTCCGCTATGGGAAACACAGATAATCATATCCGCATTCTCATTCTCCCGGATTGCCGCCACCGTATCCTTTACCGCTTCCACCGGGTCTCTAAACAGAAGCTGGCAGGTAGGTGCGCAGGAAAGAGCGTCCTCACCGAACACGCCGATGACCGCAATGCTCACATCACCCTTCTGCAGCATGAAATAGTCCTGCACCCCATATGTCTCAAAAGCCTCCCGGATCTGCTGCTGCCCTTCGTTCAGTCCCTGCGCCTCCATGGTCTCCCAGTCCACGTTACACAGTGCCAGCCGCGGCACCGTATCTCCGCTTGTAGCAGCCGTCTCAAGCATATTGGCAAGCCCCGCGGAACGGTAGTCAAACTCATGGTTTCCCAGCGTGGTCACCTCACAGCCAAGTTCCCCCAGCATGCGAAGTTCCGCCGCCTTCTCCTCATATACGGTCTGCACCAGCGTTCCCATGGAAAAATCTCCCGCATCCACCACCAGAGTATCCGGGTCCTTTTCCTTCTGCTCGTCAATCAATGTTTTTATCCGCGCAAATCCGCCCACTTCCTGTTTCTTTTCATTTATAATTGTAGTGAAGCTTTCCAGATGAGAATGGGTGTCATGGGTAAAAACAATATTCAACTCTTTGCCCTCCGTTTCCGCCGGAACCGGCAGTACCGCCATACCAACGGCAAAAGCCGCTGTAAGCACTGCTGCCGCAGCTCTCAAACACGTTCTTTTTTTCATAAAATACCCCCGTCTCTGTCGTAATACAAGTATGTTTGCGCACATTTCACGTGCTCTTTACATACATTTTACACAGAAACAGGGGGGATGTAAAGTTTGCCGTCTGCACGGCGCTCCCTTTATGCCGTATAATGCTTTGCCTGCGCCCGGAACATCCCGGCATAAATACCATCGGGAAGTCCCACCAGTTCCTCATGGGTTCCGTACTCCTTAATGGTGTCCTCCGCAAAGACAGCAATGTGGTCACAGAATTTGCAACTGGAAAGGCGGTGGGAAATGTAAATGGCTGTTTTTCCGCCCACCAGACTGTTGAATTTGCGGTAAATGTCATACTCCGCCACCGGGTCTAGGGCGGCAGTCGGTTCGTCGAGAATTACGATGGGCGCGTTGCGGTAAAGCGCCCGGCTGATGGCAACCTTCTGCTTCTGCCCGCCCGACAGCTCCGTACCCTTCTCGTCAAAGCTCTTATAGAGCATCGTGTCCAGTCCGTGCTCCAGCTTCTGTGCGTCCTCATAGAAACCGGACAGCTCCAGCACCCGTTCAATCTCCTCCTCCGAGAAATCTTCGTCTCCCAGGGTAATATTTTCCCGCAGACTGAAGGCAAAGAGCTGAAAATCCTGAAATACCACGGCAAACAGCTTCCGGTATTCCTCACTGGAATATTCCAGAATATTGATGCCGTCAATGCATATTTTTCCCTCTGTAACAGCATACAAGCGGCATAATAGTTTAATAAATGTGGTTTTTCCGGCACCATTTAAGCCCACAATGGAGAGGTGTTCTCCCGCCTCAATCCGGAGGTTAATATGCCTTAACACATAGGTGTCGGATCTGGGATATTGAAAACTCACATCACAGAACTCAATGACATGGTTCCCGTCCCCCACCTTCCGCTCCCCGGTCTGCATGGCTGCCGGATAATCCAGAAACAGCAGGAACTGATATGCATAGTTACAACGCTTGCGGATATCCATGCTATATGTAATGATGCGGTGCAGGCTCCAGTACAACTCCGATGCGGAGGAAACGCACATGGTGAAATCTCCCACGGTAATGGCTCCTGTGATGGCAAGATAACCGATATAGAAATAGCTGATGCCGTCCCGCAGGGAGTTGATGACATCCATTTTCCACTGGTTCTTTTCCTGCGCCAGCGCGCCGTCCCGCCAGACGCCTGTCATTTCACCGGCATGGCGTCCCGCCTTCTCATTCATCATTTCACTGCTGTCATATAACCGGATATCCTTCCCGTACTCGAAATTCACGAGGCGGTACAGCACGTAGCCAAATACGCGGTTTAGCTTTGACAGCTTCAGGAAATTTTTCTCCTCAATCTGGTTATTTTTTGCATTATAAACGGAAATGAGCACCAGCGCCAGAAGCTGTACCGGCAGCAGAAGCGGACAGTTCACACAGATAATCGCCGCTACACTCACAAGTACTGCCCCGTTTAAAACAATCTGGTAAAAGGAATCCAGAATTCCCACCACACCGCCGCTGTACCAGTCAATGCCCTCTTTCGCCTTATTGACCTGGTCTAACGCTGCCGGGTCCTCCGTATGCTCGAAATCCATTCCCATGGTGTAATCCGCCAGCATAATCTTGAAATATTCATTGAACCACTCATTCAACGCATTTTTGATGCTGTCCATAACCGCCTTCAAGCCTGTGGTCAGAAACTGCAGCCCCACAATCAATATGGCATAGAAAGCTATCTGCCGCAGATGGTCTGCAAGGGCTGCGCCCGCAATTACAAGCATCAGTTCATCAATCAGAAGTTTGGGGATCAACACCCGTTTCATAGTGCCGATAAATTCTGCTAAAAACAGTCCCAGATATGCCCCAAACAGGGACGGCTTTTCTCTCCAGGCGGTCTTTATCATAAAAGAGAGCGTGCGTCGCACGATAGATTCTTTTTTCTGCTTTGTTTTTTCAGGCATCGGCTTCCACCTCGCTTCCCTCCACATAGTATTGCGCCTGAATACGGAACATTTTTGCATATTCTCCGTCCTGCTCCAGCAGGCTCTTATGCGTACCGTACTCCACCAGTCTGCCGTCCATAAACATGGCAACATGGCTGCAGAACTGGGTGGAGCTCAACCGGTGGCTGATATAAACCGCAGTTTTTCCTCCAATGAGCTTGTCAAAATCCTCATAGAGACGGCTTTCCGCCAGAGCATCTAACGCCGCCGTCGGCTCATCCAGAATTACCACCGGCGCATCCTTATAAAGCGCTCTTGCCAGAGCAAGTTTCTGCTTCTCTCCTCCGGAGAAATCCACACCGTCATCGTGGATTACCTTAAGAATCTCGGTGTGCACGCCCTGAGGCAGTTCCTTCAGCTTTTCAGCAAGCCCTGCATCCTTGAGGCAGTTCTCGGCACGTTCTGCCTCCGTCCGATCGGGTGCCTGCATGGATACGTTTTCCGCCAGTGGAAATGCAAACAGCTCCACGGTCTGGAACACCGGAGCAAACAGCTTATAATACGCATGTTTATTGTACTCCCTCACATTGACACCGTTCAGCAGAATCTCTCCCTCCGTAGGCTCATAGAGCCGCAGAAGAAGCTTGATAAACGTGGATTTTCCCGCGCCGTTTAAGCCCACCACGGCAAGCCGCTCTCCCGCCTTCACCGTGAGGTTTAAGTCCTTCAAGGCATATTTCTCTGACTTGGGATAGCGGAAGGATACATTGCGGAACGTAAATTCATACTGTTCCATCGGGGGAACCGAAATCCCGCCCTCTGTCTCATCTCCGGCTTTAAGCTCCAGAAAGCTCCGGAAATCGTCCACCTCCCGGCTCCTTGCCAGAAGGTTGCTCACACTTTGGAGTGTCTGGGATATGTAGGTGGAAAACGAAGCAAATGACGCGACATACATCGTAAAATTGCCGATGGTCACGCTACCGGAAATCACGCTGTAAATCAGATACGCATACACCGCCGCCTCGGAGAGCAGCCAAGTTGCCGCTCCCACAAAGCCAGCATTTCTCCAAAGCCGCTCATTTTCCTTCTGCGCCCCGTAACGGGTGTCCATCAGCTCCTGGTACTTCCTACAGATCCAGTCTTTTAAGCCGAACATACGGATATCCTTCGCCGCAGCAAAGTCGGTGGTGGTTTCCCGCATATACCAGTCCTTTCTCCACCAGGTTGCCAGCGGGTCCCACACCCGTTTCTTGGCAATCCGGTTTGTATGGTCCCGGAACAGGAAATTTAAAACCGCCACCGCAAGAAGGAACAGCACCATCCACAGATTCAGCGTTCCCAGAATGATGAGTCCCACCGCCACAACGGAAAGTGACGTAAGGAAATTTGCAATTTCGCGCATCATTCCCTCAATTCCCTCCGTGTTATTGTTGGTTGCCTCCTCCGCCTTCTGATAGCAGTCCATCACATCCGTATTTTCCAGATGCTCATAGTCAATGCGCATCACCTTCAGATTCTTCTCCCGGATCATACAGAACCTGGTATAAATGTAGCGCCACCAGGTATTGCTGTAATAATAGGTGTTCAGCATGGTAAAAACTATCTGAACCAGGGTAAATGCCAGCATAAGCACAAGAAGCCTGTGCCAGTCCTGCCTCTGCGTAATCGCATCAATTACAAACTTAGAAATGAATGTCCACAGATACTGCATAAGCGGTGCACACAGCATCCCCACCGGAATGAGAACCAGAAAGTGGCGGTCTGCTGCCACCATGTTCCTCCAGATAAACCAGATGTTGCTAAAAAGCCCATGGGATTTGTGATATGGCTTTTCTTCCTTCTTTTTCTCTTTTTTTTCTTTTGACATAACTGCCCTCCTCAGATGTTTTGTCCGCAAAAGAAAGCGGCGCATCTGTCTTTCATCATAACAGATGTGCCGCTTGGGGGCTAGTCAAATATTGCTTGAGTTGGAGTTTTTTTACTCCTGCGGAAGGATGGATGCCGCCGAGTTCTCTAACGCCTGCTTTGCCCTTGTAAGCTCCGCCGCCTGCTCGGCGCTGACATTGCCGGGCTTGATGTGCTTCACCAGCTTCTCCAGATAAGAGAGGTCCGACTTAATCTGCTTTGCGGCAGCCTTGTCCAGCGTCTTGCTCTTCTTCGCCTGCGCCAGCGCCGCCTCGGTCCGGCGAATCAGATTTTCCGCTTCATTGCGGGTATCAATCCACGCCCGGCGCTCCCCGTCGGATGCCTCATACTCCGCAGCCTCCCGGATTGCCCGCTCAATATCTGCATCGGACATATTGGTGCTGGAGGTGATGGTAATCTGCTGCTGCTTGCCGGTGCCAAGATCCCTGGCGGACACCTGCACGATACCGTTGGCATCTATGTCAAAGGTTACTTCAATCTGCGGCACACCTGCCATGGCGGGCTTGATGCCTCCCAGCCGGAAATTGCCCAACAGCTTATTATCCCGGGCAAACTGCCGCTCTCCCTGTAGAACCTTAATCTCCACCGAGGTCTGGAAGTTACCTGCCGTGGAAAAAATCTTGCTGTGTCTTGTGGGAATCGGCGTATTCCGCTCAATCAATCGCGTTGCTACACCGCCTACCGTCTCGATGGACAGAGACAGAGGTGTAACGTCCATCAGGATAATCTCCGCCGCCGCGGAGCCTGCCACAAGCTGACCGCCCAGCTTACCGCCCTGGACTGCAGCTCCCAGCGCCACGCACTCATCCGGGTTTAAGCTCT
This sequence comes from Roseburia sp., assembly GCA_051877675.1. Taxonomy (GTDB): domain Bacteria; phylum Bacillota; class Clostridia; order Lachnospirales; family Lachnospiraceae; genus Roseburia. Next base: position 13,710 of record JBJEJC010000011.1, on the reverse strand, counting down.
TAGATGGCTCCTTACCGGTCATCTGCCGCACCTTTTCCACCACTGCCGGCATACGGGTGGAACCGCCCACTAAGAGCACCATGCCCAGTTCTCCCGTGGATACCCCGGCATCGGAAAGTGCCTGGGTCACCGGTCCCGCTGTGCGTTCAATTAAATCATGCGTCAGTTCCTCGAACTTTGCCCGCGTGATATTCATGTCCAGATGCTTTGCCTCACCCCGCACTGTGGTGATGAACGGAAGGTTTATGTTTGTAGTCGTTGCGGTGGAAAGCGCCTTTTTCGCCTTCTCCGCTTCCTCCCGCACTCGCTGCATTGCTGTCATATCTTTCGATAAGTCTATCTTCTCGGTGTTCTTATACTCGGATACAATGTAGTCCGCCAGCCGCGCATCGAAATCGTCACCGCCCAGGTGATTATCTCCCGCCGTTGCCAGCACCTCGATGAGGTTATCTCCAATCTCAATCACGGAAACATCAAAGGTGCCGCCGCCCAGATCATAGACCAGTATTTTCTGCTGTGCGCCGTGGTCGAGTCCATACGCCAGCGCTGCGGAGGTAGGCTCGTTGATGATACGCAGCACATTTAACCCTGCAATCCGTCCTGCGTCCTTCGTTGCCTGCCGCTGGGCATCACTGAAATATGCCGGCACCGTGATTACCGCTTCCGTCACACTCTCCCCGAGATAGCTCTCCGCGTCCTTTTTCAGCTTGCGCAGGATCATGGCGGAAATCTCCTGCGGCGTGTAAAATTTCCCGTCGATTTTCGCCTTAAAGCTGCTGCCCATCTCTCTTTTTATGGAAAAAAAGGTGCGCTCCGTGTTCACCGCCGCCTGACGTCTTGCCACGTCCCCCACCAGTCGCTCCCCATTTTTGGTAAATGCAACAACGGACGGCGTCGTCCTGGCGCCCTCCGCATTCAAAATCACTACCGGAGTGTCGTTTTCCAGCACTGCTACGCAGCTATTTGTTGTTCCCAGATCAATCCCGATTACTTTTCCCATGTCGCCCTCCATACCGGAACACTTCCCGCTGCATATCCGGTCACTGCGCTCCGCTTCTGATTCCGGGCCGACGCAGCCTGCCGCCAAACCCGGATTAATTAGAACTTTATGCTTGAAATGGGGGAAAGTCAAGGCGGGAGAAAGAGATTTCATGAATTGTTTAGAAACGGTTTATACTTCTTTTATGCCTGAAACACAATGTTCCCATCGATGATTGTATACAGAATTTCTGTGTCAACGGCAAAGGGATTCCCCTTCACCAGCACAAAATCCGCATCCTTGCCCTCCTCGATGCTGCCCACCCGCTCCTCGACACCAATGTGCCTTGCCGCTTGAAGGGTAATCGCCCGAAGCGCATCGAACTCATCCATCCCGCAGCGGATGGCGCGTCCGGCGCACAATGGCAGATAGCGCTCCTCAATCACCGGAGAATCGGTGATAATCGACACCTGACAGCCCGCCCGCGCCAGAACCCCCGGTGTCTCAAAGCTCTTATTTTTCAGCTCATATTTGGTCGCATGACCAAAGGAGGGTCCCACCGCCACCGGATACCCCTCCTTTGCCAGTTCCTCCGCAATCAGAGCGCCATCCGTCACATGATCCAGACGCAGGTCCAGATCAAATTCCTTTGCAATGCGGATTGCGGTAAAAATATCGTCTGCCCGGTGTACATGGGCTTTTAGTGGCAGTTCCCGCCGGATCACCGGAAGCAGCGCCTCCAGCTTACAGTCGTAGGGGGGCATCTTTGCATAATCGGGGCTGTCCGGATATCCCGCTTCCTGTAATCTGCGGTCATAGAGGATTGCTGCACGGAGCATCTCCCGCAGCTTCGCCGCAATCGACATCCGGGAGCCCATCCCCTTTTCCTTATAACAGCCCTTGGGATTCTCTCCAAAAGCAATCTTCATCGCGGATTTTTCCTTCACAAGCATATCATCGATACGGTTTCCAAAGGTTTTCATCACACAGAAGGTTCCGCCGATGACGTTGGAGCTGCCCGGTCCCGTCGTAACACAGGTGATGCCGCCCTCCCGCGCCAGCCGGAAGGTCTCATCCTGGGGATTCACCGCATCCACGGCGGAGAGCTGCGGCGTGACCGGGTCACTCTGCTCGTTAAAATCCTGTCCCGGAAATCCCACCGCATGACCGTCCAGTCCCAGATGGCAATGGGCATCCACAAAGCCCGGATAAATCCGGATTCCGGTGGCATCAATCACCTGTGCGTCGTTGATGATTTTCCCCTCCAGAACCGGAGCAATTTTCTTTATTTTGCCGCGCTCCACAAGAATGTCTGCCACAAAAGGCTCCCGGTCCACGGCATTGTGAATGGTTCCCTGCTTCAATAAAAGATATTCGCTCATAGTCTGCCTCTTTTCGTTCATAATGTCTAACGACATTATGCCCAATTGGCAGGCTTTTATTTTCAAAAGTTCCGGGGAAAGGCGGACTGCCTACTCTGCCTGCCGGGCTTCGTACGCAGCAATGCCCTCCTTGAAACGATTCAAGCCGTCCAGAAGTACCGATTGCGGACAGGCGACATTCATACGGATAAAATGCTTTCCGTCCCCGCCGAATTGGCTTCCCTCCGAGAGATACAGTCCTGTTTTCTCCCGGATAAAGGAGGTAATCTCATCTGTAGTTCCGTTCAACCGGCTGCAGTCGAGCCACAGCAGATAGGTTGCCTCCGAGGGAACTGCCTTTATCCGGGGCAGCTCCTTTTCCAGAAATGCCTCCACCGTCTGCTTATTCCGGAAAATATACTCCCGCAGCTCCTCAAGCCACGGACCGCCCTCCGTGAATGCCGCAATGGTGGCATCCATGGCAAATGCATTGGGCTCCGCCACCTCATCCGTATTCAGCCCGCGCCATACCTTATGCCGCAGCCCCTCATTCGGCACCGACACCGCCGCAGTCTGAAGTCCCGCAATGTTAAAGGTCTTCGTGGGAGCGATACAGGTGATACTGTTATTTTTACACTCCTCGGATACGGATGCAAAGGGAATATATTCTTTTCCCGGATTCGTCAGGTCACAGTGAATTTCATCGGAAATGACCGTTACATGATATCGGCTGCACAGCTCACCGATGCGTGCAAGGGTATCCCGGTCCCAGATTTTTCCCACGGGATTATGAGGATTGCAGAGAATCATCAGCGACGTCTGCGGATCGGAGAGCTTCTGCTCTAAGTCCGCAAAATCAATCCGGTATTCCGTCCCGTCATACAGAAGGGGACTCTCGAGCACCTGCCGCCCGTTGTTCAGAATGGAATTGAAAAAAATGTTATAGACCGGCGTCTGAATCAACACCTTTTCCGCCGGTGTGGTAATCTTTCGGACAATACTGGAAATCGCAGGAACTACTCCGGTAGTAAATATCAGCCAGTCCTTTTCCAGTAAAAAACCATGGCGTTTCTCCCACCAGCCCATATATGCCTGATGCCATTCCTCCGGCACCACGGAATACCCGAAAATGCCGTGGGCTGCCCGGCGCTCTATGGCAGCGCGTATCTCCGGCGCCGTGGGAAAATCCATATCCGCCACCCACATGGGAAGCTCACCTGCTGCCACATCCCACTTCAACGAGTTGGTATGGCTTCTGTCTGTCCGTGTGTCAAAATCGTATTTCATTCTGCTTCTCCCTCTTCTGCGGCAGGCTCAGGCTGTCGGCAGATAATCCTTGTCTTCTCCGGGTCCACCTTGTCCCGGTCAATGGTGAGCTGCTCAATGTAATCTGCCCGGATAACGCCACCGGAGGGATTGAGCACGCTGTCAATTCTGCCGCAGATGTCGGCATCCACGGTGGAATACTCAAACGCCAGTGTGGTATTAATCAGCCTGCAGTTCTTCATCACCAGATTGTCTATGTAGCACATTCCCTGCAGACTCTCAATGGTGCAGTTGATTAATGTCAGATTCTTCGCATTCCAACCCAGATACTCCCCGGAAATAAAGGAATCATAGACGGTCACATGATTGCTGTTCCAGAACGCATCCTTTGACAGAAGCTTAGAATCGTGAATCTCCACATTTTCCACTCCGTCAAAGGAATAGTTGCCATACAGGGTCAGTTCCCGGATGTTCATATTCCGGCTGTTCATGGCAAAATAGTCGCCCTTCGCCGTCACCTGCTTAAGGTTCACACCATCACAGCTCCACATCGTCTCGGCGGCATCGGCAAAGGACACATTTTTCATGGTAAGCTCATGGCAGCGGCGGAAATTCTTCGGTGCCTCAATGGCACAATCCTCCAAGCGAATCCGGTCGGTATACCACACTCCGGCGCGCGCCATGTCAAACCAGGTGCAGTCCTTCACCGTGATATCCTTTGCATACCAGAGCGGATATTTCCACTTAAACATACTGCCGTACAGCTCAATGTCACGGCTCTCCTTCAGCGGGGACTCTCCATCGTCAAATATCGTATCGTAAATCTGTAGGTTCTTTCCCTGGAACAACGCCCGCTCCCCGGTTAGAAACTGCTGTCGAATTACTGTTTTTTCACTCATGTCTGTCGTCTCTCTTTCCATTTTATCTAATCCCATATGCTGCGTTCCAAGCCGGATAAACCGCTTCCATAGAACACCTTCTCACGCCGCGGTATGGTTTTTCGCATCTATTGATTCTACCATGACGACAGCAGTTTTTCAACCGGCGTGCCCGGCTATCTGGACAAATCCGTTTTGCGGATCTGCTCCCTCACCTTAAGAACCATGGAGGGTGAAACCGACAGCTCATCAAAGCCCATCCGTAAAAAGGTTTCCGTCAGGCTTACGTCTGCGCCAAGTTCACCGCAGATTCCTACCCAGCAGCCCTCCCGGTGCCCATTGTCCACCACCATCTGAAGCATACGGAGCACCGCCTCATGGTGGGGGTCATAGATGTTATCCAGCTTCGGATTCTGCCGGTCAATCGCAAGGGTGTACTGGGTCAGATCGTTGGTTCCAATGGAGAAGAAATCCACCTCCTTTGCCAGCAGATCGGAAATCATCACCGCTGCCGGGGTCTCTATCATGATGCCAAGCTCCACCTCGTGGTAGGGGATGGACTCCGCGTCCAGCTCCGCCCGCACCCCGGCGCAGATTTCTTTGATTCGCCGCACCTCCGCCACCGAGATAATCATGGGGAACATGATGGAGATGTTTCCATAATAGCTGGCGCGGTAGATAGCACGTAGCTGGGTTCTGAAAATATCCTCCCGATCCAGGCAGATACGGATGGCACGGTAGCCCATGGCGGGGTTCTCCTCCTTCTCCAGCCCGAAATAGTCTGCCTGCTTGTCCGCACCGATATCCAGGGTACGGATAATGACCTTTTTGCCTGCCATATTCTGCGCCACTGTCTTATATGCCACAAACTGCGTCTCCTCCGAAGGGAAATCCCCGGATTCCAGATAAAGAAATTCGCTGCGGAACAATCCGATTCCCCCGGCATCGTTGGCAAGCACTGCCGCCACATCCCCGGTTCCGCCAATATTGGCATAAAGATTGATTTTCCTGCCGTCTATGGTCACGTTCTCCTTGCCCCTAAGTTCTAAAAGCAGGCGTTTTTTCTGCTCCTCCTCCTGCTTTCTTTCCCGGTAATGCGCAAGAAGCTCCTCCTTTGGCTCAATATGGCAGGTTCCGGCAAAGCCGTCCACAATTCCCATTTTACCATCCGCATCCGCCGGAAAATCCACGCCGATGAGGGCTGGGATATTCATGGTGCGGGCAAGAATCGCGGTGTGGGAGTTTGCAGAGCCATAGCGGGTCACAAAGGCAAGAATCCTGGACTTATCCAATTGTACGGTCTCGCTGGGAGCGAGGTCGTCTGCGAAAAGGATGACCGGTTCATCTCCGATTCGTATCCCATCCCCGCCACCCTGCAAAATGGTGATGACACGGTTGGAAATATCCTTCACATCCGCCGCCCGCGCCTGCATATACTCGTCATCCATGGCAGCAAACATCTGGGAAAAATTGTCTGCGGTGGACGCCACGGCAAACTCGGCATTTACCTGCTGGGTGTGAATCATATTACTGACAGATTCCACATAATCCAGATCGTCCAGCATCATCTGGTGTACCTCAAAAATCATGGCACCCGTCTCTCCCACCTCTTTGACTGCTTTTTCATAGAGGGCGGCAAGCTGCTTCTTTGCCGCCTCCTTTGCCTCAATAAACCGCCCGGTCTCTGCCTGTGCATCCTCAATTCTTGTGCGCTTTACCTGATGGTCCCTCTTATGATATACCCTTACTGTTCCGATGGCGATGCCGCCAAACACACTTTTTCCGCAAAACTCCATACGTTTGCCCTCCATTACGCGAAAATCCCTGTGAAATCAAAGATTTTCTTTTAAGAATGCTTCTAATCTTGTAATTGCTTCCTGCTCCCGGTCACCCTCTGTCCGGACGGTAATCTCCTCGCCACATTTTACGCCCAGTCCCATGACACCGAAGATACGCTTGGCATCCGCCTGCTTTTCCCCCTTTGCAATGGTGACACTACAGGGAAAAGCAGCAGCTTCCTTCACGAACAGTCCCGCCGGACGGGCATGGATTCCTTCTTTGTCTGTAATGATATACTTGATTTCCTGCATAATTGTTATCCTCCTATTTCTTTTCTTTTTTCAAAATTCCAAGCAGTACACAGGCAACCGCCGATCCCGCTGCCAGAGCTACCAGATACAAAAGCGGATGTCCTACGGTTAAAAACACGAAGATCCCTCCGTGGGGCGCCATCAGGGTGCAGTCAAATGCCATGGACAGACCACCTGCCACTGCCGAACCGGCAATGCACGCCGGAAGTACCCGCAGCGGGTCGGAGGCTGCAAAGGGGATGGCTCCCTCGGTGATAAAGGACAGTCCCATGATAAAGTTGGTCGGACCTGCCTTCCGCTCCTCCGCAGTAAATTTGTTTTTATAGAACAGGGTTGCCAGGGCAATTGCGATGGGCGGAACCATTCCTCCAATCATAACTGCTGCCATGATGGTATAGTTGCCGGCCGCAATGGATGCCGTTCCAAATACATAGGCTGCCTTGTTCACCGGACCGCCCATATCCACAGACATCATTCCGCCAAGCAGCGCTCCCAGCAGGATTGCGCTGGCTCCGTGCATACTGTTCAGTCCGTTATTGATAATGGTATTGAGCGCTCCGATGGGCGGCTCCACCACATACGTCATAATAATTCCAACGAAAAGTATGCCAAACAGGGGATAAAGCAACACCGGCTTCATTCCGTCCAGGCTGTTCGGCAGCCTGGAGAAAATCTTCTTTAACAAAAGTACCAGATAACCTGCCACAAACCCTGCCACCAGCGCTCCCAGGAACCCGGAGGTTCCGTTTGCCGCAATGGCTCCGCCCACGAAGCCCACCGCAAGCCCCGGACGGTCCGCAATACTCATAGCGATAAATCCCGCCAGGATCGGAAGCATGAAGCCAAATGCCACACCGCCGATGGATTTAAACATTGCCGCAAGCGGCGTAATCGTACCGAAGTTTCCACGCTCCTCCAGCGGAAGGGAATTTAAATCCACCGCAAACCCGTCAATCAGAAAGGCAATGGCAATCAGAATTCCCCCACCCACTACGAAGGGCAGCATATGGGAAACACCGTTCATCAGATGTTTATAAATCTGATGTCCGATTCCGTCTTTTCCATCCTTGCTATTTTCCTCCGCTTTATTCTTTTCACCGTGGTAAATAGATGCATTTCCGTGCAATGCTCTGTTCAAAAGATCCTCCGACTTGCTGATTCCGTCTGCCACTTTACAGGAAATCACCGGTTTCCCATCAAAACGGTCCATAGGCACCTGCGTATCCGCCGCCACGATAATGCAGACCGCTTCCTCGATTTCCTGCTTTGTCAGCACATTCTTGGCACCGCCGCTGCCTCTGGTCTCCACCTTAATCCGGCATCCCATCTCCTTCGCCTTTTTCTCCAGGCTCTCCGCCGCCATATAGGTATGGGCGATTCCGGTGGGACAGCCCGTCACAGCAAGCACAAGTTTTCCTTCGTCTGTCGAAACCGGCTCCTCCTTGCTCTCCGCATTCTCTGCCTCCGCCCGGTCAATCACTGCCAGAAATTCCTCCACAGATTCTGCGCCGCGCAATCCGGCGGTAAAGTTCTCATCCATCAGCATGACAGACAGACGGCTTAATACATCCAGATGCACATTATCCTCTGTATCCGGCGCCGCAATCAGGAAAATAAGATGAACGGGCTGACCGTCTAAGGAATCAAAATCCACGCCATCCTTTACTACCATCGCCGCCAGTCCCGGACACTTCACCGCATCGGATTTGCAATGCGGAATTGCAATTCCCTCACCAATACCGGTGGTGCCTTCCTCTTCTCTCTCAAACACTCCCCTGCGGTATTTCTCCACATCCCCAATCTTACCGCTCGCTGCCATCAGCGCCACCATCTTCTCAAGCACTTCCTGCTTGCCTGCAGCCACTCCGTTCAGCTCAATGCTTTCCTTAGAAAGTAAATCTCTGATTTTCATATTGTTTCCTCCTCCAAATTCCTGCCTTATTATGCCATCTCCGGCAGTCTTTTACACATCTCCGTAAGCAGCCATCAGCGTCTCCACCTCTGCCCGGGTAGCAAGCTCCTCGGAAAATGCCGATGCACTCCCGGCGCAAAGTCCCATGCGAAATGCTGCTCTGTAATTATTTTCCGCAAGATATCCCGCAAGAAAGCCTGCCACCATGGAGTCTCCGGCTCCCACCGAATTCACAACTTTTCCCTTCGGCGCTTCCGCTTCAAACACTTCCCCCTGCTCCGTCACCAGAACGGCTCCGTCACCTGCCATGGAAACCAGCACATTTCTTGCCCCCAGCTCCTGCAACCGTTTTGCATAATCTGCAATTTCTGCCTTTCCATTCATCTTGACGCGGAATATTTCTTCCAATTCATGATTATTCGGCTTAATCAGGAAGGGGTGATACGGCAACACATTCACCAGCAGCTCCCTTGTGGCATCCACCACAATTTTCAGCTTCTTTTCCTTCAGATGCTCCATGATGTCCATGTAGCTGGTCTGGGGCATCACGTCGGGAATGCTTCCCGCCAGCACCAGGATATCTCCATCCGAAAGCACATCCAGTTTCTCGTAAAGCTGCCCGATATCCGCCTTTGCGACCAGCGGTCCCTGACCGTTAATCTCCGATTCCTGACCTGCCCGGATTTTTACATTAATCCGGGTCATACCCTTATCCACCGGTATAAATTCCGCCCGGATGCCCTTCTGCTCCACCAGCCTTCGCAATTCCTGTCCGGTGAATCCGGCATAAAAGCCCAGAGCCGTGCTGTCGATCCCCAGGTTTTTCAGCACCATGGAAACATTGATTCCCTTTCCGCCGGGAAAAATTTTCTCCTCTGTCGTGCGGTTCACAACCCCGCAGGTAAATCCCGGAACCGTAACAATATAGTCCAGAGACGGATTAAAGGTTACTGTGTAAATCATTCTGCTCATGCTCCTTTCCTGACTGCAGTCCGCTTCCCACCGCAGCCCTTACATTGTCTGTATACTTTAGTTACATTCTCTGCCCTACACTTCAATCACATTGGGCTTTCCCTGAAACATTCCCATCGCAGGACCGTTCGTGATCACCGCAGCATCCGGGAAACCTGCGAAGGATACGCTGGAAATCTGGTTCAGTTTGCTGGAATCCGCCAGGACGTAACGTTCTCTGCAATTTTCCATGGATTTCTTTTTCACCAGTGCCTCCTTTGGCTCCGGTGTGGAGAACCCTTTGGCAAGACTCACGCCGTTAGCTCCCCAGAAGCCTTTGGTAAAATTATATTTCTCCAGGGAAACCACGGCTTCCTCCCCCACGATTGCCTCTGTCACTGCTTTAAACTCTCCGCCAAGGATATACGCCGTGTAGCCCTTTTCCGCCAGTCTTCTGGCATGGGAAATTGCATTGGTGACAAACACTACATTCGGTGTATCCACGTAATCAATTAGCTGCTCCGTGGTGGTTCCCGCGTCCAGATAAATAAAATCCCCAGGTACAATCAGCCCCGCCGCATACCGCGCAATACGCGCCTTCGCCTCCTTATTCCGCTCCTTCCGGTGAATCACCTCATCGTCCACTGTGCTGTAAGCACCACTCTTTGCAATGGCCCCGCCATGAACCTTTGTCAACTGTCCGCTGGCATCCAACGCCGTCAGGTCACGGCGTATGGTGGACTCCGATGCATCCAGCTCCGCCATAAGCTGCTGGACCGTAACACTTCCCATACGTTCTAATATGGATAAAATCTTTGCAAATCTTTCCTCTGTCAGCATATTTATTCCTCCATTTTCAGTCAAGTCCGTTCAAATTCCTTCACCTTATGTCTGTATTATAGCTTCACAATCCGTCACAGTCAATCACAATCGGTCATTTTCGGTCACAAAAAAAGAACAGCGATTTTGTGCACATGTTACAAAACCGTTGCTCTTTTTTACTTCAATCATTCCCCGGTATACCTCAGGACTGACTTTCCCGGGATGTGTTCTGCTGCTTCTCCAGGAAACGTTTCTTATATTTGACACCCACAAAATCCAGAATCTTTTTCTGGTACACAAGGTCGGAAATGCCGCCTACCACCCCAACCACCGGGGCGCCCTGGATAAACTTCAGATACAGCATCTCCTCCGCCAGCACATCCGAGGTGCGGCGGATCTGCTCCTCCAGGGTAACATCCAAATTCTCCGCATGAAGTCCCGTTTCCAGAAGGCTGTTTAACTCCATATTCCGGTTTAGCAGTTCCTCCTCATGGGAAAGCGCCGTCTCTATCATTTTTAAAATGAAAATTCTCTCCTCTTCACTGTCATAGGAAAATCCATAGGTCAGCGCAATCTCATAAATGCTCTTTAACAGGACACCGATAAACAGCGGAATATCCGGCAGCCCCATGCCGAGCACACCCATGCCGACCCCCTCCACGGTGGATATCGCCATATTGACCCCCTTGCTGACTGCCGCCTGTCTGCCGAACTCCCGGACCGACCTGCGGTTGTTGCGGGTCTCCGCAGCAAACTCACGAATCTTATAGTCCTGCTGCTTCTTCTCTTTGTTATAGGTTTTCTCTATAATTCCGGTACCCTTTTCAAAAATCAGCTCAAACGCTTTGAAAAACGCCGTCTTTAATGTGCCGTCCAGCTTTTCCGGCACAAAACGGCTGATTTTCTCCTGCCATGCCGGCACCTTACGGTGCATATTCTGATTTAAAAATGTAATCTCCGCTTTCCGGTTGCGCTCCCGCTCTTTTCCAAGCTGTTTCTGATTCATCGCAACTCATCTCCCATATTCAGCTCCGGCTCTGCTTCCCGCCTGACAGTCCCACACTGCCACAGGTCAGCGCTGTCACGCTGCCATAATCCCGGTTCATCCTGCGCTGCCACCTCACGGCAGGCTGCCGGCTAATCCTGCGCTACCACCTCACGGTAAAATGCCGCGTAATCCTTGCGCTGCTCCTTAGTGAACTGGATTGCCGTGCGGGGATGCTGATTCAAAAGTCCGGTCATCAGATACTGCAGGTCATAGCCCCACACAACGCCCTCCTCCTTCAGCTTCGTCATATGCTTCTCAATGAACTGGATTGCCGGGTAAACATTGTATTTCGGGTTGCGCAGGAAGCCTAACAGCAGCTCCATCGCACAGTTTCCGGCACCGCGTCCCATCTCAGCATAGGTGGCATCCAGCCAGTCTACACCGTCTCCCACCGCTTCAATCGTGTTGGCAAAAGCAAGCTGCTGGTTGTTATGCGCATGAATTCCCACTTTCTTGTTATATTTTGCTGCAAATTCCAGATACATATCCGCAATCCGGGCAATCTGCTCCGGGTAAAGCGAACCAAAGCTGTCCACAATGTAGAATACCTCCACCGGAGTCTTTCCGAGGATGTCTAACGCCACCTTGATATCGGACTCCTGACCATTGGAAATCGCCATAATGTTGCAGGTGGTCTCGTATCCCTTATTCACTGCATCTTCGATCATTTCTGCCGCTGTCGGAATCGTGTTGAGGTAAGTTGCTACACGAATTAAATCGATGGGGCTGTCCGCACGGTTTACAATGTCGTTTTTGTAATCGCAGCGTCCCACATCTGCCATCACCGCAATTTTTAAATCCGTGTTGTTGTCCCCGACAATGGTGCGGATATCGTCATCCTTACAGAACTTCCATTTGCCAAACTTGGTCTCATCGAACATATCCTTCGATGCCTTATAGCCAAACTCCATATAGTCCACGCCCGCCTTGATGTTGGTCTGGTACAGATCCTTTACAAATTCATCGGTGAAATAAAAGTCATTGACCAGCCCTCCGTCACGCAGGGTTGCGTCCACTACTTTTACACCGGAACGGTATTCCATTAAGCTTGCAATCTCTTTCATTTCTCTAATCCTCTCTTTATGTCATATCGTTTGCACTATCACTTTAAAGTGCTAAACTGTTTCATTATTATAACATCATAAGAGAAGTTATACAAGAGTTTTTTATCAAAACTATCCCGGGATTATTACACGAATACCTGCCTTAAACAGCCAGAGCCCAACCGGAATTAAAATAAGTGTACAGCAGCACACAATTCCTAATCCCCATAATGCCAGTCCTACCGGCAAAAATACGAATAGCCATAAGCACGCTTTCAGCAATGCGCCCGTAAGTTTAAATGCTACGCCAAATAAAAGTGTCACTATAACCAGACAAATCAAAAAAGAAATCATTTTTCCCTACCCTTCCGGCATTACAATTGCTGCGATGATATAAGCGAAAACTCCGGTTCCCGCGCACAGCACCAGTAATAACCAAACCAGTCTCACAATCGTCGGATCAATATTAAAGTACTCTGCAATTCCTCCACATACTCCACACAATTTTCTGTCATAACTTTTTGTCAATCGTTTCATTTTAATTTACCTCTTCCCTTTCCATAATTTTCATCAACCAGACTTCCGTGAAATGTTGATCTATTCTCCAAACCAAGCCTTTTGCAAAATGCCGGCCTGCTTTCCATCTGATCAATAAGCCGGCACATTCTCATTCTTTCCTGTACACTCATCTGCTGCCTCCTTCCTACATCATCGCAATTTCGTATCCTCCGTTTTTTGGAATCATCTTCGTTATTTCTTTATGGCTTTAAGTATATCCTGTAACCATACTTGAAAAAAGCATCGATAGGTGCGAGATACCAGCGTCTATTTCGCTCTTAATCATCCAAAAGCTGATTTCTATTTATCCCTGATTTATATGTATAATGAGGGCATAGCAAAAATACCGATAAGGAGAATTACAATGGGACGCAAGTCTACAAAAGAAAAGGATCGGTTGATTGATATTGCTGCTGACGGGAAAATTACGGAAGATGAAATTTCAGATTTTTTAAGAATCAAGACTAATCTTGAAAATATGTCCTTGGCTATTGAATCCCTAAAGCTATGGGTGGAAAAAACAATTGCAGCCGGAGAAATAGACAAAAGCCTGCTAAACGAATAAAAAAGTGTCTTCGACACATCAACTCCCCTGCCCCTCATTCATGAGGGGATTTAGGGGTTTTCTTTTTGATTACTTTGTTTCATAATTATCTCATGAATGTTTTACAGGAAATTTTTAGAGATAACTATGAAATAATTCAATATACTCTTCATCCTCGTAATGTCGTTATGGAAAGCATCGATAAGATGATTAACTGTGGTGACCCTTCTTTTGGTGGTGCAATGTATGGTTGCACTC
>JBJEJC010000010.1:0-24356 GCA_051877675.1 Roseburia sp. | reverse complement strand
ATCCGCCACCTTTTCATAGGACTCCTTCAGTTTTGCCATTTCCTTTAACATGGCAATCATCTCATACTCACCCTGAATCGGGACACCGGTGAGTTCACTCATGTTTTCATAATAGTATTTCTCCGCAATCTCCATGCTGATTTTCACACAGCCGGTGGCAAGGTCAAGCTCCTCCGTCTTGATTTTTGATATGTAATGCTCCGGTGCATAGGTTTGCTGGTAAACGTCTCTTGTCTTTTGCATACTGCCTAAAATATCCGATGCGGTTTTTATGATTTCTGCCTTCATGGGATGATCCATGGGAAGCATTTCCGCCCATTTGGGAATGTAAAATTCTACCCGTGCCACCGGAAATTCATACAGAATATTTTCCAGTATCCGGTACACATCATCCCTGCGCAGTTGCTCGCAGTTTACAGGCACCACCGCGGTTTGATACTTTTCCTTCAGCTCCTCCGCCAGTCGGGTAGTCTCCTCATTGTAGGGTTTCTGGGAATTCAGCACAATGACAAAGGGCTTTCCGATGGCGGCAAGCTCCTGTACGGTCCGTTCCTCCGCCTCCACATAATTTTTCCGTTCCAGTTCTCCGATGCTGCCATCGGTGGTCACTACAATGCCAATGGTGGCATGATCCCTTATGACCTTCTGGGTTCCAATGGAAGCCGCCTCCACAAACGGAATTTCATAGTCAAACCAGGGAGTTTTCACCATGCGGTTCTCGCTTCCCTCCATATGTCCGGAAGCTCCGTCCACCATAAAGCCCACACAGTCAATAAGACGTACCTTTACTCTGGTTCCATCCTCCAGCGCAAGCTCCGCCGCGTCCTTTGGAATAAATTTGGGTTCCGTGGTCATGATTGTCTTCCCTGCAGCCGACTGCGGCAGTTCGTCGATTGTCCGTTCTCTGCTATGTACATCTTCCATATAAGGAAGCACCATCAGATCCATGAAACGCTTGATGAACGTGGACTTTCCTGTCCGTACCGGTCCCACTACGCCCAGATACAGTTCTCCGTCAGTCCGGTTCTGGATATCTTTGTACAGATCAAATTCTTTCTTGGTCCCGCTGTCCATAAAAATACCCCTTCCATACTCGTATCGTGTATTTTAATACAATGTATGAAAAGGGGTTTTTAATTATTACCTATTTCAAAAGATTCAGTGCAGCCGGAAGGCAGGTAAAGGTCATCTCGGCGATCTCGCCGCAATACTCACCATCGGCGTGGAGCACCATAGGCTCCTTTAAGGAAACGGTGCAAGAGCCGCAGTCCCGGATGTCGATTCCACGAAATCCCCCATGTTTTCCCATCACCAGAGGAGGCAGAAGGAAAAAGGTTCGCCACTTAGGAATCCCGTATACACTGCAGACGGACAGTCTGCCATCCGTGACATCCGCCTCCGGTGCCATGGGAACTCCACCGCCCTCCGCCGGAAGGTTCATGGCAGACACACATATCGTCTTCCTGCGGTTATAGGGTCCCCTCCCGTCATACAGAATGGAACCGTCTGTGGTCTGCATGGAAAACAGGGATTGCAGCGTCAAAAGGACGTAGGTAAGCTTTCCCAGATGAATCCGGTTTAAGGTATCCTTGAGTCTGGACTTCAGTGCTTTTTTGCACACCAGCGCATCCAGCCCCACACCGGAGCTGATGGCAAAAAGCCGGGATTTTGCTCCCCCATCCCAAGACACCTTTCCCAGATCAACGGGAACGGTATCCCGCTCCAGCGCAGTGAGAATCCGCCGCAGATTCTCCTCCGGTGTCCCGGTAATGCCAATCCCTTTTGCGAAATCATTGGCAGAGCCTGTGGGAATAATTCCCAAACGTACTGTAGACAAATCCGGTATACCGTTTAATACCTCATTGATGGTTCCGTCACCGCCCACCACCACGATGCATCTGCCCCGCGGGTCTTCCGGCTCCTGCTCACAGATTTGCGCAGCAAACAGACTTGCCTGTTTCTCCTGCTCTGTTACCCATGCCTTATAGGGAATTTTTTCCTCCCGGAGCAAATGTTTCACCTCGCTCCAGAGTCTACATCCCTCTCCGCTTCCTGCTCTTTCGTTTACAATGAAAAATAACATAGCTTCTCTATCCTATTCTTCGGCTGCTTCTTCGGCTGTCTCTTCTGCCGTTTCTTCCTCCACCGGGTCTACACGGAGACGCCCATACATCTGCATATATCGGTATAAGCGCTTTGCAAGCTTTCCATCTAACTGGTCTGCTGTCATTCTCCACTCCCAATTGCCTCCTAAGGTAGACGGGGTGTTCATACGCGCCTCGGACCCTGCGCCGATGAGATCCTGCATGGGAACTACTGCCAGTTCTGCAACAGAGGCCCATGCACCGCGCATCATACCCCAATTATACCCCTCCTCCTCGGTGAGGTTCAAGTATTCTTTTGCAAACTTCACGCTGGCCTTTGGTGCAGTCTTCATCCAGCCCATGACTGTATCATTATCATGGGTTCCGGTATATACCACGCAATGCTCCGGATAAGTATGCGGCAGATAATCACTGCCCTCTCTGGAATCGAAAGCGAATTGGATGACCTTCATTCCCGGGAATCCGGAATCCTTTAACAGCTTATGTACGGACGGAGTCAAAAAGCCCAGATCCTCCACAATGATATTCAGCTTACCCAGTTTTTTCTCCAGCACACGGAACAGATCCATTCCCGGTCCCTTCCGCCACTCTCCGCCGCGGGCTGTCTTATCCTTGCCCGGAATCGCATAATAGGAATCGAATCCGCGGAAATGGTCAATACGAACAATGTCGTAAAGCTTTGACATTGCCGCAATACGGGCAGTCCACCAGGTATAACCATCCTTTTTCATCACATCCCAGCGGAACAGCGGATTGCCCCATAACTGTCCGTCCTCGGAAAAAGCATCCGGCGGACAGCCTGCCACATCGATGGGATTTAAGTCCTTATCCAGATAGAACTGCTCCGGGTGCGCCCATACATCCGCACTGTCTCCTGCCACATAAATCGGCACATCTCCGATAATCTCAATATTACAGTCGTTAATGTACTGCTTCAGTTCCCACCACTGCTTGAAGAACAGATACTGCAGCATACGGTAAAAATTGATATCCTCGGCATACTCCACGCGGGCCTTTTCCAGTGCATCCTTCTTTCTGGTCTTTAAGTCCTTATCCCACTCAAACCATGCCACACCCCCGTTGGCATCCTTCAGTGCCATAAACAGGGCGTAATCCTCCAGCCAGTCTGCCTCTTTCTCACAGAACTCTGCAAAATCCTCCGGCTCTTTTTTCT
Source organism: Roseburia sp. (assembly GCA_051877675.1). GTDB lineage: Bacteria > Bacillota > Clostridia > Lachnospirales > Lachnospiraceae > Roseburia. The sequence continues at coordinate 21,077 of JBJEJC010000010.1, read as the reverse complement.
TAAAACGGGCATATGCCTTCTTTAAGAGCTGGTATCTGGACGTATACATCACGCCATAATCCACATAATGGGGATTGGTGCCCCAGGGAAAGGATTCACATTCCTTTTTCGTCAGCAGCTTCTCCTTACAAAGGGTCTCCAGATCAATAAAGTAAGGATTTCCTGCAAAGCTGGAAAAGGACTGATACGGGGAATCCCCGTAGCTGGTGGGACAAATCGGCAGAATCTGCCAATATTTCTGCCCGGATTTTTTCAAAAAATCTGCAAACTTTCTTGCTTCTTTTCCCATCGTTCCGATCCCATACGGGGACGGCAGGGAAGAAATGTGCATCAATACACCACTGCTTCTCATAGAACCTGCTCCTCCTGTGCAGCCGCCATACTGCGGCTATTTGATATTTTTAATGCTTTCGCCTTCCACAAATGTAAATGGTACAATTTCGTGAACCGCTATGGGAGTATCCTCCTCCGTTTCAATCCGGTCAAGAAGAATATCCATACTGCGACCAGCAAGAATCTGGTATTGCTGCTTTACCGTGGCAAGTCTGGGATGGTAATAATCCGCCATCTCCGTTCCGTCAAATCCCACGACCGAAACATCCTCCGGCACCCGAAAGCCCATGTCAAACAGTGCACGAACCGCCCCTACCGCCATAATATCAGACATGGCAAAAATCGCAGTCAACCCCTTTTCCTGTTCCATCAGGCGTCTGGCTCCCTGATAGGCACTCTCATAAGAAAACCTCGCCTTCTCGTAGCACAGCTCCACATGAAGCCCCCGCTCCTTTACTCCCTGTTCACACCCCAGAAACCGCTGTCTGCTGGTATAAGAGTTCGCCAAATCGCCTCCCAGAATCCCGATGGCACGGTGTCCTGCATCAAGTAGCGCTCCCACCGCGCATTTTCCGGCTTCCACATCATCCGTAGCCACACTGGAGAGGTTCGGGAAATCCATGTGATCCGCCCGGTTTGTCACCAGCACGGCAGGCACCTGTATCTGGGAGAAGCTCCGGTCAAAGTGTTCCGGATTACCACCTAAAAACAGCAACCCCAGGGGCTTTCTCTCCCGACACAACGTCAGTGCCTGCCCCACCTCATCCGCGTCTTCATCCAGATAAGATACTGCAAGCGTATACCCGGTCTTTTCCACCCGTTTCTGCAGTTCCTCCACAATGCTGGCAAACAGCATATTGGAAATTCCGCGGACCAGAACACCAATCGACCTGGAATTTGTCTGTTTTAAATGCTTCGCATTATTATTGGGAACAAAGTGAAAGCGTTCTACCACCTCCACAATGCGCTGCTGCGCCTCCGCGCTCACATCATTCTTGTGGTTGAGAACCCGGGATACGGTGCTGACAGAGTACCCAGACTCTCTTGCTATATCCTTTATCGTAACCATATTTTTCATTCCTGTCCAGTAATTTTTTCGTATTTTTTCGTAAACTATATATTTTTGTTAAATATACACAAAAAAACATTCACGAGACTGGTAACGTTTTCAGTTCCAAGAAAATTATACATCCTCTCTGCCCGAAACACAATCCCAAAGTGAGACTTTTGCCCCGTGGTATTGTAAATTTTTTTGTGAGATGCTAATATGGAAATCAGTAGGAATTGTGAGGAAGGAACTGTTATGAAAGAAATCTATAAGCATAAGATGAAACACACTCTGGAGCGTCTGAAAACTTCTCTGAAATGGGTTCTGTTTTCCATTCTCTCCGGTATTATCGTCGGCACTGTAGGCACACTGTTCTATCTTGCCATGGCGGCGGTGACTCTGACCAGGGAGAAATGTCCCTGGCTTATTTTTCTTCTCCCCGTGGGAGGTATCATCATCGTGGGCTGCTATCGGCTGCTGCATGATGAGAAGGATACCGGCACCAATCTGGTGCTCTCCGCCATTCACTCCGGGGATGAACTGCCCCTTCGCATGGCGCCCTTAATTTTTCTGTCCACGCTGATCACCCATCTGTTCGGTGGTTCCGCGGGACGCGAGGGAGCCGCATTGCAGCTTGGCGGAAGTATCGGAAACGGTCTTGGCAGGCTGTTCCGTTTTGATGAAAAGGACAAGCATATTATGATTATGTGCGGCATGAGCGCCGCATTTTCCGCACTGTTCGGCACGCCCATGGCAGCCGCGATTTTCTCAATGGAAGTGGTAAGTGTGGGCATCATGTACTACGCCGCTTTAGTCCCCTGTGTAATCTCCTCGCTGATTGCCTATGCAATTGCCCAGTCCTTCGGCGTGGGCACCGAGCATTTCGTAATTCGTGCCCTGCCAAAGTTTACCATTATCTCCGCCGTGGAGATCTCTGTACTGGCAATACTCTGTGCCCTGGTCAGCATTCTGTTCTGCATCCTGCTCCACCAGTCAGAGCACCTGTACAAACGATTTTTTAAGAACGCATATATCCGTGCTTTCATTGGCGGTTGTTTTGTCATTATCCTCACGCTTCTGGTGGGAGATCAGCGCTATAACGGAACCGGAATGAATATGATTGAGAGCTTTTTTGCCACCGATCATGCAATCCCGGAGGCTTTTCTCATGAAAATGATTTTTACCGCCGTAACCTTAGGTGCCGGTTTTAAAGGCGGCGAAATCGTGCCCTCCTTTTTTACGGGAGCTGCTTTCGGCTGTCTCTTTGGCAGTCTCACCGGCTTCTGCCCCGACCTTTGCACTGCGGTTGGCATGACAGCGGTATTCTGTGGCGTCACCAACTGCCCCATCACCTCGCTTTTAATCAGCTTTGAGCTGTTCGGGTTTGATGGAATGCCCTATTTTCTGCTGGCGATTGCCTTCAGCTATATGCTGTCCGGCTACTACGGTCTCTACAGCAGCCAGAAGATTATCTATTCCAAATACAAGACCAATTACATCAATAAAAAAACCGAATAAAATAGAAGCCGGGGCAGCCCCGGCTTCTATTTTTCTATGATTGTCTTAAGCTGTGCAATTAAATCTTCGTAACGGCACAATCCCTGTCTGTGCCAGTAGCATTTCCCACAGGTCGCCTCGAAAGCCTCCCGGGTAACCTTCTTTTGCGCCGTCCGGCACAGATTACGGTAGGAATAGGAAGCTCCTTCGGTAAGTCCCAGCAGCTCCAGAAGCTTCCGGTCTTTTATCTCCACATGGTTCGCATCCTGTGCGCATTCATTTGTTCCGGTGCGGTTCGGGCAATTGGCGCAGATTCTGTCCGGCTCCGCCACAAGGAGCATGGTCTGATCCGGGTCTTCCCGCAGATTTTCCACAATTTTCGTCATGTTCTCACAGAATGCACCACTGTAGCCCTTTCCCTCATAAAGGGACGTGCACAGAATGTGATGTGCGCGAAATTTCTTTTCCATAAAAATCCTCCTACCCGGAAATGCTCCTGTTTCGTCCGGCTTCAAAGTCTCCGGCTAGGCTGCCACCCGCTTTTCTTCCAGAATATGTCCTGCCCGGAGTGCCTTGCGCAGGGCAAGCGCTACAAAATATGCTCCCACAACAGAAATGGTGTCCTTTAGCAGATAAGGAACGGAAACCAGCAAAAAGGACTGCGGCAGGGAGCAGGCTGCAAGCACTGCATACTGGATTACTCCCAGAAGATGACACAACGCAAGTCCCGCGATTCCGCACACAAGACGAAGCGCGATATTCTTTCTGCCGATACCGATTCCGCAAAGCAGTGTCATTAAGATAAAGCCCCAGATAAAGCCGCCGCTGTAGCCGAATAATACAGAGGGTCCTCCAGACATTCCTGCAAAAATCGGCACCCCTACCGTACCGAGCAGCACGTAAATTGCGGTTGCCAGCGTACCAAGCTTCGCACCCAGCACATAGCCGCAGAGCGCCATGGCAAAGGTCTGAAGTGTCACCGGCACACCGGTGGGCATGGGGATTGTTAAGATGGACAGCACGCCCAATACTGCCGCAAACATTCCTACTGTTACAATTGTTTTGGTGGATACTTTCATTTTCCTGACCATACCTTTCTTAAAATCTTCGTGCCTATCATAAACGTTTTGTTTTCAATTGTCAACCTTTTTATCTTATTTGGTTTACATTTCGCTCCTATTGCAAAAAATATGTATCGGTAGTAATATTAATATAGTTTTTTGCAAGACTTTTGCACTATTGATTATAAGAGTAATGAGGTGAAATCCATGAATTCTTCCAAAAATGTTTTTTCCACTCTGGAACGGAGCAACAAGACTGCCATGACCGCCCATTTGATTGATTCTCTCGTCATGATTATTTTCTGTGTATTGCAGGCACTTTCCCAGATGGTCAGTTGGTCCTACATTCTCATTGTGATAATTCTCGGGCTTGGACCTGTGGCAGCAAGCTACCTGTTCTGGCGGAAAAATCATGAAACCAGAGCCATCAAGCATCTGTCCTCCATCGGGTTTGCCGTGTTTTACACGTTCATCCTGTTTACTGCCACAAACCAGTTGGTTTTCGCCTTTGTAATTCCGATGGTGATGATGATTTCCATATACAATGACACGCGCGCCTCACTTTTAATCACCATCGGCATTATCATCGAGAATTTCCTGGTGGTAATTCTCGGTGCCAGCACAGGGCAGTTTGGCTACCTCGGAAGAGATTATGGTATTCTTCAAGTAACGGTTATTATTCTGGTAGGAATCTATCTTCTTCTTACCACGAAAACTCTCCGGTCCAATTTCAGCCAGGTGCTTTCCGGACTGTCTTCCATGTCCGGAGAAATGAAGCAGGGAATCGAGGATATCCATGCAGGGCTTGTTAAGCTGGATGAAGCCTCTGCATCCACCATCAACGCCATGCAGGAGGTCACCGCCGGAACCAATGACACCGCGGAGGCTGTTCAGAATCAGCTTTTACAGACCCAGGAAATCCAGAGCAAAACAGCGCTGGTGTCCGGCTCCACCGACCAGATTACCGAAGATATGCAAAAGGCACTCTACGTCCTTGAGCAGGGCAGCCGGGATGTGGCACTTCTGGTAGAAAAGGTAGACACCTCCGTACAGAACGGCGTAACCGTTGCCGGAAAGCTCCGCCTTTTAGAGGAGTCCGTCACAGAAATGAATTCTATTGTGGAATCGCTAAGTACAATTGCCAGACAGACCGGTCTTCTCGCCATCAACGCCCGGATTGAGGCATCCCACGCAGGAACCGCCGGAAAGGGATTTGCCGTGGTCGCAGCCGAGATTTCAGAGCTGGCTGCCCAGAGCCGGGAGGCAGCTTCCAACATCGGCGGACTGATTACACACGCTGCGGCAGGTATCAATGAGGTTGTCGCTGTCATTTACCAGATGATTGACGGAATTCAGGAGGAAAAAAGCTCCACCGAACAGACTGCAGGCAGTTTCGCCTCCATTCAGGAAAGCACTCTTTCCATTCGGGACAATCTGGATGTATTGCTGGGACATATTAATGCCTTAGAAAATGCGAACCGAATCATCGCAGATTCCGTGCAGACCATTTCCGCCGTATCCGAAGAAGTAGCTGCCCACGCTGCGGAAACAGCAAGTGCCGAGGACGAAAATGCCGCTATCCTCCGACAGATTGATACGCGGATGCAGGAATTGCTGACAGTCATTGAACAACATTGAGCAGGGACTGTTGCTCTATAAAAACGGGGATGCAGCCCGAAGTGATACGTCATATCATTTCGGGCTGCATCCCCATTTTATTATCGATTTGTCTTTCTATCTCTTAATATCGTAGTTCATATTCATCAGATTCCGGATACTGTCCACATCGTCCGTGATGTTGGCATCTCCGCGGATGGTATGCTTGATCACGCTGCTCGCCACAGCAAAATTCACCATATCCATGGGCTTATAGTTGTGCATCATCGCATAGATTAATCCGCTGGCAAAGGCATCTCCTCCACCCACCCGGTCTAAGATATTAAAGGTAAATAGCTTGCTCTCAAAGGTATGATCCTCATACCACAAATATGCTTTCAGGCTGTTCTCACTTCCGCTGTGGGCGTAACGCACATGACGTGCGATGCATTTCAGATTCGGATAACGCTCCACAAATGCCTGAAATACCTCATCCTGCTGCTCATAGCTGGGCTGCAGCGGAATACCGTCCTTAACATCCCCCTTGCTGTGATCGTTCTCATCCTTCCAGAGATGATACGGCTCGATGCCGAGAAGCACGTCCACATAGGGCAGACACTCGGTGCAGAAGTCTCTCGCTTCCTCCCAGGTCCAGAGCTTGCTGCGGAAGTTACCGTCAAAGCTTACGATGATTCCCTTCTCCTTTGCCACCTTAAGACAATCCATCACCAGTCTGCGGCAGCTCTTTGACAATGCCGGTGTAATTCCGCTTAAATGCAGCCAGGTAAAACCGTCCAGCAGCGCATTCAGATCCACCTTCTTATAATTATACTCAGCAAAAGCGCTGTTCTTGCGGTCATAAATGACCTTGCTGGGACGAATTCCGTAACCGGCCTCCAGATAATAACTGCCAAGACGGTGAGTCGGTGTCTCCTCCGGGGTACTTAAGATCATCGGTGTACAGTGTACATCATTACTCCGCAGCATACGCACGGCGCTTTTTCCGAGACTGTTATTCGGCACCACGCTGAAAAAGGTACTGTCCACGCCCAGATTGGCAAGGGCTAAGGCAATATTTGCCTCACTTCCTCCATAGCTTGCCTCAAAGCTGGTTGCCATACGGATCTTCTCATAGCTTGGCGGGGTCAGACGCAGCATAATCTCCCCAATTGTAATAAATTTATGATCGCTGCTCGGCTCAGTAAGCAGCGGATTGCAGTGTTCCATAGCGTTTTTCTCCTCCCGTTTATATATGGTTATTGTATTCTATTTTTTATAATATTTCAAGGAGAAAACCGCTCCTATTTTCTGATACCATGCAAGCTTCTGAATCAGCTTTTTCTTCTCAAAAAAGACCTGCTCTGTCATCTCCGGCGTTACCTCACAGCCCCCGTACAAATATTCTTCATATATCCGCAGGAAAACAAAGGGCTGTTCTTCCGCAGCTTTCGCTCCCTCCCCCGATATCTCCTGCTGCTTCTGCCAGCGCAATACCCGTTTGGCAAACTCCTCCAGTGTCTCCGATTCCTCACGTTTTATTCCAAGCCATCCCAGCACCCGGATTGTCTCCGCCACCTGCAACAGAAACCGTTTTTCCTCCGGAAATCCCGCATAGCGGTATCTGTTCCACAGAAAATCCAGCCAGAAAAACAGTATCGGAAAAAGAACTGCTGCAGGCACCGCCACAAGCCACCACTTCCACGCTTTCTCTTCCTTCTGTTCGGCAGGGGGAAAGCTTTCTTCTGTAGAAATTTCCTCTGCTTCAGTCTCCGCCTGCCAGTAGCCGGTTCCCTCCCTGCTCTCCGTACTCTCCGGCTCAAAAGCCCAGGGCGTGTAGCGCAGCGTCTCATACCCCGCTGTCGGTTCAAAGGGAATCCAGCCCACACCTTCAAAATAAACCTCCGCCCAGGCATGTGCCATGTCCCCGGTCACCTCCATGCTGCGGTCCTTTTCCGTGGGAACACAAAATCCCTCCACATAACGCGCAGGAAGCCCCTCTGCCCGCGCCAGCAGCACAAATGCCGTGGCATAATAGGCACAATAGCCCTGCCGACTCTCAAGCAGAAAGTACCGAAGAAAGCTGTCAGCATCCACCACCGAATCCGGCAACTCTCCAGGGGTCATAGTATAGGTATAGGAATTCAGCTCCTGCTCAATCCGCTTCAGCTTTTCTACATCCGTCTCGCAATTCTCGGTCACATCTGAAAGCCACTGTTTTACCTCCTCCCCAAGCTCTGTTTCGGGCAGATATGCCTCATGAACACGCTCCCGGTATTCTTCCAGATTTGCAAGGTTAAACTCCCCGTCTGCATATCGTTCGGATAACCTGTCAAAAAGCTCCTCATCCTCGGGAAGCTCCGTCTCCAGAAACTGATAAAACGCCGGACTGTCCACATTCAACTGGAAATAGCTTGCCTCATAGCCGTCTCCATAGCCCCGTTTATCCCCGTAAAGCACATCATCCTCCTCCACATAAAAGGGGACTGCAGACCGGTTACTCCGTATTTCCCAGGTCTTAAGCGGAAGGAACAGATATCCGGTATTTAAATACCGGTATTGAATCTTTAACTTGGTATTCACGATATAATTTCTCCGGTTCTCTCCGTCATAGCGCTCCGCTGCGTACAGAAGCTCCAGCAGATCCAGTTTCCGATCCCTTCCATAGTCCGGATAATTCTGTCTCCATTCCCTGCCGTCAAAGGTGTCCCATATTTTTCCCGTCAGATAAATATTGGTGAGAAGACCTTCCTGTCCTTTTATGGTCATCACCTCCCGGCTGCCCTCAGAAAGTGCTCCAAACAGACGCCCATCCTCCGAGAAGCCGCACACCGCCTCCGACAGTTCCTCCCGGCTGCCGCTTGTAATCTGCTGGGTCATTTTCGCGCACTGCTCCGTAATTCCATCCCACAGATTGAGAAAGAAAGCCCAGTCATAGGGTTTTTCCGGTGCAGGAGCAAGGCTCATGCCAAGCAGATATAAAAACAGAAACGGGGAAAGCCACAGAATATGGGTCTTTTCATCCTTTGTGCGCTGCTGCTTTCCATGCCGCCCATTCCACTGGACGCAGGCAAGGGCAAGATAGAAAAAGGAAGCTACCGCCCCCATATGGGAAACCTCCTCCCCACGGAAAAGCGCCAGCACCAGAAATACAGCGACTGCTGTCACCGTCAGGTATTCTGCCAGCCGAAACCGCTCTGCCAGAAACTGCAGGACACAGCATCCCACCGCCACACCTGCCGTCTGAACCAGTTGGTAATAGCCTGCCTTTTCCACTTCCCATCCGCTTCCTCCGACAAGCCAGCTCCCGTAGGAAGCCGCATTTTCCAGAATAGCTGTTAATCCTCCTGAGATAAGCCAAACCAGACCACATGCCAGGAGCGCCAGCACAAAAAGAAGCCTTTGTTTTCCCCGAAATACAGTAAGCCCCACATAAATACAAAGAACCAGAAAAGCAACAACCATCTTTCCGAGTGAGAATGTACCCACACCAAGCAGTCTGCCTCCGAGTGAAAATCCGATGGCGAGGAAAAGCCCCGTATAAAAAAGCCGGTAAAGAACTGCTGTCACACGTTCCATCAGATCACCTCCTCCGTCTCTCCCGACAGGGGAACCACAACAATCCTCCTGCGCATAGTGCATTCCCGCAGATAATCACCGCACTCCTCCTCTGTTACCACGTACAGCACCGTAAGCAGACCCCGGGAGGAAATCTCTCCGGTAATTGACCAGATATCGTCATTCATCTGTGATGTGACACAGATAAGCACCCGGCTCTCCCACAGGCTGCCCTCCGCCATCGCCAGAGACAGCAATTGCTCCAGGCTCTCCTGTTGATCAAAATAAATGTGATTCTGCTTCCTGTAAAAAGCATCCAGTCCCCCCATATCCGCAATCACCCGGCCCTTTATCCCATTCTGCCCATAGTTTACGGAAACGGAAACCCGGTTCTCCACAAAGTAATGCAAAAGCGCCAGCATAACCTCCATTTCCCGGTTTTCCACCGGAAGGTATTCCTGCATTCTGCTGCTGACCCGGTGCGTGTCCAGCAGAATGGTAATTCCCTGTTTTTTCTCTCCTATATATTTTCGCACCTTAAGCGACCCTGCCCGGGCAGAGACCTTCCAGTTGACATATTTTAATGCATCTCCCTCCAGATAATCCCGTACCTCGGTATCCGGCTCCAGCTCTTCCCCATAAGGCTCCTGCAACGCTGCCACCGACAGTTGCGGGATGCTTCTTAAGTCTGTGACATGGGGAATTCTGGGTGCCACCAGCGCTTTGATGGTCCCGGGATTTTTATAGTGCAAACGAAAAATCCCGAAAAAATCAGTGACAACAATCTCCTTTACTCCCACCTCATATTCCCCGCGATATCTGCACACCAGCCGCGTGTCAAAGCTGCTGCGCTCACCCGGAAGCAATTCAAATTCCATATCTTCAATCGGGTCCTCCACAAAGGAAAAATCAGAGAACAGCTTTACGCTCACCCCCGCAAACCCGAATTTGTCATCATTTTTCAATTCAAAATGATAGTTCACGGACTGGCTGCATACCGCCTCGCGGTCCTCCAGCTCCTGATAGAGCCGGAAGCGCAGAAATACACAGAACAGATAGAAAAAGCAGACCACAGGGACAAGGGTGACCGCAAAAAAGAACCCGTAGCTGACTGTGCCGCCATAGAAAGAAATTCCCACCAGCGCTAAGATCCATAAGCCAAATAACAGCCACCTGCGTCCCCTCATACCGGCACCTTTGCCTTCCCGAGAATACTCCGCATAATTTTCTCCACGGAATCCCGTTTCATTTTTGCCTCCGGGGTCAGTGTAAGTCTGTGGCAGAGCACCTGGGGTGCCACCGCCTTCACATCATCCGGGCGGACATATTCCTTTCCCTGAAGAAATGCCCGCGCCTGGGAAGCGCGGATGAGCGCAAGAAGGGCTCTTGGACTTGCCCCCAGCGAAAAACTTTCCTCTCTGCGGGTCAGTTCGATAATCTCCTCCATATAGCCGAGTACAAGATCCGTCACGGACACCGCCGCCACTGCTTTTCGAATTGCCAGCACTTCCTTCTCCCCGCACACCGTCCGTACCGTATCCGGCGTCCGTCCCTCAAGGAAATTTCTTGCCAGCGTAAGCTCCTGCTCCCGCTTTGGATAGCCAATGGAAAGCCGCATCATAAAGCGGTCCAGTTGTGCTTCGGGAAGCGGATAGGTTCCCAGATATTCCACCGGATTCTGGGTGGCAAGCACCAGAAAGGGCTGTGGCAGAGGATAGCAGCATCCGTCCACGGTCACCTGTCCCTCCGCCATCGCTTCAAGAAGGCTCGCCTGGGTTTTTGGGGCAGTACGGTTAATCTCATCTGCCAGAAGAATCTGGTGCATCACCGCCCCCTCCCGGAATTCAAATACTCCTGTTTTCATATTGTATACAGAGACTCCCACAACGTCCCCGGGAAGCGTATCCGGGGTAAACTGCACCCTGCCAAAGCTGCAGGAAACCGTCTGCGCCAGCACACGCGCCAGTGTGGTTTTGCCTGTCCCCGGCGCATCCTCAAGCAATATATGTCCTCCTGCAAACAGACATATCAGGACGTTTTCCACCACGTCTTCCTTTCCCACAAACACTTCATTGATAGCATCCTGCAGCGTTTTCGCTGTCTCCCACAGTTTTTCCGTTCTCTCCTCCATGAAACTCCCCTCTCTGCCCTTTGGGTCCTGTCGCGCCACACATTTTTTTCGCAGCGTTACTCTCAAATTTACTTATTTGGTATTACTTTATCACATCTGTTTCAGAAATGCTTTCGATACCGGAGAAAAAAAGTTCCTTTTTTCAGATTTCAGTCACTCTCTCTTTGTGATATAATTATAATACACATTGATTACCCATTCTGACATAAATTTTCACGGAGGTATTTCATGCCCTTACCCTTAAAACCCGGCTTCCATTTTAATTTTGACCGCAAAAAGCGCCCCTCCCACTATGAAATGACTGCGGCAGAGGCTTACACGGATTTCTACGGTATTTCTTATATGATAAGCGGTGAACGCCTGATTTACTCTCCGGAGTTCACCACCATATGCTACGCCGGTGACCTGGTATTCATCCCCAAGAACGTATACCGGCGCACCACCTATATTTCCAACACGCCCTACGAGCGTATTCTGCTCAAATTTACGGACGAAATGATTGCAGACCTGTTAACGGTCATTGGCACAGATGCCTTTGAGACACTGTGCCATGAACATGTACTCCATTTTTCAGAATCCACGCAGCAAAAGCTGCAGTCTATTCTCGCGGAGATGGAGGAGGAATGGAACCATTACAATAAATACTCGGAACTACTGTTAAAGGGGCTTTTAAACAAGCTGATTATCACCTGTCTAAATGAGCGGCTCTTAGATGCCTCCCACAACATCACCTACGAGAAGCAGCAGAATTACCTAGCAAATGCCATCCAGTATATCAAGGCAAACCTGCGGTCTGCACCCTCGCTTGACGAAACTGCTGCCCATGTCCATATATCCGCCTCCTACCTCTCCAAGCTTTTTATCAGGAAGCTGAACACGCCCTACTCCCAGTTTGTCCTGAATGAAAAGATTTCCAATGCCAGAAATCTCCTGCTCTACTCCGGGCTCTCCCTGACGGAGATTGCCCTGGAGAGCGGATTCACCAGCAGCTCTTATTTCAGTGACTGCTTCAAACGGGTAACGGGGCAGACTCCCCTGCAATACCGCAGGGAGCAGGGGTAAGTCCCATTGTTATACATTATGACGGTACTCATAGGGCAGTACCTTTGTCTGATTGTAGCTTGGGCAGTCGCGTACCCATTCCAGAGACTCCTTGATAATGGCAGTCTGCATCGGTATGTTGTTCGGCTCACCTGCATTGGAACCAATCGGCACATGGGGCGCTGTGATACGGGGTGCTCCCTGCTGCCGTGCAATGGGCGGCAGTGCAGCAATTACTACACAGCTCATGCCTGCATGTGACTGTCATAATACTCCTCCACCGTCCCATAAAAGGGATAGATTCCCCGCTCCTTTACCTCCAGAACCTGTGTGGCAACCCCCTTTACAAATGCCATATCGTGGGATACAAGCACCAGTGTTCCCTCATACTCCCGAAGCAGCTCCTCCAACGCCTCCAGAGAAGGAATGTCCAGATAATTCGTTGGCTCATCCAGAATGAGAAGATTTGCATCCGATACCAGCAGCATGGCAAAGGCAAGCTTCATCCGCTCACCCCCGGACAACTCCGACACCAGTTTTCCCATATCCCGCTCCGACAAAAGCAGCCGGGATAAGATGATGCGGGCAACCTCCTCACGCTGGATGCTCACCGCCATAACGTTCTCAAGAACGGTACGCTCCCCGCATAGCTGGGACAGATTCTGCTCCAAAAATCCAATCTTTGCCCCGGGCACCACGGAAATCTGTTTCCGATCCCGGATCAAATGCAGCAGTGTGGTCTTCCCGACACCGTTTTCTCCGAGGATTGCCACCCGGCTGCGGTTCTCAATCTGAAAAGACGCATCTTCCAAAATAACTGTCTGTTCATCATACCGGAAGGAAACATGCTCCCCCCGAATCACAATCCGGTTCTCTGGCGGATTCGTGAGCCGGAAATCCGGCCGGATTCTTGGAATTTCCTTTGGCTTTTCCTTTTTATCCATGTGCTCGATCCGCTTTAAAACATTCTTAGCACTGTTTTCCATGCTCCGCGCCTTATCCTCAATCTTGCGGGTCGCAATGAAATTCAATGTTTTTGCCTCACTGGGCGACATATTGTGGGGTCTTCTCTCAATGGCCTTCGCCTTGTCCTTCTTGGCATGATATACCCGCTCCAAACGCTTCTTTTCTGCGGTATAGTCCTCATATTCCGTCCATTCCCGTTTCACCTGCTCCTCCTTCTGCGTCCGGTAACTGTCATAGTTCCCGTCGAAGCTTTGAAGTTTTCCGAAGGACAGCTCCACAATTCGTGTACAGAGTGCATTTAAAAGCCCTCTGTCATGGCTGACAAGGACAAAGGTGTCCAGTTCCCTTAAGCGCCTTGTAAGAAGTGCAATACCCTTCTGATCCAGATTTGCCGTAGGTTCATCCAGAAATGCCACCGCTTTGGACTTTCCGAACAGCTCTGCCAGGCGGATTCTGGTCTCCTCCCCTCCGCTGACAGTTTCCTGCCAGATTTTATCCCGGATTCCCAGCGCACTGACTTCCTTCCCATCCAGTTCATAGGCATCATAGCCCTCGCCAAACTGCTTGAAATAGAAGGGCTCACATCTTAACTCCACCTTTCCCGCATCCGGTTCCCGCTCGCCGGATAAAATACGGAGCAGACTGGTCTTTCCGACGCCGTTTACTCCCACCAGTCCGATCTTCTCCCCCTCATATACATAAAAATGATCAAAATCCAGTACCATCTGTTCCCCATACTGAAGTCTGATCTGTTCCGCACAAATTAACTGCCTTTTTTGCATAAAAAAATCCCTCCTTTTCGGAGAGATTACCTATATACGCAAACTGCCCCTTACTATGGCAGCGCCTAATATCCACAGGTCTGTCGTCTTACCGGTAATATAATAGATAATCTCCTGAATACACGAATAAAAGGGAAATCCCGCTTCCCATAATCCGCTCTGCATACATAGTAAGGAAATTATCTAATAATCATACCTTTCACACTTACCCTTTCTGTTGATACCCCTACTCTATCACAAGGAAACGGAAGTGGCAAGTGTTTTCTTCCGTTTCCCCATCCTCCTGCTCTAAAAAGAATAAATCAGCACACCGTCTGCTGCCAGCTTCCTATTCTCCCAGCCATAGGAAAACAATACCTCTCCCGGCAGATCAATCTCCTGCATCTGCGAAGTGGCATTTAAAATGACTCCCACGTTTTTTCCGGATGCATTATTCTGAATTCTGTCGGGATTCTGTTGTCCGGCATCCTCTGCCTTCTTTTCATACCACACCAGCCGCGGTCTCGTCTCATCAAATCTCCATTCCACCGTACCGCTCTTGCAGGCAGGACAGCTTTTCCGAATGGAAATCAGTGTCTTCATAAGACCGATTGCCTCGTCAAAGGCTCCCGCTTCGATCTGCTCCCAGGGCATACAGCGCCTGCAGTCCGGATCGTGTCCTCCCGGCATGGCAATCTCCGTCCCGTAGAAAATACAGGGACTTCCCTGCATGGTAAAAAGTACGGCAAGCTGCTGGTAGAATTTTCCCGGATTGTCCTCCACCCTGGTAAACAGCCGCTCCGTATCATGGGAATCCAGAAGATTAAAAAGTACCCGGTTCGTCTGCTCGAAATACATGCTGTAGCAGCGGTTGATGCTGTAGCAGAAGTCCTCCGCCGTCCGGTCCATGTCGATATAGAAATCATTGATGCTCTGGGAAAACGGATAATTCATCACGGAATCATACTCGTCCCCTCTCAGCCACTCAATGGAATCGTGCCAGATTTCTCCCAGCAGGTAGACCTCCGGATTGATACTTTTTAGCGCATGGTGCAGTTGTTTTAAGAAGGAATGCGCCACCTCGTTTCCCACGTCAAAACGAATGCCGTCGATTCCCCACTCCTTCAGCCAGTAGCTGCAAAGCTCTGTGAAATACTGCACGACCTGGGGATTATTGGTGTTCAGCTTTGGCATAGGGTCCGCAAAGGCAAACGCGTAGTAGTTTCCTGCCTTTGTATTATGCTTCCCTGCAGGAAAGGGCCATTCATTCACAAAGAACCAGTCATAATAGTCCGACTCCGGTCCCTTCTCCACCACATCCATCCATGGTGCAAATTCCTGCCCGCTGTGATTAAACACGGCATCCAGCATAATACGGATTCCTGCCTCATGAGCCTCCTTTACCAGCGCACGGATGTCCTCCTCCGTGCCAAAGCACTTGTCAATGCGTCTGTAATCCGTTGTATTATATTTGTGGTTTGAATCTGCCGCAAAAATAGGAGTCAGATAGAGTCCTGTAATCCCCAGCTCTTTCAGATAGGGAATTTTGCTGCGGATTCCGTTGATATCACCGCCGTACACATCCAGAAATCCCGTCTTCTTACATGTCCACTTCTTCGTGTAAAAGGGTTTTTCTCCGCCACCACCGTTACAGAAACGGTCGGGAAAAATCTGATACCATACCGTATCCGCCACCCAGTCCGGTGTCACCGCAAGATCCGACGGGTTCATCCACGGAAAGAAGAAACACTGTTCCTTTCTTCCCGGAATCGACATTCTTTTCTCATCGTAGCAGCCATCCTCCAAATAAAAAACGGTTTCTCCGTCCTTCCCATGAATCTCAAAATAATATTTGCAGCGCTTGTACTCCGGTCTTATCCGGATGGTCCAAAGCTGATGCAGCGCAAGCTGCTTTCCCTGCTCCATGGGGACCCTCTCCCCGCTCCACTTCTCGGCACCTCCCATAATCCCGGAAGAAAACGGATCTCCATAGCACAGATACACCGCCGCCACATCATAACCGGTCTTCATTGTAATCACCAGCCAGTCCGAATCCAGCGCATAACACTCATTTGCCGCTGCCCGATGCGAAATACATCCCTTATCCATAGAAAAAATCCTCCCCCACACATCACTGTCATACGTTTTCTTAACTGTATTATAGTATGGTGGAAAAGGACTTTTCTTGTATTAATCCCCAAAAAAATTGCACAATCCTATCACATTGTTAGAAATCACTGTGTTCCGGGCTGCTCTATTTATTTGCACATTCCATGTTCTGCTGGATTTCGGCTTTCTGGCTTGCCGGTACAAATCCATCCCGCCTGCTGGTGCGGAACGGTGCCAGCGGAATCCCGTTTTGTCCGAACAGAAGAACCTCCCCGTAATTTGTCCACTGATAGCGGGCAAATACCGGTGTATCTACTGTATCACTGTCCAGAAGCAGGGTCCATTCCCCCGTCCCGGCATTCTGCTCTGCCACCGCCGATGCCGGCATATAGCTGCCGTCCTCCCCGGCAATCTCAAACCCGATTCCGGACACCCTTCTGTCCTTCTCCCATGCTTTCATGTCAGCATCCTTCAGAAGAAATCCTGCAGCCGCATACTTAAAATGCAGTCGTATTCCATGTCGGAGAATCTCCGCATAATCAAACAGTGGTCCGTCCGCTTTGGCAGAATTATCACAGCCATAGGCAATTTCCAGTGCCTGGGCACACATCCGCTCTCCCACAACCTTCTTTGCCTTGGGATGAATGTCATTGTACACGCCCTGGTCCAGAATGCACGCCATCCCGGTATACCTGACCGTATCATAGACTCTCTGCTGTGCCTCCCGGATTAAGCACCAGTTCTTAAAATCCGGGTCCTGCTTATACCGGTGCATGGGAAGCTGGGCAAATACAAAGGGAAGTGTGTCATCCTGCCAGTCCTCACGCCACTGTCCAATCATCCGTGTAAACAGTCGGTAATACAAATGCGGTAAGTGGTCATCGCTCTCTCCCTGATAATACAAAAATCCCTTCAAAGAATAGGGCATCACCCGCTTTAACATACATTCATACAGTCCTGCCGGGCGATACGGGTTGCTACAGCCCATGGGTCCCGGCCATCGGCATTCTCCCACAATCTCCAGCACCTCTGCCCATTCCATATCGGGATTCTCCCGGTAACAGGCATCTGCCTTCCTGTCAAATTCCGCCTGATAAATGACATACTCGTCATACTCTCTGCGCTGTTCCTCCTCGGACTTTCCCTGTACCGCTTCCTCATAGGTATCCAGATAAATCTGAAGCTCCTTATCCGCGGCAATGGCTTCCTTCGACATCCATGCCGACGCAGAGGTTCCGCCCCAATTGCAGCCGATGATTCCCACCGGAACCTTTAATTCTTCCTGCAGCTTTGCCGCAAAAAAATAGCCCACCGCTGACCAGTACTTCGTTCCCTCTGCGCCAAAGCACTCCCATGCAGTCTGCGCCTCCGATGCAAAAAATTCCTCATCCATATATGCTTTCTTCTGGGTGTAATAAAACCGAATCATCTCATTTGCCGGATTCTCTAGCACCGCATGCTCCGTGCAGTTCTGCAGTTCAAATTCCATATTGGACTGCCCGCCCGCAAGCCAGACCTCGCCAATGGCAATATTGGTTCTGACCAGCTTCTCCGCTCCTGCGCTGACTGTCAGCGTATGGTCAAGCCCTGCCTCTAACGCAGGGAGAAAAATCTCAAATCTCCCGTTCCTCACACGGGCACTGCCCCGGCTCTCCTGCTGTTTCTCACTCCCCAGCACTCTGCCGGAAAGCACTGCCTCCACCAGCATTCCTTCTCTGCCGTTTCCAAAAATTGCAATATTCTTCCCTCTTTGCAGCACACAGTTGTCACTGAATACTGCCGCCAGTCTGAACGCTTCCATCTCTCTCTCCATTCCCAATCGTCTGTGCTCTCTTATTCTTCCCGGATCAGTTCATATTCCCTTGTGCCATATCCAAGCTTTGCTGCTGTCTCAATGGTATGAAAACCATTTCTGGATCTTACCCGTTCCAGAAAATGCTCCCGTCCCGGGTCATCAGAGCAGGACACCAGATCCAGACATGCCTGGTCAATTGCGATAGGGTCAAGGCTTGCCAGGACGCCGATATCCTTCATACAGGGATCCTCCGCCTCACTGCAGCAATCACAGTCCACCGAGAGATTGCACATAATATTAATGTATGCAATCCTTCCATCAAACAGCCGGATTACTGTAGAAGCCGCATCCGCCATGGACTCTAAGAAGCTGTCCTGCTCTGCTCCAAAGCTTAGTACCGCATCCCCGGCACCGTGGATAAACGCTTTCCCATAAGAGGATGCACAGCCGATGGAAAGCTGCTTTAGTGCACCGCCGTAGCCTCCCATGGGATGTCCCTTGAAATGTGACAGCACCAGCATGGAATCATAATTCACGATATTTTTCCCCAGGTAATTCTTATGGATTCTGCTGCCCTCCGGGATATCCACCTCCAGATCCGGTCCATCGGCATCCATAATGTCCACATCAAAATATCTGGTCCAGCCGTGGTCTTCCATAAGCTGTTTATGCTTTTCCGTGGTATTTCTGGCTCCCTCGTAGGCAGTATTGCACTCCACCACGGTTCCCTTCACGTGTTCAATCACCGGGCGGACAAATTCCGGCCGTAAAAAATTCTGATTGCCCTTCTCCCCGGAATGCAGCTTCACAGCTACCCTGCCAGGCAGGGTTACACCCAGCTTCTCATACATCCGGATCACGCTCTCCGGGGTAATCTCAGTGGTAAAATAAACTTTTGCCTTCTCCATTCTGTTCCTCCCTTATTTCGATAAGCAGACTGCCTGCCGTACTATGAATTCTATCATAGCACAGCAGGCAGCAAAAAGCAAACATTTGTTTGTCTTTTAGAAATCTACTTCCGTGTCATAGTAACAGCACTTTAAGAGTTTCTCCATCTCTTCCTGACTCGGCTGACGCGGATTGGAACCGGTGCAGGCATCCAGCAGTGCGTTGGCTGCAATCTCCGGCAGACGCTCAAGGAATACCTCCTCCGGTACAAAGCCCTGCTCCGTCGGATAGCTGTCCGCACCATAATTCTTAATGCAGTGCGGAATATTAAGATCATCGTTCATCTTACGCAGATATGTAATCAGAAGTGTTACCTTCTCATCCAGTGTGCTTCCGCCTAAATTCATAAAATCTGCAATATCTCCGTAACGCTTCTTTGCAGTCTCATCCTTTGCATTGAATGCGATGACCTTCGGCAGATACATAGCATTTGCCGCACCATGGATGATGTGCGCACCGTGATCTGCAAAAGCAGCTCCGGTCTTATGTGCCATGGAATGTACGATTCCGAGAAGTGCATTGGAAAATGCCATTCCTGCCAGGCACTGTGCATTGTGCATGGAATCTCTCTTCGCCATATCTCCATTATAAGAATCCACAAGGTCATTCTGGATCATTTTGATGGCATGAAGCGCCAGAGGATCCGTAAAATCACAGTTTGCCGTGGAAACATATGCCTCAATGGCATGTGTCATGGCATCCATACCGGTATGTGCCACCAGCTTCTGCGGCATGGTCTCTGCCAGATCCGGATCCACGATTGCCACGTCCGGCGTAATCTCAAAATCGGCAATGGGGTACTTGATTCCCTTCTGGTAATCCGTGATGATAGAGAATGCCGTCACCTCGGTAGCCGTACCGGAAGTGGATGAAATTGCACAGAAATGAGCCTTTTTCCTGAGACTCGGAATTCCAAACACCTTGCACATATCCTCAAATGTGATATCCGGATATTCATATTTAATCCACATAGCCTTTGCCGCATCGATGGGAGAACCACCACCCATAGCGATAATCCAGTCCGGTTCAAATTCCAGCATTGCCTGTGCGCCCTTCATTACGGTCTCCACCGACGGATCCGGCTCAATTCCCTCAAATAGCTGCACTTCCATACCAGCTTCTTTCAGGTAAGCCTCTGCCCGGTCCAGAAATCCAAACCGCTTCATGGAACCGCCACCCACGCAAATCATTGCTTTTTTCCCCTGAAATGTCTTTAATGCCTCCAGTGCACCCTTACCGTGATATAAGTCACGGGGTAATGTAAATCTTGCCATTTCGTAAAACCCTCCTGCTCTTATATTATGCCAGCAGATTACATCTGCTGATAAATCTATTCTACCATATCCCCTATACCAAATACAAGAGCCATCCAGATTCTGTTATCGCTTCCAGATTCTGTTATCGCTTTGTAACTACTTCAGTTCATCCCGAATACCGCACGGTATAATTTTCACGCGTCAGATAGAAATTAACTGTTCGATTGACATAAATTATTAAATTAAACCAATCTTAATAGTTGCACAAGCTCATGTGGTTCTGTCTCACTCGATGTAACCTGTCTAGTATCAAAACGCTTAAAACCATAATTTTCATAAAAAGAAAGCAGTTTTTCTTTATTATCAGCTTCCACAAATGCTACCATGCCTCCAGCCTGATACTGTAAAATTTGTGTCTGTCTGATAGCGGCTTCTAATAGCTCCTGACCTGTTATTCTTCCTTTTACTTTGTCATTAAAATTTTTCCCAAGCTGAGCAATCAAGTAAGCTGCTATGTTATAGGTCTGATCACTCTTATCAATTTCACTAAACCTTGCAAGTTTTCTATTAACCGTATTACTGAAAGGCTCCGCCCTTACAACAAGAGGCTTGATTGTAATGGAAAAATAACCTAATAGCTCTGCATCTTCCAATGACAATACCAGATATGTAACTGCTTGATGCTTTTTCGCAAATTCGATTGCCTGTTGCTTTAGGAAACGCTCAACATCCGGATTCAATGGACAAGAAAACTCGGAAAGGAACTGTACTAACTTGTCCTCTCCGAGTCTACTGTCCTCATTGTCTAAATACTCACGAATGTTCAGCACAATAAAATTATTTGCTGGCTGCATCCGTTTTCTTCCTTCTCTCCATGAATTTTATGATATCATCTGCTCCCTGTAAGTAGGTAACATTGATTGGAACACGAGGTGTTCTGTCGTTGGCAGATGCTTCAATCGCATCGGCAAACATCTCCA
>JBJEJC010000009.1:0-4740 GCA_051877675.1 Roseburia sp. | reverse complement strand
TGCACACAGGCGGTATTTATGCGGCATTATCCGAGCAGTCCTGCGAGACCGTTATCGAGGCAATCAAGACGGCCAAGAAATACGGCACCATCGTTTCCTATGACCTGAACTACCGTCCGTCCATGTGGAGCGCAATCGGCGGTCAGGCGAAGGCACAGGAAGTGAACAAGGAGATTGCAAAATACGTAGACGTTATGATCGGTAACGAGGAGGACTTCACCGCATGCCTCGGATTTGAAATCGAGGGCAACGATGAGAACTTAAAGGAGCTGAACCTTGACGGATACAAGAAGATGATCAACCAGGCAGCGAAGACTTACCCGAACTTCAAGGCAGTTGCAACCACACTGCGTGAGGTTAAGACCGCTACCGTCAATGACTGGAGCGCAATCTGCTGGGCAGACGGCGAGATCTACAAGGCAAAGGATTACAAGGGACTTGAGATTATGGACCGTGTCGGCGGCGGAGATTCCTTCGCATCCGGTCTGATTTACGGCTTGATGACCACTGGCGATGCAGAGCTGGCTGTAAACTACGGTGCAGCACACGGCGCGCTGGCAATGACAACTCCGGGCGATACCACCATGGCAAGCAAGAAAGAAGTAGAAGCTATCATGGGCGGCGCAGGAGCAAGAGTACAGAGATAGCTTTTCATAGAGATAAAATAAGACAGACCGTCTGTTCCGAATGTGGACAGGCGGTTTTTTTTCATAGGAAAGACCTTGTTATATTAACGTGTAAAAGTGAATGCCTTTCCTATGAAATAAAAAACGCTCCGCGAGGATCGCACTGCGGCGGAATGGCAGATGTTGCTGACGCAACCCGCCGCAGGCGGAGAATCCTGCGGAGCAGGATTCTTTTTTAGAATGGAATGGCAGAAAATAGCCCATACTAAGGGAAAAAGGAGGAATACGGAATGATCAAAGAAGACGGACTTCCGATTGGACTGGGCTTTGGACTGGCGATGAACGAGGATGCCATGAATCATTTTTCTGCCATGACGGAGGAGGAGAAAAGACAGGTGATTGAAGCGGCGCGGAGCGTGCAGACAAAGGAGGAAATGCATCATCTGGTGCAGGATATCGCAAAGATGTGAGAAAGAAGACAACCGGAGGGTTTCTATGTAAACGCTTACATAGAAACCCTCCGAAAACGATGTGACGAAAATCCTCTTTCTAAAAAAACAAAGCATTCCACAACACGTAGTTATGAAAACTACATATTGACAATAACAAAGAAATGTAATAACATATCTGTGTTGATAGAACTGGGGAGTTGGGAATGAAGAGAGAACCGAAAGTAATCTACTATAGGGATGAACAGAATGATGAATTTGCCGGTGATCATATTGTCGCAAAAAGAATTGACGGCAGCTATCGCTATCTGCGTGAGGACGCGAAGGGAAAGCTCGCCCATATATTCTGGTATCATGTGATAGCGACTCCACTGGCTATTTTATATATGAAGCTTTATTTCCACCATAAGGTCGTGAACAGGAAAGTTTTAAAGACAGCGGGAAAGCAGGGATATTTCATGTATGGCAACCATACCCATTTCATGGCGGATGCCCTGATTCCCACATTGGTCAATCTTCCGGTGGACGTCTCCGTGATTGTGCATCCGAACAATGTGTCCATGCCGGTGCTGGGCAGGATTACCCCCAGCCTTGGAGCACTTCCCTTGCCGGATGACGCGGATGCCGCAAAGAATTTCATGCGGGCAGTGGGAGCGCGCATTCGGGAGAAAAAGTGTGTGATGATTTATCCGGAGGCGCATATCTGGCCTTATTATACGGATATCCGTCCTTTTTCGGAGCTGTCTTTCCGCTATCCGATTCAGTATGGAGTACCCGCGTTCTGTCTCACGAATACATACCAGAAAAGAAAATTTTCCAAGCGGCCCAGAATTGTGACTTATATCGACGGTCCCTTTTATCCGGATGCCTCCCTGCCTCCGAAGGAGCGCAAGAAGCAGCTTCGGGATGCTGTGCATGCGAAAATGAAAGAGCGGGCGCAGCAGAATAATGTGACTGTCATTCGATATGTGAAGGAAGAGAATCATGATTAATATTCTGTTTTGTGGAAATGAGAAGGTTTTTGACGGTGTGCTGACAGGTATGCTTTCCATTTTAAAGCGCACAGAGACCAGAGAGCCGTTCCGCTTTTTTATCTATACCATGGATATTACCCGAATCAAACCGGAATATACCGCGATTACGGAGAAGCAGATTGCATATCTGGAGGAGATTGCAAAGGGCTATCAGAAAGAAAATTCTGTGGTGCGTGTGGATGTGGGAGAGCTGTATGAACAGGAATTTGCCCATTGTCCCAACGAATCGGCGTACTGTTCGCCCTATACACTGCTGCGGCTTCTGGCAGATTTAGTGCCCGGGATGCCGGATAAGCTTTTGTATCTGGATGCGGATCTTCTGTTTAACCGGGACATTACCTTATTATATGAGCAGGATATTTCCGGTTATGAATATGCGGCGGCAAGAGACCATTATGGAAAGTACTTATTAAATCCCAATTATATTAATGCCGGCGTGCTGCTGCTTAATATGGCAGAGATGCGTAAGACCGGGATTCTGACGCGGGCGCGGGCACTGCTTCGGGAGAAAAAGCTGACCTTCGCCGACCAGAGTGCGTTATACCGCTGCACCACAAGGAAAAAGATGCTGCCCCAGCGTTTCAATGACCAGAAATTTTTACATAAGCACACGGTAGTGCGGCACTTTTCCAAGCGTCTGTTTTACCTGCCCTATCCCCATACGGCTAACATCAAGCAGTGGATGGTCAGTGATATTCACAGAATATTTGGTTACTATGTATTTGACGACGTTTTGTTTGACTATATTTATCTGAAGAAGAAATATGAGTGTGAGATAAGAGGAGAATAGCTATGAACAGAGATCAAATCATTCCTGTCTTTTTTGCCTGCGATGATAACTTTGTAAAATATACCATGGTTTCCATGCGGTCTATTATGGACAATGCATCCCGGGACTACCATTACCGGATTCATATTTTACATACGGACATCTGCGAGGAAATGAAAAAGGCAGTAAGCAGCATGGCAGATGACAATTTTGAGGTGTGCTTCGAGGATGTGACGGATTATCTGAAATCCATCAGTGACAAACTGCCTCTCAGGGATTATTATTCCAAGACCACGTATTTCCGTCTGTTTATTGCGGAAATGTTTCCGGAATATGAGAAAGCGATTTACATCGACAGTGATACCATTGTTTTAGGCGACATTTCGGAACTGTATCACCACGAACTGGGCGACCATTATGTGGGAGCTGCCAATGAGCAGGTCATGATCCAGGAGGACACATATGGCGAGTATGTGGAGCAGGTGCTGGGACTTGACCGCTATCATTATTTTAATGCAGGACTTCTGCTGATTAACTGTGACCAGTTCCGCAGACAGCATCTGCTGGACCGTTTCGTGGAACTGCTTCACACCTACAATTTTGTTGTAACCCAGGATGAGGATTACCTGAATCTCATTTGTGCGGGGCATGTGCTGTGGCTGGAGCAGAAGTGGAACATTGAGGTGTTCGGAACCCTAGCCTGCCCCGAGGAGGAAATCTGTGTCCTTCATTACATTATGGTATCAAAACCGTGGCATTTTGAGGACTGCAGGCTGAAGGAGTACTTCTGGAAGTATGCAGAGAGAACCAGCGTATATGAGGAAATCCGGGCAGTGCTTGCCTCCTATACGGACGAGGAGCGGGGAAAGGATCTTGCTTCCTGCGACAGACTGCTTCAGATGGCGAAGGATGAGATTGCCAGGGAGGATAATTATCTCAAGCGGATGAAGAATGCGGTGCCCAAGGCAAAGGATCGGCTGGAGGTTTTGGAGCGGATTGCCGAGCTGGAGCGGGAAGGCAGATTTGACGTGGATGTGGAGGAGGATCCGCCCACGAAGGAGTTAAAGCCGGAGGATATCGATTACCTCAGAAAAAAGGTTTCCAGCAAGATTAAGCGCAAGCTGACCTACACGGTGGCGCGGGGCTTTCTGAACAATATTCTGGAGAAAAAACAGATGATTGTAAAGGAAATCCGTGGAATTGAGAATTTTAAGAATCTCAACTCCGGGGCTATCATCACCTGCAACCACTTCAATGCCTTTGACAGCTTTGCCATCCAGATGACATATGAGGCTTCAGGGCAGAAGAAACGCAAATTTTACCGGGTGATCCGGGAGGGAAATTACACGAATTTCCCGGGATTTTACGGAATGCTGATGCGCAACTGCAATACGTTTCCGTTAAGCTCCAACAAGGACACCATGAAGAAATTCATCCGCTGCATTGATATCGTGTTGAAACGGGGAGATTTCGTGCTTTTTTACCCGGAGCAGAGTATGTGGTGGAATTACCGGAAACCGAAGCCGTTAAAGAAAGGTGCCTTTACTTTTGCAGTAAAAAGCAATGTGCCGGTGCTGCCCTGCTTTATCACCATGGAGGACAGCGATATCATGGGACCGGACGGCTTCTATGTGCAGGAATATACTGTTCATGTGGCGGAGCCAATCTATCCGGACCCGGCGAAGAGCAAAGCGGAGAACGCGGAGGCAATGCGCCAGGCGAATTACGAAATCTGGAAAAAGATATATGAAGAAACCTATGGCGAAGAGCTGGTGTATACCTGCGATATAATTTAGGGACGTATCTTCCGTTAGAAAAGGGACACAGGTTCTTTAAACCTGTGTCCCTTTTCTAACGGAAGA
>JBJEJC010000008.1:0-25133 GCA_051877675.1 Roseburia sp. | reverse complement strand
CGCACGGTGGTGTGAGAGGTCGGGGATTTAAATCAAAATCCCCTCCTACTCGATTCTGTACAGTATAGATATTGTTTGATTTCACTTAAGCGCAAGCAGGTCTCGATAACTACTGCTTTCCTGCACGTAGGCATTTAATTCTTCATCAAATGGGGACGGTGGTTTATAATCTGAAAATGCTATATTTTTTTGGGAGAGCAGGCTGCTTGCAGCATGACACGCTTCCGATATTGCTCAATTCCGGCTTTTAATGTGTCTGAGGCTTCTTTCCCTTTTTTATCACGAATTAATTCCGTGTAGAGCACAAGTTTTTGGAAGGTGTTTTCCCTGCCAAAGGATTCAATATAATCTATCCAGAATGGAAGCATCGCAGAAAAGAAGGAATTCATAAGGAGCGGAGTGATAGAGTTTCCGCTTAAAAATACGACTCTTCTATGATAAAGGTAAACTGCTTCGGCAAATTCCTCGTTGGATGCGGTCATTTTTTGAAGGACAAATTCCTGTGAAGCTTTTAAATTTTTTATATCATTTTCCTTTCTGTTTTGTGCCAATGCTTCAATTGCAGGGCATTCTAAATAAATTCTGATATCCATTAGACTTATAGCGGTCTTATAATCAAGATTATTACCCTGGTATTTCATAATTGTGAGCAACGTATCTACATTTCCGTTATTTGCGTAATCGGCAACAGTAATGCCTTTGCGGGAGGTAACATCGAGAAATCCGAGCCTGCTTAGTTCACGGATTCCTTCGTGGATGGCGGTTTTGCTTATTTTCATTTCATCTGCTAATTCTCGTTCCGTGGGAAGTTTTTCTCCAGGTTTTAATTCGCCGGAGAGGATAAGGGTCTCTATTCGATTCATAAACAATTCTTTTATTGATGGTGCAACAATTTCACCAAATTGCATAGAAAATTCCCCCTTTCGTTATCCGTGGTCAGACCAGGACCATAAAATATTATAGCGTTATTTGGTTTATTATGTCAATTTACAAAGAATGATAATTGGAAAATAATGATATATAGGGGTAAAGGTAGAATAGATTGGCTGGTAAGTAACTTATTCCCGGATTGGAGGAAAAATGAAAAAAGAGGAATTTACATTTATGTCTCAGGCAGGCGGAGTACAGATACATGCAGTTAAATGGATGCCGGACTCCGGTGAATATAGGGGAATCCTTCAGATTGTACATGGAATGATTGAGTACATTGAGCGTTATGAAGCATTTGCCAGATTTATGACAGACTATGGATTTATGGTAGTCGGGCATGATCATATCGGGCATGGAAAATCAGTAAAAACAAACGACGATTGGGGGTATTTTTCAAAGGAGCATCCATGTGATACCGTTATTGGGGATATTCATACGTTACGAAAACATATTCAGGGTGAGAATGAAGATGTTCCTTACTTTATGTTGGGGCACAGCATGGGCTCCTATATGCTTCGCAGGTATCTTGTACTTTATCCGGAAGGATTACAGGGTGCTGTCATCATGGGGACTGGATATGTATCCGGGAAAGACACCAATTTGATTATGAACCTGACAAAAGCGATTGCACGGTTTCGGGGAGACCGTTATCGGAGCAGCCTGATAAAAAAACTGACATGGGGAAAGCCGTTTCGGTCATATGATCTTAGCGGGAGGAATCTGAATAACAGTTGGTTGACGAAGGACACCGAGATTGTGAGGAATTATTACGCAGATCCAAGATGTACGTTTACGTTTACATTAAATGCTTATCTTGGTATGTTTGAGGCGGTAGCGTTCGATTGTAATCAGAAAAATGTAGACAAGATGCCCAAGAGCCTTCCTGTGTTTATTGTGTCCGGAGCAGACGATCCGGTGGGGGATTGGGGGAAAGGGGTGCAAAAGGTCTATGATATGTTCCGGGAGGCTGGAATGCAGGATGTGGTTTTTCAGTTGTATCAGAATGACAGACATGAGATTTTAAACGAAACGGATCGGGAAGACGTGTTCAGAGATATAAAGGAATGGATGTTTGCAAGATTGTAATCAGGACAGAACAAGAGATAAATAATAAGGGAGATAATCTATGACAGAAATACAATGTAGACGGGCAAATAAAGTTGTATTTTGGGGATTAACGGTAATTATCGTATACGTATTGGCGGATGTTGCCACATCTTTAAATTCTTCGGAGACTACATGGAAAAGTTATGCGCAGTTGTGTATTGTGCTTCTTGGAATGGCAGGCTGTGTCATTTCCCTGACATTCGGGAAAAGCAGACCGGTATTGGCAGCATATGTGATGATGAGTATGGCAACAGTTATATATTTGGTGGTCAGATTGTTGAACAGTGCAAGTGAAAGCTGGGTATATTCATTCGCAATTGTGATGGTTGGAATGATATATCTGAATAAAAAAGCGATACTGCTGGCAAATATAGGGGTGATTTCCTGCAATATAATCTTTGCAGTTATACATAGGAACAGTCAGGTGTTTGAATTAAAGGCTGATATACTGGTTCCCATTCTGTTTTCGTTTGTGTTTGCATGTATATCCATTCAGACAGTAAAACTGCTGTCATGCTTTCATGAAGAAAACATGAATACAATTCTGGAAGCCTCGAAGAAGCAGACAGAAAGTAATTGCAGAATGAGAGAGGCGGCAGAGCGAATCGCAGATAATTTTGGCAATGCCATGACAAAGATGGATACGTTGAAAACGAATATGACTGACAGCAATTTCCTGATAAAAAATATTGCGGACAGTACAGAGGCAACGGCGGAATCGATACAGTCACAATCTGCTATGTGCGCTGAGATTGGAAATCAGACAGATGAGGCGAAGAAGGTTTCCGAGCATATGATTGAGGCATCCGCAAAGGTGGAGAATGCGGTAAACGACATTAATCAGGAAGTATGTGAATTAAAAGAACAGGCGCACAGTGTGGAGGCAGCAAGCAGTGTGACGGTGGAAGTGGTATTTGATTTGATGGAAAAGGTAAAGGAAGTGGAAAACTTTGTCGGAACCATATTGCATATTTCCAGTCAGACAAATCTACTGGCCCTAAATGCATCTGTCGAAGCGGCAAGAGCGGGAGAATCAGGAAAGGGCTTCGCAGTGGTTGCTGATGAAATCCGTGTTCTGGCGGAGCAGACAAAGACGGCATCCAACAGTATAACAGAAATCATACAGGAACTAAATCGCGGAACGACGCAGGTACATGAAAGCGTCAGCGATTCTGTAAAAGCGGTCACGGAGCAGAATGCATCGATTGAAAGAACACGTGAAAAATGTGAACAGGTGGTTCTTGATATGAATGATATGATTCGTGGAATACATTTGACAGAAGAATCACTACAGAAAATTATAGGGTATGCAGAAACAATTTCGGAGCATGTTCTGCAACTTACGTCTGCAGGAGAAGAAGTGGCGGCATCAGCAAATGAAAGTCTCAAAAATTCGGATGAAATTGTTACAGAAGTGGAAGAATGCGAAAAGATATTTGATGCGCTTTATGTGTTGTCACAGGATTTGGCAAAATAGAAGTACAGCCATTTCTCACTCGTATAAATCAACATTTTGATAAACAAAATCTGAAAACTGATTTAGGGCCATGCTTTCTGCATGGTCCTTTCGCAAGCAGTAATACAGGGCGATGCAGCTTTCTTCATCGACAGGAATTGCTACAAGCTCAGAATCTAGCTTCTCACAGAGAAAACGGAAGGTCAGCGCAATGCCTCCATCGTTCTTTGGCAAGTCATTGTAGAAGGAATCATAATCGTTGGAAGTGAAATCAATACGTACAGATTTGTAAAACTGTGACCAGTGTTCGGCAAAGCGCTGGGACATTCTATGACTTTCGTCAGGAATGTAGATGCGCATACCGCTAAGGTCTTGCATACTGATGGATGTTCTGTTGCTTAAGACATTGTCCTTTCGCATAACGGCAACCAGAGGACTTTTGACTACAAGATAACTGTCATATTCTTCTTCATGGACCGGCCAATCAAGAAAGGCAGCATCAACCATCCCCTGATATAAAGCTTCTTCGCAGGCAACATCGGATTGGAAATCCAGCTTTAGACGTATTCCAGGATTCTGCTGTTGAAATTTCATGAAAAAATCAAGACCAAAGGCCTGTTTAATACCGGGACAGACTGCTACCAGGATTGTTTCCTGGTGGTTTTTTTGATAGTCTGCAAGTTCACGCATTCCGAGACTGTAGGATGTCCAGATTTTTTTGAAATTTGGCAGAAGAAGCGCCCCTTCTTCAGTCAGTTCCACGCCTTTGTTGCTGCGAACAAACAATTTTGCACCCAGTTCATTTTCGAGGGCTTTTATCTGACGGCTGAGCCCCTGTTGGCTGATATGGAGTTTTTCGCTGCATTTGGAAATGTTTTTTTCCTGGCAAAGCATTACAAAGGACTGTATCGCTTGTATTTGCATATCAAATCTCCTTAAAAACTCTTTTTTCTATTATATACCTTTGCAGCATTCAATACAATGTTTTGTTGTGGATAACCATACAATTTGTTTCTTTTATCAAAGTGAAATGCGTTTCATAATTAAACTATCTTATTATGTGATAAGGATAAAAAGGTAAATGAAAAAGGAGGAAATTGCATTGAATCATGAATATGATGTTATCGTTATTGGTGCAGGAAACGGTGGACTTTCTGCGGCGGCTACAACATCGCGCGGCGGCTTGAAAACATTGGTGCTGGAGCGCCACAATTTGCCAGGTGGATCGGCTACGAGCTTTGTAAGAGGACGTTTTGAGTTCGAAACGGCATTACACGAACTTTGTGATCTCGGGACAGAGGAATGCCCGGGTTCCGTCAGACTGCTTTTTCAAGAGTATGGAGCAGAGATGAAATGGCATATTGAAAAGAATTTGTTTCATCTTATTGTGCCCGGCAGGACGGATCTCGTTCTGCCAACAGGACTGGAAGCATTCACAGCGAAAATGGAAGAACTTGTTCCGGGCTGCAAAGAGAGTGTGGAAGAACTGCTCCGACTGGGAGCACTTGCGGCAGAAGCACAGAAGTACGCTATGAGTCCTGGCAGGAAAGACACAGTTATGATGACGAAATATGCAGATTTTATGCGTCTTGCATCCGTAACGACCCGTGAAGGCTTTGAGGCGATTCGTATGCCGAAGGAGGCACAGGATATTTTAAATACCTACTGGTGCTATCTGGGGGCTCCTCCGGATTATCTTGATTTCCTGACCACTGTGCAGATGATATATAAATATGTTCACTTGTATCCGGGACAGCCGGATAAAAAGTCCCACAATTTGTCTTTGACACTTGTGGATGTCATTCGTAGAAACGGTGGACAGATCTGGTATAACTGCGAGGTGGACAAGATATTGTTTGACGGTGATCGAGCTTCAGGAGTACGCCTTGCAAACGGCAGAGAGATTCGTGCAAAGCATATTATTGCAAACTGCTCTCCAACTACGGTAATGGGAAGAATGCTTCCGGAGGGAATCAAGCCTCCTGTTAAGTCTGTAAAGTTGGCAAATGCAAGGAATATTGCTTTGGAACTTGAAACGATGTATGTAGGACTTAATAGAAGCGCTGACGAACTTGGCATAAAGGAATATTCGACTCTTATTATGTCAGATCAGGACCCGAATGATCAGTTTAAGAAGGCAAATGGTGTGGATAAGGGAGTATTCATTGCAAATTGCCTAAATGTGATTATTCCGGAGGCCTCTCCGAAGGGTACATGTACGCTGTTTTTCACAACATTTGGAGATTCAGAATTCTGGGGAAGCGTAAAACCGGAGGATTATTACAAGATTAAGAATCAGCGAATGAAAGATTGGGTTGATTATTATGAGAAGACAACCGGAATCATTATTAAGCCTTATATAGAAGAAATTACGTTTGCGACACCTGCATCTTTTTGCCGTTATCTGAACTCGCCGAATGGAACTCCGTATGGATATCAGATTTATAAGTGGGACAACATTATAAATCGTCTTAACAGTATGGATGAAGAACAGATGTTTAAGGGGCTTCGTATTACAGGTGCTGCTTGCGAGAATACGGATGGTTATAATCTGTGTTATGCAAATGGTAATATTCAGGGCAAGAAAACGCTCAAAGATGCAGAGGAGGACAAGTAATCATGGCGAAAAAACCAAATTTAAACTCCATTAATCGGCTTCGTTTCCTGAAAAATAATGAGGAACGTAAGAGCCGTATAGAAAATGCTCCTGAGACACCCATTCCGGAAAATTTTCCCGTGAATGTACTTTCAAAGGCACTTCATCCGGACAGGCAGTACGTTACGATTTCCGATATCAAAGTCTGGGATGAGAATTGTAAGAGCTTTACGTTTGTTGCTGACCCGTCAAGAGGAACAGAACGTCTTGCTTATTTTAAGGCAGGTGCTTACCTGAGTATATTCTTAGAAGTCAACGGTATGAAAATTACACGTCCATATTCAATTTCATCATCCCCGAAGGAAGCACTGGAAGGTAAGTATGTTCTTACAATAAAGAGAGTGCCGGATGGAATCGGATCAAATTATATGCTGGATCATTTTAAAGTGGGAGATCAGGTGACCGTAACAGGACCTCTGGGAGAGTTTGTCTATCTGCCGGTCCGGGATGGTAACACGGTTATTGGAGTGGCTGGCGGCAGCGGTATTACTCCGTTTCATTCATTTGCAAAAGCGATTGCGGATGGCGATGAAGATTTTAATCTGATTCTTCTGTATGGTTCAAGAACTGAGAAGGATATTCTGTTTAAGGAAGATTTTGATGCGCTGGAGAAAGCTTCTGACAAGGTAAAGGTAGTCCATGTATTGAGTGATGAAGAAAAGGCCGGCTATGAGCATGGATTCGTCACGGCAGAGTTGATAAAAAAATATGCACCAGACGAAGACTATTCCATTTTTCTGTGTGGACCTGCTGGTATGTATGAATTTCTTGATAAGCAGATTCAGACACTGGGGATTGAGCGCAAATGGGTGCGCCATGAACTGCAGGGCGAGGTACATAATCCGAAAAAACTTGCTGATTATCCTCATAATGTCGATGTGCCGGACAAGGTTAAGCTTACTGTAACTATGTGTGACAATACGCAGACAATTATCGTCAGCACGGATGATACCATTCTGCAGTCACTTGAGAAAAGCGGAATTGCTGCACCGGCTCATTGCCGTTCGGGAGAATGTGGTTGGTGTCATTCAATGCTTCTGTCGGGACAGGTTTATAGCCCGAAGAAATTGGAGCATCGGAGAGAAGCGGATTTCGATTTTAATTATATTCATCCCTGCTGCACTTTCCCTATAAGTGATGTTGAGATAGAGATTCCGTATGTGCAGTAAATAATAAAGGGTAAGCAGAAAAAAGGTCAAGAATAGAAAGTGCTGCTATATGAGAGAGATTTCTTATATGGCAGTGCTTTTTTGGTATATTGCGAAAAAACTTGTCGGATGCTATACTTATTCCTTGAGAAAATACATAGGAGAGAAAATAAAATGATCATCTATGAGTGCCCGTATTGCAAGAATCATATGGATAAACTGGAAGATATCTGCCCGGACTGTGGAGCCCAGAATGGAGAGTTCCGTCGAATTGAGATTGCAGACCCGAATCCGCCGGTAATTGAGCATCCGCCCATGCAGCAGAAGCGCTTTGTCAATACAAAGGAAGACAGCTATGC
Source organism: Roseburia sp. (assembly GCA_051877675.1). Classification (GTDB taxonomy): domain Bacteria; phylum Bacillota; class Clostridia; order Lachnospirales; family Lachnospiraceae; genus Roseburia. Next base: position 17,477 of record JBJEJC010000008.1, on the reverse strand, counting down.
GATTGCCTCTTTTGCGATGGGCTGCGCTTCTTTCATGTTTAACTGTATGGGGTTTGGTGCGCTGGTGGGAATCCCTGCAATTGTACTGGGAATTATGGGTAGAAAGACACAGCGGAAGGTTTTTGCCGTGCTGGGAATCCTCTTTGGAATCATGAACACGGCATTTTCTGTTTTCATTTTTACGGCAGCAATCTTAAGTATGTAGCAGGTTGCGAAAACGACTGCCGGATGCTATACTCATAATTATGGATATTTTAAGGATACCTTAAAATATGCGATAAATAGAACGGAAACGGAGGGATGATATGAGCGAACCGAAGAAAAAAACCAATATTCCCGAAAGCCTTAAGAATACAAACAAGCCACCGGAGAAGGCAGACCAGTATGCACTGATGTCCATTGCATTTGGAGTGATTGGCATTGCTTTTAGCTGTGCCGGATATGGCATCATTTTTGGAATCCTTGCGGTGGTATTCGGCTTTCTGGGGTTGAAATCCAAAGAACACAGAAATCTTGCCATCGGCGGAATCCTGCTTGGAATATTATGTGCCGTGCTGATGGTGGCGGTGGTTATCATGGATGCGACGAATGCCCCGGCAAGCTCCGCGGCAGGCGGTCTGATTATGGAAACGGTGGCAGCAGTGTCTGCCTGGTATTGATAAAATTTTAACATAGTGCTATACTGAGGAAAACCAAAAAAGAAAAGAGGAAAAGACCAATGAACAAAAAGAGATTTTCTACAAAGTATCTTGTGGAAATGGCACTGCTTGTTGCCATCATTTTAATCATGGCTTTTACCCCGATCGGTTATATTCGGACAGGTGGACTGGAGATTACCCTGATCGTTGTGCCGGTGGCGGTGGGAGCTGTAACCTTAGGACCCGCAGCCGGAGCAATTTTAGGAGCGGTGTTTGGAATTACCAGCTTTATCCAGTGCTTTGGCATGAGCCCCTTCGGAGCGGTACTGCTGGGAATCAATCCGTTCTTAACCTTCCTTGTCTGTGTGCCGACCCGAATCCTGATGGGCTGGCTTACCGGGCTGCTCTATCATGGACTGCGCAGAACCAGAATTCCGTCCGGTGTATCGGTTACCCTTTCCAACCTGTGCTGCCCGCTGCTTAACACCACATTTTTTATGTCTGCGCTGGTAGCCTGCTTCTATGGCACAGAGTATATCCAGTCCATTGCCGAAGCACTGGGCGCAAAGAATGCACTGCTTTTCATTCTTGCCTTTGTGGGAGTCAACGGAGTTGTGGAAGCGATTGTCTGCTTTGTGGTTGGGACAGCAATTTCGGTAGCATTGAAGAAGGCATTACACTATAATTAAGAATGTTAGAACTGACAGAAACGGGGAATACTATATGCAGAGCGCAAATATCCTGGACTATGATACCGTACGGCTGGATGACGAACATGACGCGGTGGTTATTATTGATCAGACAAAGCTGCCGGGGGCAATTGAGGAGATTTCCCTTCATACGGCACAGGAAATCTGGGATGCCATCTATCTGCTGAAGGTCAGGGGCGCCCCTGCCATAGGTGTTGCAGCGGCTTATGGAATCTACATCCTGTCAAAACAAATCAGGGCGGAGGACTACGGGAGCTTTCACCGGGAATTTGTGAAACAGAAGGAGTATCTGGATTCTGCCAGACCTACGGCGGTGAATTTAAGCTGGGCGTTAAACCGGATGCAGGAGACACTGGAATCTCACCGTGGAGAAAGCCTTACGGCAATCCGGGAGGAGCTGCGGAGAGAAGCTGTCTCCATCCAGGAGGAAGATATCCGGATTTGCAAAAAAATAGGGGAATACGGACTTTCACTGGTGAAACCGGGAGACGGTATACTGACTCACTGCAATGCCGGACAGCTAGCGACCAGTAAATATGGCACTGCCACTGCACCGATTTATCTGGGACAGGAGCGCGGTTATGGATTCCGGGTATTTGCGGATGAGACACGCCCTCTTTTGCAGGGAGCGCGGCTTACCGCCTTCGAACTGCAGTCCGCCGGAGTAGATGTCACTTTAATCTGTGATAATATGTCATCGGCTGTCATGAAACAAGGATGGGTGAATGCCGTCTTTGTGGGCTGTGACCGGGTGGCGGCGAACGGCGATACGGCAAATAAGATTGGCACTTCTGTGGTGGCTGCCGTGGCAAAATACTATGGTGTGCCGGTATATATCTGCGCACCTACTTCTACCATTGATATGGCAACGCCGGACGGCGCTCACATCAGGATTGAGGAGCGTCCTGCGGAGGAAGTTACGGAGATGTGGTATAAGGAACGCATGGCACCGGAGGGAGTGAAGGTATTTAATCCGGCATTCGACGTAACAGATCATGAACTGATTGCAGGAATTGTGACAGAATATGGAGTGGCGCGGGCACCTTATACAGAGTCGCTCCGTGAAATATTCAACAGAAAAAACAAAAGGAGTGTATGATTATGCCAGAAAACAGCAATTGCAGCAGCGCATCCAGCTGCTCTAGGTCAAGTTGTGAGGGGTGTCCCAGCAAAGCGGGAAACACGGGAATCCCCAAGGAACCGGCAAATGAATTTTCCAGTGTGAAAAAAGTGATTGGTGTCGTCAGTGGAAAAGGCGGCGTGGGCAAATCCTTTGTCACCACATCCCTTGCCTGCGCCATGAGGAAGGCTGGCTATAAGGTCGGCATTATGGATGCAGACGTTACGGGACCCTCCATTCCCAAAATGCTGGGGGTTCATGGTCAGGTGACGGGCGATGAGCGCGGTATGCTTCCTCTGGAGGCAGAAAACGGCATTAAGGTGATGTCTGTGAATCTTCTGCTGGACCACGAGGAGGACCCGGTTATCTGGAGAGGACCGGTCATTGCCGGTGTGGTAAAGCAGTTCTGGAATGAAACTGTCTGGGGCGATTTGGACTATCTGTTTGTGGATATGCCGCCGGGAACCGGTGACGTACCGCTTACCGTGTTTCAGTCCCTTCCGGTGGATGGCATTGTCATTGTCACTTCACCGCAGGAGCTGGTGCAGATGATTGTAAAGAAAGCTTACAATATGGCATCCCAGATGCACATTCCGGTGCTTGGCATCGTGGAGAACTTCAGCTATCTGGTGTGTCCGGACTGTGGGAAAGAAATCAGACTTTTTGGAGAGAGCCATGTGGAGGAAGTGTCAGAGGAACTGGGAGTTCCCGTATTCGGCAGACTTCCACTGGACCCTGCTCTGGCGCAGAAAGCGGACGCAGGGGACTTCGCAGACACAGAGATACCGCAGCTGTCCGCCGGTGTGGATGCACTTACTGCACTCTTAAAATAAAAAATTTACCTCTTACCGGGGAAAAAGAACCTCTTGCTGTAAAGCTATTTACAACAGGAGGTTCTTTTTTTATACTGAATACAAGCAATGAGGGAAACGGACAATCCCGGAATTGCAAGAGGAGAAAGCGAGTAGCAGGGATGAAAATACAGGTCGAGATTGACAACAATTTAACAGATGATGAAGTAATCATCCGGTGCAGAAATCTCACCGAGCAGGTGGCAAAGATTCAGCAGGCAGTCAGCGATGTGGTGCATGCCTCCGAGAAATTTCCGTTATACCGGGACAGCACAGAGTACTACATACCGTTGGATGAAATCCTTTTTTTTCAGACGGAGGGAAACGGAATTACTGCCCACACCAGAGATGAGGCGTATGAGACACAGTATAAGCTATACGAGCTGGAGGATATCCTTCCCGGTTCTTTTATGCGGGTGTCCAAGTCAACGATTCTTAACACGAATCACATTTATTCTATTAACCGCAACCTGACGGCAGCAAGCCTTGTGGCATTCCAGAATACCCACAAGCAGGTGTTCGTCTCGCGGTCTTACTATAAACCATTAATCAGCAAATTAGAAGAAAAGAGGTTACAGAAATGAAAAATGGAAGAATTTTATGGGGAATCTTTTTTGTACTGGCAGCGGTATATCTGGTAGTAAGCCAGATGGGACTTCTGCCGCAGGTGGGAGTATTTTCAATCATTCTCACTGTGTTTATGATTTGGATGTTCATTGAGGGAATCCGCAGACGAAATTTTTTTGAAATCTTATTTTCCATTGCGTTTGTCCTGATTATCTATGATGAACAGTTAAAGATTACAGCGTACACGCCATGGACGGTTCTTGGAGCAGCCCTGCTTGGCAGCATTGGTTTGTCCATGATATTTCGTGAGAAAAAAAAACAGGGGGACTGGACGCTGAACATTAACGGTGACGGCATGGAATTTAGCACCGATAAGAACTGCTCAGACACCAGACAGTACGACGGGGAGCAGATTCGGTGCGAGAACAATTTTGGCACGGCTATCCGCTACATCAACTCCGATAACTTCTGCGAAGCGCGTCTTGAGAACAATTTCGGAAGCATGAGTGTTTATTTTGATAATGCAATCATTCAGAATCCGGTGGCGTATGTCCGGGTAGACAACAGCTTTGGTGATATGAAATTATACATTCCAAGAAGCTGGAAGGTGGAGGAGAACATTGACCGTGCATTCGGAGGCGTAAACAGCCATGGAAGATGCGAGGGAACCAGCCAGTTCGTTCTGCGTATTGATGGGGATACCAACTTTGGTTCCGTTCAGATTTACTACGTATAGAGTATGATGCATAAAATGTGCAGGAGGATAGAATATGGAAAAGAACAGTTTTTTGTTGGGAGAAGTGAAGAAGATTCATCTGGATATCGATTGTGGAGAACTTACGGTGAAGGAGCTTGCCAATCTGGAGCAGATTGAGGTGGAAGCAGAGGTTGGCGAGAACGGTACATATTCGGCAGAGCTTAACGGCGGGGGAAAGCTGCACATCCGGTATAAGCAGAAAAATAAGCATATACGGATGAAGGAATGTGAGGTAAAGATTACGCTGTATCTCCCGGTAGGTGCTCAGTTTGAAAAATTCAAAGTGGAAGTGGGAGCCGGAAAGGTGAATATGCGTGAGGCGGTAGTGAGCTGTGGCAAGCTGAAGCTTGATATCGGAGCAGGAAGTCTTAGCGCAGGCTCTATAAAGGCAGAAGAAAGCCTTAGCGCAGATGTGGGAGCCGGTTCCGCGGAGCTTGCGCATGTGGAGACCGGAAAACTCGTGGTAGACTGTGGTGTGGGTGATTTCACAATGACAGGAGACGTGAGGGGAAATCTGGATCTGGAATGCGGAGTCGGAAACTGTACCGTCAACCTGGAGGGCAGTGGTGCAGATTATGATTATGACTTAAGCTGCGGCATCGGAAAGATATTTATCAATGGGCAGCAGGCAGCACGAAAGGAAGGAAAGACCCGGACTGCGGGAACAGCGATTGGAACCATCCGTTTAAATTGCGGGGTGGGCAGGATAAACTTAAATACCAGATAGAAAAAGCGGCTGTCACGCGAAGAATTTTCGTGTGACAGCCGCTTTTTATAAGTGCTCCGAATAGACTAGGCTTCCGTGTCCTTGTACGAGGTATCCTCGTGAAGGTTCGGAGTCATATCAAGACCGCGGTTTGCGTCAATCTTCGGGTCCTTTCCGAAATGGTAATCATTTCCCGGCAGGATGGCATTTAAAATAATTCCTGCAAGCGCCGCGATGGCGAGAGAGGTCAGAGTGATGGAGGTTGATCCGATGGTAAAGGTGAGACCGCCGGAAAAGCCAAGACCACAGACAAAGATGACACCTGCAATAATCAGATTCCGGGACTTGGTGAAATCCACATGGTTTTCCACAACATTGCGCACACCGATGGCGGAAATCATACCGTAAAGCATGAAACTGACACCACCGATGATGGCGGAGGGCATGGAGCCGATGACACCTGCCATTTTCGGTACAAAGCTGAGAAGAATGGCGTAGACAGCAGCGATGCGGATTACCCTGGGATCATAAACGCGGCTCAATTCCAGCACACCGGTGTTCTCTCCGTAGGTCGTGTTGGCAGGTCCGCCGAAAAGACCGGAGAGGGAGGTGGCAAGACCGTCGCCGATTAAGGTGCGGTGAAGACCCGGGTCTTCGATGAAATTTTCGCCTACAGTAGCGGAGATGGCAGACATATCACCGATATGCTCCATCATGGTTGCCAGGGCGATAGGTGCCATGACAAGAATTGCCGTGATGTCAAATTTGCAGAGCTGGAAGGGCGGAAGACCTACCCATGCAGCGGAGGCAATACTGGAGAAATCTAAAATAGCAGAGCCGTCTGCGTTGGTGAAACCAAGAGCATTCATAATCAGTGCCACTCCATAGGAGATTACCACACCTAAAAGAATCGGGATAATCTTAAACATTCCCTTGCCCCAGATATTGAAGATAATGATAACTGCCAGAGCAATCAGAGCAAGAAACCAGTTTGTGGATGCATTGGAGACAGCAGAAGGTGCCAGACTTAAGCCAATGCAGATAATGATCGGACCGGTAACCACCGGGGGAAGAAAGCGCATGACCCGCTTGATGCCAACCAGCTTGATGATCAGTGCCAGTACCAGATAGAGCAGACCGGCAACCACGATGCCGCCGCAGGCGTAGGGGAGCTTTTCTCCCATCGTCATATCAGTATAGATTCCGGTGTCTAAGGATGCCACGGTGGAGAATCCGCCGAGAAAAGCGAAGGAAGAACCTAAGAATGCGGGAACCTTAAGCTTTGAGCACAGGTGGAAAAATAAAGTTCCGATACCGGCGCAGATTAAGGTGACCTGAATGGAGAGCCCTTCTCCTTCAAAGTAGGTGTTTACCAGAATCGGTACAAGAATTGTGGCACCGAACATGGCAAACATGTGCTGCAATCCGAGAAGCAGCATTTTGGGGACACCTAAAACACTGGCATCGCGTATTGCGTCATTTGTTTCTTTCATGAATAAACTCCTCCTTAAAAAATTATATAGATGCTTGTGAAGAAATTCACAAATATCTTTCGGAAAAAAGGAACTGCGGTATGCCCGGAATCAATACATGGGGCTGCTGTAGTTCATAGTCATGTCCGGATAGACACGCGGGGGAATCCGGTCCAGCTCCCCGGTGGCATCCAGATAGAAGGTGACATAGGTCTGGCTGATATAGGGATTGACCCACAGAGAAGCGATTCCCATGGAGCATGCCACCAGACATTCCCATCCGATAAAACTTAGAATCAGATAAAGGAAGCGGCCCTTATTTCCGAGCATGAGACGGCGGCATTCCCGGAACGCGGCTGTTACCTTCATCTGTGGATAATCCAGCAGAAGGTAGCTCACAAAGTTAAAGTAGAGCGTTACACAGACGGAAAGCACCAGAGAAATCAGACCGGCAGCCACGCACAGAAGCACCGTTGCCACAGTCACGCCGGAAACATATAAGTAAGCGCCTGCGGCAACCATGGGCAGGCTGGCGGCAACGGTCAGCAGACTGGTCAGGAATGCGGCACCGAAAAAACGATCTGCCCCTCTGCGGAAGGGGTCAAAAACACTGCTTACCTGAAATGGAATACTTCTTGTGAGATTTAAGTGAATATGGACGACACCAATCTGAAGTACGGCAGAGATTAATGTAATCAGATATTCGGCAAGGAAAAAAATCACAGTCTGTATGGGATTTTCCAGTGTGCCGGTGGTAAAGGAAAAGGGAATTTCAATAATGGAAGGAATCAGACTTGCGATAACGAAAGCTCCCATGGGGATGCTGTAACGTCCGTTTAACTGCTCTCTGGCAAGTCTTTTTAATTCTTTGCTTGATTTTTTCATAGTAATCTCCTAATATTAATTGTCAATTAAGATAGAAAGCGAGGTGCGCCATGAAAACAGATCCCAGATTAGACAGGAACATCTATTGGATCGGCTGGTGCGTGCTGATTTTTGCGGCTTCTGTGGTACTGCTTGTCCGACTTCTCCGTATTCCGGTGGAAAAATATCAGGTTCCCTGTCTGTTCCACAGTGTCACCGGTTACTATTGCCCGGGCTGCGGCGGGACAAGGGCGGTGAGGGCATTGCTCTCCTTTTGCCTGGCAGATAGTCTGCGCTATCATCCGCTGGTACCGTATGCTGCGCTCCTGGGCGGCTGGTTCATGGTAAGCCAGACCATAGAGCGTATTTCCAGGGGCAGACTGCCCATCGGTATGCATTACCGGGATATTTATCTGTGGATTGCAGCGGCAGTTCTTGCGGGCAATTTCCTTATAAAGAACCTGGCATTGGGAATCTGGGGACTGGATCTGCTCTATTAGTTTAATAGAGCAGCAGCTCCGGCATGCTTTCCATCAGGGACTGATAAAAGGACATGGTGTCGTCCCCGTAGAGCATATACTGCTCATAAATCGTCTGAATCATATTGGAAAAACCACCATAGCACATACTTAAATAAATGGTGGAAAACAGTAGCAGTACGACAAAAAGTCCCAGTGCAACGCCACCCATTGCAACGCCCGCCTTGGCGCGGGAAGTCATCGTGGTTTCGCCGCCCCGGGAAAGCAGGCCGAATACAATGCTTAAGGCTCCGCAGATAAGGGGCGGATAGATGCAGCAGAACAGGGAAAGTGCCAGGATTCCGGTAACAAGAGATGCGGTTTCCAGATTCCGGGAACGCCTCGGATTAAACTGCGGTGTAAATTGGGGACCGGATTGCTGGTAATATTGATAATCCATGAAATACCTCCTTAACAAACTTCTCTTTATTATAGCATTCTGAATAGTAAAATACCAGATATTATTATGCTTGAATCTGGCGGGAGATTTCGGTATAATAGGCGCGAAGAATCATGAGGATGAAAGGGATTAGAAATGGACATTATTGCAAAAATTTCCGAGGAACTTGGTATCCGGAAGGGACAGGCGGAAGCAGCGGTAAAGCTGATTGACGAGGGGAATACCATTCCTTTTATAGCCCGTTACCGCAAGGAGGCAACGGGAGCATTAAATGATGAGGTGCTGCGTAATCTTTACGAGCGCCTGAACTATCTGCGCAATCTTGAGGAGCGCAAGGAGACTGTGCTTGGCAGTATTGAGGAGCAGGGAAAGCTGACGGAAGAACTGAGAAATCAGATTCTTGCGGCAGAGACCATGGTGGCGGTGGAGGATTTGTACCGGCCTTATAAACCAAAGCGCCGCACCAGGGCAACCATCGCAAAGGAAAAGGGGCTGGAACCGCTTGCGAATCTGATTTCCCTTCAGATGCTCAAAAACTCCCTTATGGACGAGGCTACGAAGTTCGTGGATCCGGAAAAAGAGGTGAATTCGGCGGAGGAAGCCATTGCCGGAGCGAAGGATATTATTGCGGAGAGTATCTCGGACGATGCGGATTACCGTACCAGAATCCGGGAACTTACGGTGAAAAAAGGACGTGTGCTTTCAAGTGCGAAGGACCCGGAGACAGAGTCTGTTTATGAAATGTATTATGAGTTTGACGAGCCGGTCAGCAAGCTGGCGGGACACCGGGTGCTGGCGTTAAATCGCGGAGAGAATGAGAAAATATTAAATGTGAAGATCGAAGCTCCGGTGGAGGATATTCTGCGTTATCTGGAGAAGCAGATTATTACCCGGGATAACAAAGAGACTACACCTGTCTTGAAAGAGGTTGTGGAGGACGCGTATGAGCGTCTGATTGCTCCGGCAATCGAGCGGGAGGTGCGAAACAGCCTGACGGAGATGGCAGAAGATGGCGCCATTAAGGTTTTTGGCAGGAATTTAGAGCAGCTTCTGATGCAGCCGCCGATTGCAGGACAGGTGGTGCTTGGCTGGGACCCGGCATTCCGCACGGGCTGTAAGCTGGCAGTGGTCGACCCCACCGGCAAGGTTTTAGATACCACAGTCATTTATCCGACTGCACCCCAGAATAAAGTGGAGGAGGCAAAGGCGGTCTTAAAGAAGCTGATTTCCAAGTACCACATCACGCTGATTTCTCTTGGAAACGGAACGGCCTCCCGCGAATCGGAGCAGGTGATTGTATCGCTTTTGAAAGAGATTCCGGTAAAGGTGCAGTATATTATCGTCAACGAGGCGGGAGCATCCGTTTACTCTGCCAGCAAGCTGGCGACGGAGGAGTTTCCGCAGTTTGATGTGGGACAGAGAAGTGCCACATCCATGGCAAGACGTTTACAGGACCCGTTGGCAGAGCTGGTAAAGATCGATCCCAAGTCCATCGGGGTGGGGCAGTATCAGCATGACATGAACCAGAAGAAATTGAGCGAGGTACTGGGCGGCGTCGTGGAGGACTGCGTAAATAAGGTCGGCGTGGATTTAAACACTGCATCCGCGTCCCTGTTGGAGTACATTTCCGGTATCAGTAAGGCAATTGCAAAGAATATCGTGGCATACCGGGAGGAAAACGGCAGATTTGAATCCCGCGCACAGCTTTTGAAGGTGCCAAAGCTGGGACCGAAGGCTTTCGAGCAGTGTGCAGGCTTTATGCGCATCAATGACGGAAAGAATCCGCTGGATGCCACCGGAGTGCACCCGGAAAGCTATGATGCCACAAAGCAGCTTCTGGAGAAGACCGGCTACACGCTGGAGGATGTAAAGAACCGCAGTGTCTCCGGGATTGCAAAGAAAATATCCGATTATGATAAACTGGCTCAGGAACTGGGAATCGGTGCGCTTACGCTGCGTGATATTGTAAAAGAGCTGGAGAAGCCGGCAAGAGATCCCCGTGAGGATATGCCAAAGCCCATTCTGCGCAGCGACGTGCTGGAGATGAAGGATTTGACGCCTGGCATGGTGTTAAAGGGAACGGTCCGCAACGTCATTGATTTTGGTGCGTTTGTGGATATCGGAGTGCATCAGGACGGACTGGTACATATCTCACAGCTATGTGACCGCTATATCAAGCATCCCCTGGAAGTAGTCAGCGTGGGAGATGTGGTGGAAGTGAAGGTTATGAGTGTGGACCTGAAAAAGCAGCGGATTCAGCTTACCATGAAGGGCATTTAGGCAGGAGGTAGACAGGATGAAGAAAAGAATAAATGTGCGTTATCTGACCGTGACAGCAATGCTTTCGGCAATCGCATTCGTATTGATGCTGTTTGATTTCCCGATAGCCTTTTTGATTCCAAGCTTTATTCAGATGGACTTTTCGGAGCTGCCCGCACTCATTGGTTCCTTTTCCATGGGACCGGTCTGCGGTGTGCTGGTGTGTCTGATTAAGAATCTGCTTCATCTGACCATCAGCAGTACCGGAGGTGTGGGCGAGCTTTCCAACTTTATTCTTGGAACCGCATTTGTGCTTCCGGCGGGAATTATATACAAATATAGAAAAAACCGGACCGGTGCACTGGTTGGTTCGGTTTTGGGCGCTGTAATAATGGCTGTAGTCAGCGTGTTCTCCAACTACTTTTTCGTGTATCCGTTCTATTACAATTTTATGCCGGAGGAGACGGTGCTGGAGGCATATCAGGTGATTCTGCCGTCCATGAAGAATATCCTGCAGTGCCTGATTTGTTTCAATATGCCGTTTACCTTTGTAAAGGGTATGCTGTGTGTGGCAATAACATTTATCATATATAAACGTATTTCTCCGATCCTGAAGGGGACTGCGAGATAAGAAAGGCAGGATATCATGCAGGTGGAATTTGAGATTCAGTTAAAACCCAGGGATATGTATCATTTTAATATGTATCAGATGTATACCGGAATTCATGGCTGGATGTCGATTATCATCGCTATTGCGGTATTTGCGGTGGCAGCGGCAACCTATGGCAACGTGGAGCTTTCCTATACGGTGCTTTATGTCATCTTCGGACTGCTGTTTCTTTTCTATGCCCCGGTTTCTCTGAAAATGCGGGCAAAGCGGAGCATAGCTGCTTCGGAGGTGCTTTCCAGACCGCTTCATTACGTGGCGGATGAGAAGGGCTTCACCGTATCCCAGGGGGAGCAGAGTGCAGAGCTTCCCTGGGCGCAGATTTATAAGATGGTGGCAACAAGGAGCAATGTGCTGGTATACAGCAACCGCACAAATGCCTATGTCATTCCAAGAGACCAGCTTGGGGATAACTATGCCGGACTGGCGCAGCTTGCAAAAGAAAAGCTGGAGAAGTTCCGGGTTAAGATGAAATAGCAGGTGACGACAATGAAAGTATATGAGACATTTTCGGCGGAGGAGACACGGGCACTGGGCCGTCAGATTGGACAGAATGCGCAGCCGGGGGATCTTTATACCCTGGTGGGTGATCTTGGAGTGGGCAAAACCGTATTTACCCAGGGAATCGCAGAGGGGCTTGGCATCACAGAGCCGGTATCCAGCCCCACATTTACAATTGTTCAGATTTATGAGGAGGGGAGGATTCCCTTCTATCATTTTGATGTATACCGCATCGGTGATCCGGAGGAAATGGATGAAATCGGGTACGAGGACTATTTCTATGGGGATGGTCTCTGCATGGTGGAATGGGCAAACTTAATCGAAGAACTTCTGCCGGAAAAGCGGTTTGATGTCACCATAGAAAAAGATTTGGAGCGGGGCTTTGATTACCGCAGGATTACCATAGAACAGCGGGGCTGATGTGCCTGCGGCTGTGGAAAGGAAGTCGTATTGCTATGAAAATATTAGGATTGGACAGCTCCGGTCTGGTGGCGAGTGTTGCCGTGGCGGAGGATGAGCAATTACTGGGAGAATACACAGTGAACTATAAGAAGACCCATTCCCAGACCTTGCTTCCCATGCTGGATGAGGTAGTCCGGATGATTGAACTGGATTTAGACACGGTGGATGCCATTGCGGTGTCGGGAGGACCCGGTTCCTTTACCGGGCTTCGGATTGGCTCGGCTACTGCAAAGGGGCTTGGGCTGGCATTGAATAAGCCGTTGATTCACGTACCTACGGTTGACGCGCTTGCATATAATCTGGTGGGGCATAAGGATCTGGTGTGCCCGTTGATGGATGCAAGGAGAAACCAGACTTATACCGGGCTTTATCGTTTTGCGGGGGAGGAGCTCCAGATTGTACAGCCCCAGTGCGCAGTGGGACTGGACGAAATCCTTGCACAGATCAATGCGATTGGTGAGCCGGTGGTCTTTTTAGGCGATGGAGTTCCTGTTTTTCGGGAGACGATCGGGGAGTGCTGCAGAGTGCCCTACAGCTTTGCACCGCTGCATCTGAACCGCCAGCGGGCAGGAGCTGTGGCGGCGCTTGGAATGAAATACTTTGCTGCGGGCAGAATTGAGACTGCAAAGGAGCATACGCCGGATTATCTGAGACTTTCCCAGGCAGAGCGGGAACAGAAGGAACGGGAACAGAGCGGGCAGGGAGCGAACCTATGAGAGTAGTTCGACCGATGGAGCCGGGGGATGTGCCGGCAGTGGGGGAATTGGAGAAAAAGATTTTTTCCCAGCCCTGGAGCTGTCAGGGGTTTCTGGATTCCCTGGCGCTTCCAGAAACAATTTTCCTGGTTGCCTGTGAGGCACAGAAGGTGGTAGGATATATAGGAATGTACAGTTCCCTGGATGAGGGCGAGATTGTCAATGTGGCAGTGGCGCCGGATGCCAGAAGGATGGGAACGGGGGATGCGTTGATCGGGGAAATGCTAAATTGCGCCGCAGAGCGTGGAATCCGGCAGATTGCGCTGGAGGTACGGGTTTCGAATGAGGCGGCAATCCGTCTTTATGAGAAACACGGCTTTGTGCGCTGCGGAGTCCGCAGGGGATTTTATGAGCTGCCCCGGGAAGACGCTTATATTATGATATATGGCCAGGAATTTCCACTGTAAAGCATGGCAGATTCTGTGTAAAATAGTGGCATAGGGAGGCGTTATCATGAGCAGAAATGAAAATAATATTTATTGCAACCGCTGCGGAAAACTTATTTGCGGTGAGGAGCAGAAGGAGAAGACCTCTTTTCTGAGCCTGACCAAGGAATGGGGATACTTTTCCGACCATAAGGATGGAATCCGGCACAGATTTGATTTGTGTGAACCCTGCTATGATGCACTGACGGAAAGCTTTGCGATTCCTCCGGAGGAACAGTGGATGACGGAATTACTATAAGAATAGGAGAAATCCATGTTAGATGTTTGTCTGTTAGGAACCGGAGGCATGATGCCGCTTCCCCATCGCTGGCTGACTGCGGCGATGATGCGGTACAATGGAAGCAGCCTTCTGATTGACTGCGGGGAGGGAACTCAGATTGCAATCAAGGAGAAGGGCTGGACCTTCAAGCCCATCGATATTTTGTGCTTTACCCATTATCATGCAGACCATATCAGCGGACTGCCGGGACTGCTTCTCACCATGGGGAATGCAGAGCGCACGGAGCCGCTCACTGTGATTGGTCCCAAAGGACTGGAACGGGTGGTGGCTGCGTTGCGCACAATTGCGCCGGAACTGCCTTTTGCGCTGAATTATATTGAGATTACCGAGCCGGAAGCCGATATAGAAATAAACGGATATCATATTCACGCATTCCGGGTGAACCATAATGTAACCTGCTATGGTTATACAGTAGAGATCCGGCGTGCCGGAAGATTCCAGGTGGAGCGGGCAAAGGAAAACGGAATTCCGCAGTGCTTCTGGAACCGCCTGCAGAAGGGAGAGAGCCTGCGCATGGAGGACGGAAGACTGCTTACACCGGATATGGTGCTTGGACCGCCCAGAAAAGGCATTAAGGTTACCTACTGTACGGATACCAGACCGACAGAGTCCATTGTACAGTCCGCACGGGAATCCGATCTTTTTATCTGCGAGGGAATGTATGCGGAGAAAGAGAAACTGGCAAAGGCAAAGCAGTACAAACACATGACATTTTATGAGGCTGCAGAACTGGCGAAGCGCGCAGAGGTTGCGGAAATGTGGCTGACACATTTCTCGCCGTCACTGGTTCGTGGGGCGGAATATATGCCCCAGGTACAGAAGATTTTCTCCAATGCAAAGCTGGGAAAAGACGGAAAGAGCGTGGAACTTCTATTTGCGGAGGATGAGGCGTAAGCCCCCAAAGGAGGTATCACTTATGAAAAAGAAAACAGTCATTGGCGCAGTGGTGATTATTGTAGTCATTGTTGGTTTGTTTGGGTGGCTGACTTTAAGCCGCCGGAACAGAAATGTGGAAGATGTCGTGGAACTGACGGAGGTTCAGAAGGTCATCAACAAGGATTTTGAACAGAACTATCCGGCAACACCGCGGGAGGTTGTAAAGAATTACAACCGAATTATCACGTGCTTTTATAATGAAACCTATACGGATGAGGAACTGTACCGGCTGGGAGACCAGGCGCGGCTGTTGTTTGACGAGGAACTGCTGGAGAATAATCCGCGGGATCAATATTTTGCCGATTTGAAGGCAGAAATCGCAGAATACCGGCAGGAGTCCAAAACAATCTTTTCTACATCTGTCTGCTCCGGCAACGAGGTGGAATATAAGACCATAGACGGGCGGGAGTGTGCTTACGTGACCACGTCCTATTTTGTGAAACAGGATAAGTCCTATAGCCGGACGTACGAGACATTCGTGCTCAGAAAAGATGCAGAAGGAAAGTGGAAAATTCTTGTTTTCTATCTGACTGAAGGAGATTCTTCAAATGAGTGACAAAGAAGTGAAAATATTAGCAATTGAAAGCTCCTGTGATGAGACGGCAGCAGCGGTTGTGGTCAACGGCAGAGACGTGCGCAGCAATGTGATATCATCACAGATTGCGTTACATACCCTTTACGGCGGCGTAGTGCCGGAGATTGCATCCAGAAAACATATTGAAAAAATCAATCAGGTTATTACCCAGGCGCTGGAGGAGGCGGATACTTCCTTAGAGGAGGTGGATGCCATTGGCGTTACGTATGGTCCGGGTCTGGTGGGAGCCCTCCTTGTGGGTGTGGCGGAAGCAAAGGCAATCAGCTATGCGGCGAAAAAACCACTGGTGGGAGTTCACCATATTGAAGGGCATATCAGCGCGAATTATATTGAAAATAAGGATTTGGAGCCACCGTTTTTATGCTTGGTGGTGTCCGGCGGACATACCCATCTGGTGAAGGTGGCGGACTATGGAAAATACGAGATTCTGGGAAGAACGCGGGATGACGCGGCAGGGGAAGCGTTTGATAAGGTCGCCCGGGCCATCGGTCTGGGCTATCCGGGAGGACCAAAGATTGAGAAAGTTTCCCGTGAAGGAAATCCCCATGCCATTGAGTTCCCGCGGGCGAAGGTCGCGGATGGTCCCTATGATTTCAGCTTCAGCGGCTTGAAATCTGCCGTGCTTAATTATCTGAACGGCTGCAAAATGAAGGGAATCCCGGTGGTGCAGGCGGACGTGGCGGCTTCTTTTCAGAAGGCGGTGACAGATGTACTGATTGGAAATGCGATGAAAGCAATTGATGAATTTGGTATGGATAAATTTGCTATTGCAGGAGGCGTGGCATCCAACGGAACGCTTCGGGAAGGTATGCGGGAGGCGTGCCGGAAAAAGGGAGTGGCATTTTATCATCCCTCTCCGATTTACTGTACGGACAATGCAGCGATGATTGGTGCGGCAGCATACTACGATTATCGGAACGGGAAAAGGGATGGATTGGACTTAAACGCGGTTCCCAATCTGAAACTCGGGGAGTGATAGCAGAAAAGAAAGGCGGATAACAGATTTGAAATATACGGCAATCGTGCTGGCGGCAGGCACCGGGAAGCGTATGCACACCAACGTACACAAGCAATATCTTACACTGGCTGGAAGGCCAGTGCTTTATTATGCACTGCGCGCGTTTGCCGACAGTGATGTGACGGACATCGTGCTGGTGGTGGGGCAGGGAGAAACTGCATACTGCCGCAGTGAAATCGTAGAGAAATATGGGATAGGAAAGGTGTCTGCCATTGTCGAGGGTGGGAAGGAACGCTACCATTCTGTGTATGAAGGACTGAAAGCGGCGAAAGATGCGGATTATGTGCTGATTCATGACGGGGCGCGTCCACTGGTGGATTCCGTTATGATTCGCAGAATGATGGATGAAGTGGCACAGTGTGATGCCTGTGTGGCAGGAATGCCGGTGAAGGATACTATTAAAATTGCGGATGAAGAGGGGTATGTAAGCGGAACGCCGGACCGGAGCAGGGTCTGGCAGATACAGACCCCTCAGGCATTTTCCTTTCCGTTGATCCGGAAAGCCTATGAACAGTTGCTTATGCAGGAGAATGTCACGGTCACAGACGATGCCATGGTACTGGAACAGATGACACGGCATCGGACGAAGCTGGTGGAGGGAAGTTACTGTAACATCAAGATTACTACACCTGAAGATCTGGCAGTGGCAGAGACCTATTTGGAATGGAAGCAGAAAAATGAAAAAAACTGTTGACATTATAAAAAACTGATGGTAGAATAAACTTCGCACTGATTTGAAACGCAGTACCTGGAGAGGTATCGAAGTGGTCATAACGAGGCGGTCTTGAAAACCGTTTGTCCGCAAGGGCGCGTGGGTTCGAATCCCACCCTCTCCGTTTGCCGGAAGGTTTTTGCAGCTGGTGCTGACAAGCCTAAGGCATAACAGAATAATGAGTAATCATTCGGAGAAGTACCCAAGCTGGCCGAAGGGACACCCCTGGAAAGGGTGCAGGTC
>JBJEJC010000007.1:834-4875 GCA_051877675.1 Roseburia sp. | reverse complement strand
CAACAAAGGAGGCCTGTTTATTCGTCAAACATGTCGATTATATCTGAAACTATGAAAAAACCGACAAGATAATTGATAGAAAAGGCAATTTTTTGAGGTGGTGCAGGAAGCATGAAAGTAATATATGTAGATGATGAGATTGCGTCATTGGATAATTTCCGTATGACGGTTAATGGCTTATCCATGGTGGAGGAACTAAACCTGTTTCAAAAAAGTGAGGAAGCTTTGAAATGGGTAGAGGGGCATTCTGTGGATGTGGCTTTTTTGGATATTCAGATGCCGGGAATCAATGGCATTGAACTGGCAAAAGGGCTTAAGGCCATAGATCGGAATATCCGTATTGTTTTTGTGACAGCATACGAGCAGTATGCGTTAGAGGCTTTTAGGGTGGATGCCATAGGCTATCTGTTAAAGCCTTATTTCGGGGAGGATGTGGAGAAGGAACTGGAGAAGGCTTCTTATATTCGCTAACGACCAAAGAAGAAGATAGAAATACAGACCATGCCGGATTTGTCTGTGACGGTAGACGGTAGTCCACTGCAGCTTGGGCACACCAAGCAGGAAGAGTTGTTTGCATTGCTGGTCGACAGAGGAGCAGTAGGGATCAGCGGTGGAGAAGCGATTGCCTGTCTGTGGCCGGATAAGAATGTGGGAGACAGTATTTACTGGGTTACCATGTCAAGGTTAAAGGATAGGCTCAAGGAAGCGGGGATTGACAATATTATCGAAACAGACGGAAAAACGAAATATCTTCGCACTGACCAGGTAGAATGTGATCTGTACCGGATACTTTCAGGAGAGAAGGATGCGATTGCGGATTATCATGGATTATATTTAAAAAGATTCAGTTGGGCGGAGGAACGTAATGGACAGCTTGCAGAGCAGAAAAATCAATGGGAAAAGGATACCGGCAACTTAAAATGTAATTAAAAAATAAAAATATCTGTAATCATATGAGCAGCACAATACAGGTGGTAAGAGTTACCTGCATTGTGTTGCTTATTTTATTTGTAAAGAGTGTGAAAAGAGCTCTTAATGTAAGGATTTTGTAAGGGCAGTTGTGTTATTCTATTTCAGAAAATCCAAGGCGGTTTATATATAAAAGTCTTTTGCCTAATAGATGAAAACGAGGAAAGAACAAATGAGAGATAAAAAGAAAAAGCCAAAAAAGCTGTCAATAAAATTGCGTGGACTTCTGCTGGGATTCTGTATAGCTGCAGGGTTAAGCATCGGGATTGTGTATGCGGAAGATACTGATAATGGAAAATTGCAGAATGGTAGTTTTGAAGAGAAGCAGTCGTGGAGTGGAAACTATTCATCACCGGATCAAGGCAGTGTTCCTGCATGGAATACGACGGCGTCTGATGGGAAAATTGAATTATTTAAGAAAAATACAAACGTGTATATTACAGGTGTGACATTAGCACCCACAGATGGGGACATTGCAGCGGAATTAAACGCAAACGAGGAGAGTACATTATACCAGAATGTTGCCACAATACCCTCCAGTATATATGAATGGGGATTGGATCATGGAGCCCGTAATGGTACGGATACCATGGCATTGGTAATCGGTCCCCAGCAGACTGTCAATCCTGCAAAGCCAAGTAAAACCGGACGGGATCAGTTGATGCAGATGGTAGACTGGCTGATTGACCAGGGAAAGACTTCTGTGAAAACCACAGCGGGGCTGGGGGAACATCTTGTTGTTTACAGTAAGAAATTTGATAATGACGGAACTTTTCAGAACAATTCGGGAAATAATGCCTTCAGTCTGACACCTAGCTCTGTCTATACCGAAGAGTGGCATATCTGGATTATAGCGGATAGCAGGGCGACAAGCGGCAATAATCCATGGGGAAGTTATGGCTCTAATGCAGAAGGAACTGCCGGAAGTACAGATGAATCCGGCGGTACAGATGTAGATATGGATAAATATTATCTCTATACCGTACCTTCAGGTCAGACTGGAACTTTATTTGGATTTGTGTCTGTTGGATATGATAAATCCATTACATCGGCTGACAAAGCGAAGACCTATGGTAACTTCCTTGACAATGTCAATTTCAAGATTTTTCACCCCTTATCCGGAAGTACGACTCTTCACGGAAGCGGTGTGGTTGGTGGAAGTGACGGAACAACGACAGGAGAAGGAAGCAGTACAGGCTACGAGGTTACTGTGGACAAAAATCTGATCACCTATGCAGTGGATGGGGAACCACTGAGGATACAGGCTATTGTTAAGAAGGACGATGCTGATGCGGGCTGTGAATTTGTCGGATTATATTACACAATACAGGATGCCTCAGGAAATCTGGTAACCACATTTTTGCAAAAAGCCGGAAATGAGATTGATTATCGAGATGATTTGACAGATGAAGAAAAAAAGGATAAATGGATAAAATCCACCAATTCAAACGGAGATATTATTTACACCTATTATTTGTCCAAGATTACTACGGCAACGGATCTGCATTTTATCTTTATCAAGAGTCCTACGGTGACCTATGACCCGAACGGGGGAAAGGAATATATTGTTGAAAGGACTTATAATACGGATGAAGCAAAGAATGTATATAGCTTTAAACCTGTTGTAGATGGGGAATCTTATACATTTATTTCTCCATATATATCCCATGCAGCAGAGGGGCAAAATGATGGCTGGAAATTTATGGGATGGTTATTGACCGGTGATACAGTCGATAATGCTACTATACCGGATGGCACGTCTCAGATTAACGCGGATAAGCTGGGCACATTACTGCTTCCGGCAGAGCACACCATTGCCTGTGACTATACTGTAGGAGATGTAACTACTAAAGAACAATATTTTAAAATTTGGAATGATAATATATCCCTGACTGAGAATACTGATAATTCTTCATTTGTAAAATGGGAAACAGATGAAGAAGCAGACTATGCCAATGTCCACAAAGGTCTTACCATGGTAGCACAGTGGCGCTGGCGGCAGGCATTTATTCCTCAATTAAATAGTATCGGCGGATATGAGGATTCAAATGTTGGCGGAACTGTCGAGATTATCAGTGTGACAGACGAATCGGATACTAATTATGACGGAGAATATAATGCGTATGGTGGAAAATCTTATCATGCGGCAACCGATGAAATTGTAACTGCTACAGCAACTGCAAATGAAGGATATGAATTTGAGGGTTGGTATGATGAAGACGGAAAACTGCTTACTACGAAAACAACTTACAGTTTTACTGAAACAAAAGAAAAAGTAAGCACATATTATGCAAGATTTTCAGGAACAGTGACCCAGACCTATATCCGTCAGGTAAAGGATGGAAACACATGGAAAGATATTGAGGGTGATCAAAATAGCAGCGAAGGAAACCTCGACCGTTATACTTATACCGATGTAGCCGGAAAGCAAATCAGTGCCACGGCAACAGCAGGAACAGGCTATAAATTTATAGGTTGGTATGATTTGGCAGGTAATCCGGTTGCTGCTGAAATGCTGAGCGCAGACAAAGCAACCCTCAGGTACACGACCACAGGTGATGCCACCTACTATGCAAGATTTGAGAAAACAGTGACCCAGAAGTTTGTCCGCCAGGTGAAGAATGGAGATAGCTGGACAAATACTTCAGATGACAGCATAGCGACCCTTAATCCATATACCCATACGGATGTGGTGGGAGCAACAGCCAGTTCCAAGGCAACAGCAGGGGAAGGATATAAATTTGTAGGCTGGTATGATGCGGAAGGGAATCCGGTTGCAACTGATAAGCTGAAGGATGAAGGAAAAACCATCAGTTATACGACGACAGGTGATGCCACCTACTATGCGAGATTTGAGAAAACAGTGACGCAGACCTTTATCCGTCAGGTGAAGAACGGGGCTGAGTGGGAAGACACCACAAATGACAGCATAGGAACCCTGACGTTGTACAGCGATACGGATGTGGCGGGAAAAGAAGTAAGCTCCAAAGCAACGGCAGGAACAGGCTATAAGTTTATAGGCTGGTATGATGCGGAAGGGAATCCGGTTGCAACTGATAAGCTGAAGGATGA
>JBJEJC010000007.1:0-734 GCA_051877675.1 Roseburia sp. | reverse complement strand
AGGAAAAACCATCAGTTATACGACGACAGGCGATGCCACCTACTATGCGAGATTTGAGAAAACAGTGACGCAGACCTTTGTACGCCAGGTGAAGAACGGGGAGAACTGGGAAGACACCACAGAAGACAGCATAGGAACTCTTAATTCATATACCCATACGGATGTGGTGGGAGCAACAGCCAGTTCCACAGCAACAGCAGGAGAAGGTTACGAATTTGTGGGCTGGTATGATGGAGAAGGGAACCCGGTAGGGGCAGAAAAGTTATCAGATGCGGGAAGAACCCTGAGCTACGTAACCACAGGTGATGCCACCTATTATGCCCGGTTTAAGAGAACCGTTTCTGAGGAGAATGTGACCCAGACCTACATCCGCCAGGTGAAGAATGGAGATAACTGGGAAGAAACCACAGATGACAGCATAGGAACCCTTAATTCATATACTCATACGGATGTGGTAGGAGCAACAGCCAGCTCCACGGCAACAGCAGGAGAAGGCTACGAATTTGTGGGCTGGTATGATGAGGAAGGAAACCTGGTTGGAGAAGAAAAGTTATCAGATGATGGAAGAACTATCAGCTACGTAACCACAGGTGACACCACCTATTATGCGCGGTTTAAGAGAACTGTTTCTGAGGAGAATGTGACCCAGACCTACATCCGCCAGGTAAAGAATGAAGACAACTGGGAAGAAACCACAGATGACAGCATAGGAACCCTTAATTCATATACTCATA
>JBJEJC010000006.1:0-4886 GCA_051877675.1 Roseburia sp. | reverse complement strand
TGTAATGGGATTTTTCGGGGCTTTATGGAGTGGCGGCTATGGCATTATGGGATTTATGGAAACAGCAGAAAAAGCAGCGGTATTCCGGGCAGTCGGACTGGTAGGCGTTGTGGGATTTATGATGACAGAAGCGCTGATGATTGTTTATATGATTCAGCTTCCTAAATGGCTGTTTTACTCTTATGCAACGGTATTTGGAGTTTTTGCTGCCATAGATTTGTTTTTTTTCATACCGGATCCTCATACTTTTGTGTGGATAAACGGAAGAATGTGTTATTATTCAACAAACAGTCTTGGAAGAATGATACATAGTGCATTTCTGGTATTTATTGCGGTAACAATGGTTGGTATCGGTATCATTTGGGTGCATAAGGAAAAACCGACACGTGAGGTTTACTATGTCAGGGCTGTTATTCTCTCGAATCTGTGTATACTTGTTTCCATCATTCCGGATACAATTCTGCCAATGTTAGGGAAGCCTTCTTTCCCAAGCTCTGCCTATGGAATGTTTTTGACCTATATGATTACGTGGTTTTGGGCTGCAAGGTTTAATGCGTTCAGCATCACGGTCAGTAATCTGAGCCAATATATTTTTGAGTCTGCAAATACCGCTATCTTGATTTTTGATGAACACTTCCGGCTTGTTTTGGTGAATCATTACGGGCAGGAGCTTTTGGGCATCGAGAGGATTGAGAATCAGAAGCTTTCACAGTTGTTTCAGAGTACAGAAGAGGAGGTAGACAGCCTGCTTGGTACGATTTTACGGGAGAATAAAGGAGTGGCGGAGCTGGTATCCACATATGGAGAAACCAGCTGCTCGCTGAATTTTTCTGTTGCAAGAGACTTCCATGAAGATCCATACTGCATCGTCTGCTTTGTGTATGACCTTACAAAGGAAAAAAATATGTTGCAGGAGCTTGTACGGGCAAACGAAGCAAAGAGCCAGTTCCTTGCCAATATGTCTCATGAAATCCGTACTCCGATTAATGGCATTCTGGGTATGGACAGCATTCTTTTAAAAGAATGTAAGGATGAGAACTTAAGGGAATATGCAAAAAATATCCAGAGTGCGGGGCAATCCCTGCTTTCGATTATCAATGATATTCTGGATATATCCAAGATTGAGTCCGGTAAACTGGAAATCCTTCCGATTAAGTATCAGCTGTTTTCCATATTAAACGACTGCTACAACTTAACGAAGGTAAAGGTGGAGAATAAGCCGATTGCATTTGAAATGCAGATTAATGAGAATCTGCCTTCCTGGCTATATGGGGATGAAGTACGCATCAGACAGATTATCAATAATTTCCTCTCCAATGCGGTCAAATATACGAAAGAGGGGAAGGTTACATTCTCCCTGGATTACGAGGAAATATCGAATGAGCAGATACAGCTTGTCATATCGGTTGCTGACACCGGAATCGGAATCAGGGAGGAAGATTTAGGAAAGCTGTTTGAATCTTTTACCCGGATAGAAGAGAAACGTAACCGCAATATCGAGGGAACGGGTCTGGGACTGAACCTTACAAAAAATCTGGTGGATTTGATGGGTGGGAAGGTCTCTGTGGAGAGCACCTATGGAAAAGGCTCCTGTTTTACTGCCAAAATACCACAGAAAATAGTGGATGCCAAGCCAATGGGGGATTTTGGCAAACGTTATCAGCAATACCTGAATACTTCAGATAACAGTACACTGTCTTTTTTGGCACCGGAAGCAAAGATTCTTATTGTGGATGATGTGCTGATGAATTTAAAGGTAGTGGAAGGGCTTCTGAAAGAAACAAAAATACAGATTGATACGGCAGTTAGCGGCAGGGAATGCCTGGAATGTGTAAAAACAAAAAAATATGATGTTGTTTTTCTGGATCATATGATGCCGGAAATGGACGGTATTGAGACACTGCAAAATATGAAGGCGCTTACGGACAACCCTAACAGGGAAACACCGGTTATTATGCTGACCGCAAATGCCATTGTGGGCGCAAAAGATGAATACATGGAAGCGGGCTTCACGGACTACCTGACAAAACCGATTCGGGAAACGGAATTGTTGGAGATGCTCCTGAAATATCTGCCGGGAGAACTTATTTGCGGAGACAAGGACATAAAGAATTCTGAGGATATGGTGCAGCCGGAGGTGGCAGAACATACGGAGGATTCCGAAGCAGATCGAATGCAGCGGCTGGAAAAACTGGAAGGGCTGGATGTGCAGACCGGGCTAATATACTGCATGAAGGAGGAAGACTTCTATGTAGAAATGCTGGAAGAGTATATGAACTCCGATAAAGTGTCAAAGATAAAACAGTTTTTTGCCGAGGAGGATTGGAAAAATTACAGAACCATTGTGCATGCACTAAAGAGTACCTCCCTTACGATAGGTGCGGTTCATTTGTCTGAGGAGGCGAAAGCCCTGGAAATGGCAGCAAAAGAAGAGAACGTGGATTATATCCGGTCGCATCATGAGGCGGTACTGGAAGAATACATAGGGCTGACAGACAGACTGAAAGAAATACTGGGAGACGGGGCGGACGTATAACATGGATGGTCTCCAATTAGCTGGATTAGAATGTTGGAAAAGAAGATAAAAAGTGGGGGGTCAGACAATCTCAAATGACAAAACGGGAGAGGATAAATGCTTACGATTGAGAACGTTAGGAATTTAGAGCAGCTTTACGAATATCAAAGGAAGTTTTTGACGCCGTACATGTTTCCTGTTGAATTTGAAAGCTGGAAAAATAGTATGTTTTCTGATATAGACGGAGACGGCCGGACACTTTTTGCTGATTTGGAAACGAAAGCAGCTTATGAGGGTGACAGGATTGTTGGGTATATTCAGTATGGCACAAGCGCATTCGGATTTGCTGACAGCGGAGCCATATCAAATGAGATACATGTGCCTGTTATCCGAATGCTCTATTTTGAGGAGCAGTGTGTGGAGGCGGGAAGGGCTTTACTGGAATGTGCATTAAAGAAACTGGATACGGAGAACGTGCTGTATGCATTTTTCCACTATTTTGGAATGTCCTGCTATGCACGGCATGGAAAGCTATTTGAAGGCTACGCCTATATTGAAAAACTGTTAAAGGAATATGGCTTTGAAATTGAGCATGAGAATGTATATTATTCGCTGGAATTGACAGATATGTATGTGCATGAACCGCAAATTAAGCTGGAATGGGAGAATGTCACAGCAGGGGTTCAGCAGTCCGGCAGATTCCGATGCGGGGAGGATTACATAGGAGAATGTGAACTCCACTATGTATCGGAACGGATTGCATATTTGAGATGGATCTATATATCGGACAGCATACAACACTCTGGCTTTGGTACGAGATGTATGGAAATGCTCAAGCAGAATTTATATGGCAGAGGATTTCGGAAACTGGATACGGATACTGCATTAAATAATACTGCCGCCCAGCATTTTTATGAAAAAAACGGCTTCCTGAACCGGGGAATTTCAAGGAGCTTTTACAAAAATAGTATATCGGATAATTGAGGACGAAATCTAAGTGCAAATCCGGCGGACATGTGCTGATTTCCGGAGCCGGAAAGAGATTTGGCAGACCTTACAGTATGCCGGAAAAGGAGGAAAATCATATGAGATACACATGGATTGATGAATTTTTGTTATGTAAACCCGGGGTGACCAAGGACCTGCAAAAGGACTGGAACTGGATTCGCTACCAGATTGGTGGTAAGATGTTTGCTGCGGTCTGTCTGGGAGAAAATGATGAACCGTATTATATCACATTGAAGCTTGAGCCGGCGGAAGGGGATTTTTTAAGGCAGCAGTATGAGGACATTATCCCCGGCTATTATATGAATAAAATGCATTGGAACTCCATAAAGCCGGACGGAGCAGTACCGGATGATTTGTTAAAAGATCTGCTGGATAAGTCATACCAGCTGGTTCTGGGAGGATTCAGCAGAAAAAAACAGCGGGAGATTTTAGAGAACGCTACTTCCGAGCAGGCATAGGGAAACGTGTGATAAGGAGCAGGTGAAATGAAGTATCTGTTTTTCTATGTTGTTGTTCCGATGGCTGTTTCGTTTATTGTGCAAAGTATATTATGTCGTGAGGTGAAAACTGGGATATTGCGTCATGCTGCGCTGATGCTGCCGATTATTTCCGTAGTCTGTGGGCTGACAGTATTGCTTACGCAGAGTGGAGGCGTCTTTGGAGGGCTTGGCGCAATTGCGGCGATGCTCTGTTTTATCATCGCATTTTGCGCAGTATGCGGTTACGGAGCGGCATGGCTCCTATATCTTGCAGTGAGAAAACGCTAATAATCGGGAACGATGAGGTGGCTTATGAAGAAAAAAATGAGGAAGCGTTATTCCCGGGGGATACGGATGTGAAACAGGAGGTTGTAAGAGGATGCCAGTAGTAAGCATTATAGTGCCGGTATATAATTCGGAGAAGACGCTTGGCAGGTGTATTGACAGTATTCTGAATCAGACCTACAGGGAGTTTGAACTGATTTTATTGGATGACGGGAGCACGGATACCTCAGGTGAGATTTGCGATGCATATGCAAAAGAGGATGACCGGGTCCGTGTGGTACACAAGGAGAATTCCGGTGTTTCCGATACCCGTAATCGGGGAATTGCCATGGCGCGGGGAGAATATCTGCAGTTTCTGGACAGTGATGACTGGATTACACCGGATGCGACAGGACTTTTTGTGCGCACGGCAACGGAATGCCAGTGTGATATGGTGATTGCAGAGTTTTACCGGGTGATTGGTGACCGCGTTTCACAGAAGGGGGCAATCGAGGAAGACGGTCTGATGGACAGGACGGCATATGCGGCAAATATGATGCAGAAACCGGCGGATTTTTATTATGGAGTTTTATGGAATAAATTCTATAAACGCTCGGTAA
>JBJEJC010000005.1:0-25537 GCA_051877675.1 Roseburia sp. | reverse complement strand
GATTATGTCTCTGGGGATTTTTCTTGTTTTTTTATTGAATATAGATAATACTACTATTATAATAAATACGTCACATATCTACAATCATCAGAAAATTTTAAGGAAAATATTATGTTTGGTAAGAAAAAAAAGCAGGATCTGAATAAACTTATTGCAGAACAGGCAGAAATCATACGGCAACAGGAACAAACAATCGCCAGTTTAAAAAGTGAACTGGAGGAGAGACAAGAGCAGAGCAAGCAATACAAGGAAATGAGAGACGTTGGCAAAAAAGCAATCAGCGAACTGGAATATGATATCTTGTCGAATCCTCAGGATTATTATTATACACGCAATGCCTGCATGACCCCGAAAGAAGCTCGCATATACTATTATATCAATGCGGCATTGGGAGAGTTGTTTTCGCCCAAAGAAAAAGAAAGCTATTTTGTCTTTCCACAAATGTGTCTTTATGCCCTTTACAATGTGTCCAATTGTCCGATTGATTCGGACAACTGCCCACTTCCAAATGATTGCAAAACAATGGATGATCTTCCACGCAGAACACTCGTTTCCAAAAGCAGCGATTTTGTTTTATGTCAGCTTTTTTTTGACGATTCTTCCAAACAATATAACTATCGTCCCATACTTTTAATTGAGCTTGATGGTGCTTCGCATACAGCGAAAAGCCCTTATGGGGAAAAGAATTATAAGCAGCAGATAAAAAGGGATGCTTTCAAGGATGCTCTTTCAAACAACCTTGAAATTCCTCTTCTTCGCTATTATCTCATTGATGACACCCCTCATCACGACGATGGTGCGGGCATATACAAAGCTCTTTATGATTTCTTCAATACCTACCATAAGGCAAAGCACACCACCTACTATTATAATAGATATGGGAACTACATAAATTATCTCAGCAAAACTCGGAAATCTGAAAGTCGATTAACCGCCAAATAAACATCGACCTTATAATGGAAGCAACGAGAACCAGGAAACCTAATGTCTCCTGGTTCTTCATTCCTCATCCTTTATCCTGATTTTCCTTTTATTTGCACCCAATCATCTTTCCTATCGCACTATGATTGTCTTTCCATTGCCTTTGAAATTTACATTATAATAGATTGTTCTATTCGAAAAATAATAAACTGCATACACATCGTTGCAATTGAGTCTAACATATTTTTTTATCATTTGATTGCACCTCTTCCTAAATAATTGGGTGCTTCTTCCATTATAGTCTACGTTTGAAGTTATTACTATATGCGTAGATTTTATAACAAAAATGAACCAGAAGTTTTTATCACTTCCGGTCCATTTGTATCTTACCTCTGTTCTCTTTCCACTATCCATGCATAAATTCGCTCATCTTCAATTGATAAACCCAATACATTCTCTAAACCAGCTTATAAAAAACAGAGAAACCCTTTATGGATTCCTCCGTGTTTCTCATGCTATCAAATTACTAAACCACTGTATTATGCTTTGATTATTATTCGCCAAAACTGCACTGATAACGGTGGTCACTAACCATGCAAGAAAAGCTATTACCTTCTTTCCATCATTCTTTACCTTGATTTTTTGTACATCCAATAAATGTTCCTGTATATATTCATCTAATGTGCTGTAAGCAACGCATGCCTCCTCAAATTTCAAGTAATCTTCCTCATAGGATACGCACTTCTTAGCTTCAATTTTCTTGTTCTCCGCATCTGTGAGCAGTTGCTTATATTCGACATAAAATTTTCCGTCATTAACATAGGAAACATCGATTCGACGAACGTATTTCTTAAATTCTTCAATTCTCTGACTATAAATTATAAATAGTTCCTTATAGCAATCCATAATCATCCTATTCAGATGACGTTCTGCCCTATCTAACTGCTCATCAACATAACTCTTATCGGTGCAATTTACATAACATCTTGCCAAATGATCTGTAAAAGCTCTTGATTCGTTGAAGATGGAAATAGGCATACTCTCACTCAAAGACTCTATCGTTGCAAGCAAAACCTTAACCACATTTTCATAACTATAATTCAAGTCTTGTATTCTATCAAAAACTTCATTTGTAATTAAATAATTTTCTTCTGTGCCTACCATGCCACTACCTTTATTTCTATTTCATTTTCATAATTTTTCTATTCGTTTCTTCCGGGTATGAAAATCTGTGGTGTGCCGCAATCATCGATCCTCTCGGTTGAATTTTAGAAAAAGATATTGATTTTCTTTTGGGAAACCTTAAGCGCCAAATCTTATGAAACATCTTATTTTTCTTTCTTTCATTTCGAACATGTTTTTCGATTTCATCAATACTCATGTTAGTAATTGTCTTTGGCGTCAATTTCACTACGTCTTGCACGATTTTAGCCATGCTCTGTGTTAATTCAATTCTCATATAATTACCCTCTGTCGATTTAGCTTATTTGCAATAAACTATATGCTCTTTATAGCAATCCATGACCTGTCTACTACAAATCAAATATAATCAACGCTTTTCTTATGCAGCACAACGCAAATTAGCATTTTAGCAAACTGCCACCTAATAACCAAACAACTTGATAACCATTCGCTAAAATAACATATTGCATTTACAACCATGGTATTATATTAATACTACAAAGTACATTCGTCAAGTATTTTATTTTTGCAATTTTCTATTATTATATCGTCATTTTAAACAAATACTTACAGTTTGTAATAAAAAAAGCAGATATTTTGTCTATACAAAATCTTCCTTCTTAATTGCTCCCAATCATTTTATCTTTTGCTTACACTTCAGCCAAAAAATCTTGATGCTCCATCCATCATAGTCTATCTTTACAAAGGCTACTATTTATGCAGGTTTATTTAAAACGCTTTCTGCAAATAGTCAAATATTCACTCTTGACTACAAAATAAATTAACGGAATAATAGAATTATTACTTGAACTGCTCTAACGCAGTTTCACTGGAGGTACACTCATGCAGAAAGAACAAAAAATCGGCGCCCTCTATATCCGCGTATCAACCGATAAGCAGGAAGAGCTCTCTCCCGATGCGCAGATACGCCTCGGACGCGATTATGCTGCCCAGCACGATATTCACATACCTGATGCATATATATTCCGGGATGATGGCATTTCAGGAAAGAAAGCGGACAGACGGCCAGGATTTAAGGCACTTATTGCCACTGCCCGTTCCAAATCCCATCCGATCGACTGCATCCTTGTCTGGAAATTCAGCCGTTTTGCCAGAAATCAGGAAGAAAGCATTGTGTATAAATCTATGCTTGCCAAAGATCACGTAGAAGTTATCAGTATCTCAGAACCACTTCCGGACGGTCCTTTTGGCTCTCTCAATGAGCGCATCATTGAGTGGATGGACGAATACTACCTCACCAATCTGTCTTCCGAAGTGATTCGTGGAATGACAGAGAATGCTATGCGCGGGAATTATCAGGCGCCGCCTGGTATCGGCTACCGTTCTGCCGGTCCGAAGCAGCCACCTGAAAAGGATCCGGATACTTTTGTCATTCTGGAATACTGTGACCGGTGGCTCATGGAAGAACATATGACCACCAGGCAGATTGCACTGCGTCTTAATAGCATGGGATACCGGACAAAACGCGGGAACCTTTTTGACTCCCGGGGTGTGGAATACATATTGCGCAATCCGTTTAATGCAGGAAAGATCCGCTGGAACTATACAGAACGTGGAAGAAGACTTAAAGATGCCGAGGATGTAATTATTGTTGACGGAAAACATGAGCCTGCATGGAGTTGGGAGCATCATCAGGAAATTCAAAAACGACTTAATGAATTATCCCTTTTAAATGAAGGGCGAGGCAAAAAGAAACGCGACATTGCATCCTGTCGCCATTGGCTCTCCGGTCTATTAACCTGTTCTTCCTGTGGGAAGACACTTGCCTACTCAGGTCCGGCAAATGCACGTGCCTTTCAGTGTTGGGCATATGCCAAAGGAATGTGTCAGGAATCCCACAATATAAGTGTACAAAAGGCGGAGGAATATGTTATTTCCGGTCTTGAACAGTTTCTTTCTTCCGATAGCATTTCATATGAAATTGTCAGAGATACTTCTGCAGCTTCTGACCGTGAAAAAGAATTAATTCGTGTTCTATCTCGACTGGATGAACGCGAAAAACGTGCACAGGATGCTTACTTAAATGGAATTGACTCCATGGAAGAATATAGGGCAGTAAAAACGCAAATACACGGAGAACGTTCCCGCATTCAGTCAGAACTTGACGCTCTCACTTCATCCGCCGGTGATACCGAAGTCTCCGATGATGATCAACGCATGATCCAGAATGTACAGGATGCTCTGACCATTCTTAAGAGCCCGGATGCAGACTACACACAAAAGGGGCTTGCTATTCGAAGTATAGTAGATAAAATTGTATTTGACCGCAAAAATACCAGCTTCAGTTTTCACTTAAAGCTGGTAAAATAGCGGCTTTCCGTTTCCATCAGTTAATGCAGTATGGACCTCCGTACTGGCTCATAATCACCTGTGCAATCTTTGCATTCGGGCGTGTAATATTCACCGGATATTCCAGTCTCTTCTCATAATTCCACATTTAGCAGTTACCTCCTTCCCACGGGGACGGCATATCGCCCCAGGTCCAGCCGCTGTCAGATGCCGCAAGGTCCATCGTAAGCGGTCCGTACTTCTCTGCGTACGCTTCCAATGCAGTTTTCCGCAGTTCCAGATAATGATTATAATACTTCAGTGCCTCCATGTCACAGGGATGGGTATCGAGATAAAGCCCCATATCCACCACCGGAAAACTCACCATGTCAATCCAGTGAAGCATCTGTGCCTGATCCATCTGATTCATCATCGATACATCCTCCCTTTCTCCATAAATGGTTTATTCAACTCCGGAAAAATCGTACCGATTTCCAACGCTTTATCCGGATCATAGGTTTCTTTATAATACTGCCAGGGTACATATGCCATAGCAAGTGCAAAATTCATTTCACCAACATTTTCCTTTTCTTCGGAGCACATATCTTCCCGCCGCATCCGGGACTGTTCTTCCCCTTGGCAGGAATCTTCCCGCTGCATCTGGCATCTCCCCTGCTGCCTGCATCTGCACTCCCTGTCCGTCATACCGGACATTCCATAATTTCTCATTCCGCATCCTTTCCTTAATATTCTGACTCTACATTATAGTCTATGATACAGAAAGCGCTTTGGTTCCGAATATTCTATCTGAAAAAAGTAGTTTTGACACACAAATTGTCAAAATTATTTCTTCTTTTGGCTAGGAAAATAATACCAGATATGGTATGATTAAAAAAATCAAAGGCATCCCGATCGCCTTCAATCTAGGAAAAGAAAGTGCAGGCACATATGGAACAGGATAACAATACGTTAAACACAGCAGAAATGATACAAAAGAACATGAGCCCAAGAGATTTTGAGCTATATCTGTACTCGCTGCGCAAGATGGCAGAAAACAATCTGGAAAGCAACCGCACCTTCATGACAAATCTTTATAATCTGCGCGCCTTCCAGTACAAGGCAGCAGAGGAGATGGTAGAAAATCCGGACAAGCATTTTGCCATGATTGTTCTGGATTTTGCAAATTTCAAATCCATCAACGAATTCTGCGGCCGTGATGCCGGCGACGAGCTCTTAAGATGTGTTGCGGATGCGCTTCGGGAACAGCTCCGGGAGCATGTGGTGCTCTCCCATTTCCGGGCAGACATTTTTGGAATGCTGACCCCTTTTAATAAAACAGAGGAACTCATTGAGATTATACAGCGGATTGACAGCCGGATTTCCGCGCATAAGATTCTCTATCGTCCCCTGCCCGCATTCGGTATCTGTATCGCTGACTCTCCCACCATGTCTGTCAGTGTCATGCGCGATTATGCCACCATGGCGCTCAACAGCATCAAAGGAAAATTTTACGCCAAATATGCCTTTTTTGACGAACATATGCGTCAGCAGATGCTTATGGATAAAATGATTGAAAATAACATCGTGGATGCGCTGGAAAGCAACCAGATACGTCTCTATGTGCAGCCAAAAATCAATATGGCCACGGGAAAGATTATCGGCGGGGAGGCTCTTGTACGCTGGCAGCATCCAAAACGGGGGCTGGTACCTCCGGCGGAGTTTATGCCCGTCCTTGAGAAAAACGGACTGGTCATCGATCTTGACATCTGTATCTGGACCCAGGTATTCCAGTTTATCGGCAAACGCCTGGCGGAAGGCAAGAAGGTCGTTCCCATCTCCATCAATATCTCCCGGATGCACATACATGACAACTCCTTCCGCAAGCTTCTGCTGAATCTCGCAGAGGAATATCATGTCCCACTGGAATATGTGCCTCTGGAGCTGACAGAAAGCGGATTTCTTGAAAGTGAGGAGACCATGTATGAGCATATGCGCTATCTGAAGAAACATGGCTTTCTTCTTTCCATGGATGACTTTGGAACCGGCTATTCCACCCTTACCATGTTAAAGGATCAGCCGGTGGATGAGATTAAAATTGACCGTGCCTTCATCACCGACATAGACAATCCCAAATGTCAGAGCGTGATCCGTCACACATTGAATATGCTCTCTGACCTGAATCTCAAGATCATCGCAGAGGGTGTGGAAGAACCCAAACAGCAGGATTTCCTGCTGGACTGCGGATGCACCAATGCCCAGGGCTTCCTCTATTACAAGCCGATTCCGGTAGAGCGCTTTGAAGCACTGTTATAAAAAAAATCCTGCTCCGCAGGATTCTCCGCCTGCGGCGGGTTGCTTCAGCAACATCTACCATTCCGCCGCAGTGCGATCCTCGCGGAGCGTTTTTTTATTTTATAGGAAAGGCATTCACTTTCACACATTAATATAACAAGGTCTTTCCTATGAAATAAAAAATGGACGAGGTCTAATCCACCTCGTCCATTAACTGATCTACCGCATGTATAATATCTTCAATCTGTTCTTTCATGGTTCCGATTCTGCCCCGGAGCTGCTCCACTTCCTTCCTGAGAGCCTTCATCTCCGCAATCTGGCTTTCCATGCTTCCCCTTAACTTCTGCCTCCTGGTAATCAGCGCATGCTTAATCTCCACCATTTCCTTCGGATTCGTCAGTGCCGCTGCCTGTACCACCCAGATCTGGCTGTCATACATCTTATACTGGGAAAGCATACGCACCAGCCTTCCGTTAAAATATTCCAGATCCTCATTGGTGCGCTGGTAGCGTTCCCGCTCCCGCACAGCCTCCAGATAATACTCCCAATCCCTGTTCAATTCCTTGGAATCCCTCACATGGTAAACTTCGCAGGCGTAATCAATGGCATTCGTGATTCCCACATATTTCAGTTTCACCTTATTCTGCAGCATAATGGCACGGTTGGCATTCCGTTCCGCCACCGCCATCTCGGAACCGTCATTCATGATTTTCAGATAGGTAATGGAAATAATCACCACCGTCACAAATGCAAACACCATCCAGGCATACTCCGTATCCACCTGGAATCCGAATTGTAACAGCAGAAGCAACACTGCCGTTGTGGCAGCAATTCCCACAAACACATAAAGCAGATTCTTCAAATGCTTCCTCTGGTGCCCCAGAAATTCCTTGTGAAGCATCCATTCCGATTTTTCCCGTTCCAGATATTTCATGTCCCGTTTAATGGTCTCCTGATACTTCTCATTGGCAGAAAGCCGCTTGATTGCCGCCGGCACGTCCTTTTCCTTCTGCTCCAGCAGCGTAAACTGGGCATCCGATATTTTCTTGGAGGAATTTAAAAATTCGGTTCGCGCCGCATTCAGTTGAACCACGTTCGTAGCCACTTCATCTATCCTGCGCCGCTCCTCCTCCGGCATATCCTCCAGCAACTGAATGTCCTCCAGATAGGCATTGACGACCTGATACTCGCCCTTTTCCTCCTCCACCACCTTACTGGTCTCAATAATCTGCTCCAGGCATTCAATCACATGCTGCTCGATACGCTTTGCCTTCTTTAAATCCCGGTCAGAGAGAACAGAAACATTCAGTTCCTCCATCTTCTTCTCAAAGGTTTTTTCTTTCTTCTTTCTCTTAAAAAAAAGCATCTCTTATCCTCTTATATCCTGCAATTTTTACGATACTCGTTTTTCCACTCCTCCACGATGCCCATCAGTGCTTCGCACTCCTCCTGCTGCCCATCAGACGCCGCCAGCCGGTCCAGGTGCTGTTCAAATTCCGCCACCGTATCATCCCTGCTGATTTCCGTGAGTTTCCCATTAATCTCCCCGATTTCTTCCTCACTGAGCCCGTAGGCTGCCGCTTTCCGGTAGAAGCCATCCTCATCATGATTGCAGCGGCAGGCTGCGAGACATTCCCGCAGTGATTCCGGGTTTCGGTTAAGCCCATAGGCAGTCTCCAGACATTGCACCGCTTCTGTAAACAAGAACAGGTTCGCGTAAGCAGTCCCCAGATTATGATAAATGTTTCCCCGCTCCACACCGGACTGCTGTTCAAACTCCGGGGCCCGGATGAGCGCCCGGTATTCAAAAACAGCATTTACATAGCGCTTCGCCTGCATATAACGGTCTCCCCGGATTTTACCACAGGCAAACGGGGATTTTCCCTCCAGTTCATCCAGTGTCTTAAGAATTTCCCGGACCGTTTCCGCAGGCGTATAACCGGTCTGCGTGAAAATAGCTGCCGCAAATTCGGAAAGCCGCCCTCTCCCATGGCAGATTTTACGCAGCTTTGCAGAAAGCTCATGCAGTCCCAGCTCCCGCTCCACCCAGTCACACAGTTCATCGCTCATGAAATCCTGCTGCAGAAGATATACATTATGCTCCATATAATAGCATAATTCTTCCAGTGAATAAACATTCAGAGAGACATTTTCGATATAGAAGGGCAATGCCGCCAGGGGCTGCCCGCATAAAATCAGTTCTCCCATTATGCACCTCCCACCAGAGACATCTCATACTCCCAGGTCTTTTCCGAGCTTTTAAACAGTTCTCCAAATCCCAGATCCTTAATCCGTATCTGCACCGCCTCATCCGATACCGGCTTTGCCGTAATCCGAAGTCTGGTTGTGCGCTCCGGGCGTCCGGGCAGATCCGAGATTGTCACCTTGTCAATTTTGGCCTCCCTGCTGCCCGGAAGCTGCAACCAGAAGTCAATTTCCGGTGTTCCGGTAAGAATCACCTCACATTCCCCCGCTGCCTCATACCAGTTTTCCCCGGCATTAAGCAGGGAAAAAAACTCCATCCGTCCGCAGTTTCTCACCTTAAGGCTTACATTCACCTTAAGCTCATTATCCCCCATATACACAAACTGCCAGTCTTGCGGCTGTTCGCGGATAAATGCTGCATAGCAGGCACCCTTGGAATAGAGGTTCTTGCCGATGAAGGCACGGCGTCCCTTACACATAAAGGCTATGGACTGCTTCATCCAGTTCCCGTCAAACCCATCTCCCAGCAGATAAACGGAGGATATAATATGTCCCCGGAATGCATCCTGCAGAATCCGCAGAAAGGACTCGTCCAAGCCGGCAGGCTCCAGCGGTCTTTTCTGCTCTGCAAACGTCACAAGCTGAGGCGTAGTCCGCAGGTTGTGCTCCATCCGCATGCCATGTACTTCTCCGTCCCTGCAGTCAAACAGGCAGACATCGTGCTTCCACAATTCCTCCTCCTGACTGTATGCAAAATAGTAAAAGCTTTCCTTCCGGTCAATCAGCATGAGCTGCTCCGGCATAAGCCCCATCTCCGGTGCAATGTCTGTAAACAGTTCCGCCGTCCGGCAGGAAAGCTGCTCCAGAACAAGAACCAGCTTATCCGGCATTCCCGGATTGCCCAGGCGCCCCGGCAAGAGCATAAGCTTCTTTAAAAAAAGTGCCAAAAGCGACTGCGCCTCATAGGGCTCATCCTCAACAAAAAGCTTTTCTCCTGCCAACGCTTTTACAAGCAGTCCATCCACCAGTCCGCCGTCCTGAGACTCCGCCAGCTTCTTCGCATCCTCTCCGATGAACCACTGCCCGATTCCCCGTTTCTTTGCCAATACCAGCGGTATCTGGAAAATCTCACTCCCCGCAATGGGACTCACCGTTTCCGGCTCCTTCTGTTCCGTTGAAAAAAAACTGATGATCGCATTCCTGTCATCCAGGTCGATTCCCAGATAATACCGTCTTTCCATGGTTCTCCTCTTACAACAGTTTAAAAGCCTCTTCCGTCACATGCTGCATTCCGTGATAATTTTTCATAAGTCTTCTCAGCTTCCCGTTATCCTGCAGCGTACTGTGAACCAGCATTTCATTCAACATGGCATACCTGCTGCCCGACTGTCTCTCCGGCACATCCCGGTTGTCAATCTGCCCGCTCTCTGTCACCTTTTCCCGCGGTCCGTCATCCTCAAGAACATAATATTGCAACGTCTCTCCGAAAAACAGAACAAATTCCCGAACAAAGATGCCGTCATACATTTCCGTCAGTTCCTCCTCCTGATATTCCCCGCCATCCAACGAGAAACGAATCCGGATTCCGGAACCTGGTGCAGCATGATATTCCACAAAAAATTTATCATACAACTGATATTTTATGAGCAGCCGGGTATCTAACTGCTTAAAAAAGGAAAAGCAGATATTTCTCTCCACATAATCTGCCAGCAGTTCATCCGCCAGCTTAAGCTGCGTTTCGGACCAGTCCTTTTCTGCCGCAAAATATTTTAAAAGCCCCAGTCTGCACACATCGGGCAACTCCTGCCCCTTTTTCAGGCGGTCCGCAAGCTGCAAAAAAACATTGACCGGAACCACCGTATCATGCACCAGATAGCAGTCTGCGAAATAGGACAGATACGCCATACAGACGGTCTCTCTGCCGCCCCCCGCATAATAGCTGTCGTATATATCCTCCGCCTCGGCAATATGCTCTGTCGTATAGAGCATCTGGGTCAGAATCCGCTCCTCCAAATCAAAGGTGTCAATCTGGAATTCCCCTGCCGCCTTCCACAGCTTTGCCATATTCTTTGTGGACCCGTTATAATATTTACAAAGATAAATCAGCATAATATCGCTGTATTTCCCCCGGGCAAAGGTAGTCTGCACGAATCCCAGCAGAAAATCATCCTCCTCATATCCAAGTGAGGTGATTCCGTAGCTGCACAGCGACACCCGGCCGGACAGCTCCATATAATCGTACCCATAAAGCTGCGCCATCCGATATGCCTTGTCATAAAGGTGCGCCTCCGACAAAAGATTCAGGAGGTAACGCCTCGCCGCCACCGACAGTTGTGCCGGCTCCACGCCGGAAAGATACTGCTCCAGCGCAAACACCTCATTTGTCTGTCTGCTCCGCTCCTGGTAAAAGCGGATAATCTCCGGACACATATCCGCCTTATAACGGTCGCTCAGCGGTTCGGCAGAAAGCAGCCGCGCCAGATTTTTTTCATCCCCCGGAAGAAAATCCCCGCACCTTGTTCTTCCCCGGAAAGAATAGAGAAGAAACGGCAGTTGCTCCGGTGCCAGCTCCATACAGCGTTGCAGACAGCGTTCCGGATTCATTAACGGCTCCACCCGGAAAGGGATGCTCTCCGCAAACCGGTTTCCGTATGCATCCTCTAAAAGAATACAATATTCCTCCGTATACAGCGGGAAATAAGCCTCCCCCTCTGTAAGTGTCACTGTCCGGCTCTGCTTCAACGCCCGCTCCTGTACAATTACGCGCTGGATGCGGCGGTCATGGCAGACCAGCTTGCAGGTAAAAAGCACCCGGGACAGATTTTTTGCGATTTCTGCATTGATTACGCCCTGTTCTAAGAGTTCCCGGTACACCACCGCAAGATTATCATCCATATGTCCCGCTTCCAACTGCTCCATGGCAAACTGCTCCATGTTCCTGCGGTATTTCTGATATACCTCCGGCTGCTTCTGTTTTCCTGCAATGATGTTGACATACAGCACTGCTTTCTGGCGGTAGGGCAGGCTGCTGTTATACTGAAAATACATCTGGAGCATTCTGGGCACCTGGCATACCTGATGCCGGTCTAAGGACAGAAGATATGCCTCATACAGCCCCGCAAGCCGTATCTCACGTTCAATCCCAAGTGCATACCATCTGTGGTAGGACACTCCATAGCACTGTCCTCGAATCAGATAGGCACAGATTGCGGAAAGCATTTCCTCGCTGTCCTCTGCCTGGTAGCATGCCTCTAAAATCCGGTACAAAAAAGGATCGAATTCTCTCTTTTCCGGCAAAAGGCTCATAATCTGCAGTGCCATATCCTTTGAAATTGCGTTCTGTTTTCTTGCCCAGTTCAGTACCCGGATTTCAAAATCATTTAAATGTACCAGCAGATAAGGGTCCTGCCAGATCAGATAATAGGCTTCCAGATAAAGATAGGGACTGCAGTTTTCTCTCCCATCACGTCCCTCCCCCTTCATCCGTCGCTCAATGGCTTTCAGCCTTTTTCCACTGTCCAGGTAGTATTCCTCTTTCATAAAAAGAAGAATCCAGAACAGCACCGTATCCTCCGGATGACGTTTAAAAATTTCCTCGATTTCCTCCCCAAGACGGTCCACATAGGAGGGTTCCCGCTCAAGGAGCGTGCAAAGATAGAGATAATATCCCCAGACAGGCGACGCATGGTCCTGCCACTCCCGCTTGAAATCCTCCATAATCCAGGCAGCTTCCTGGCGCTGCTTGTTGGCAATCAGCGCCTGTGCCTTCATAAGCGTATATAAAGGATTCGACTCGTGCAGTGCCATCAGATGATCCAGCAGTTCGATGGTCCGGTTCGCCCATACCCCTGTAACAATCCGTTTTAAGCGGTAGTCCACATAAAACCCGGTCAGTTTTGCTTTTGCCTGTTCAATCTCCCGGTGATCCTTTGCCCTCTGTTCCTCACGACAGCCCGCCACGGCACAGACGGTAAACTCCAGTGTCTTCCCCGAAGACACAAAGAAAAGCCTTCCATAATTTCTTCCGGCATGCATCTTTTCCGCCTGTACGTAGTACTCAAAAATACAGGTGCTTCCGATAAAATCCTCCTGGGTAAGCCGCTCCTTTGACGGCTGCAAGAAAGCCGCATCCGATGTCACAGACACATCCACACAGCCCCAGCCGCTCTTTTTAACGGTAAGTCTCTCTTTTATGGTCTGCTCCGTCTGTGGGAGTTCTGCCGAAACCTCCTCCAGCGTAAACTCCACCGGCTTTTTCTTATGACAGCCCAGCAGAAATTCCTCCAGCGCCCTCTCCTTTGTGTGGGTTCTGGACAGCCCGTCATAGAGGAGCATTTCTCTGTGTTCTCCGCTCTTTAAGATATTTTTAAAATTGGGCGATTCAAAGAGACGTGCCGCCTCCCCGAAGCTCACCGACGCCAGCTTCACAAAATCTCCCAGCGTCCGTATCCTTCCGGCAGAGGAATCCGCGTAAAGTCTGGAAATGGACACAGCAAAAGAAAGGTCATATTCTCCCTGATTGCAGATAAGAAAAAACTTACCGGTCAGAACATCCCCTTCCATCAGTCCTTCCGTATGAAATTGATACCGAATTCTCACTTCCTCGCCCTCAAACTGCGGGGTAAGACATTCCATACGCGGGTTGGATGTATACACAATCCCCCGCATTGGCACACGATTTGCACTGGTTATCACGAAATCTCCCGTGTAGTCTTTCCCCTCCAGGACTTCAATCTCGATCTTATCCGTTGAAAGCGTAAGAAGTGGTCTGGCGTATTCGAATTTCCCCCTGGCTAGCTGTTGTATCCGTTTACGCAAATCGACACCTGCTCTTATTTTATATTTGCTTTTTTCCAAGCAATGACTATAATAGATTATAAACTAATTTGGAGGAGTAATCAATGATAAAACACAAAGACCATTTTCACGGAAGTGATTTGGAGAAAATAGAACAGCTTTATGGTATCCGCAAAGAGGAAATCGTGAGCTTCTCTGCAAATGTGAACCCGCTTGGAGTTTCCCCTCTTCTTCGGACCGCGCTTTCCGAACAGATTGATGCCATCACCACCTACCCGGACCGGGAATACACCTCCCTGCGCAAATGCATTGCCGAATACTGTGGGACGGAATATGAGAATGTGATTGTGGGAAATGGTTCCACGGAATTAATCTCCCTGTTCATTCAGATTGAACATCCGAAAAAAGCGCTGGTCGTCGGTCCCACCTACTCCGAATATGAACGCGAAATTTCTCTCGGCGGCGGAACCACCCTCTACTATCCCCTGAAGGAAAAGGACATGTTCCGGCTGGATGTGGAGGATTTTATTGCGCACCTCAACGAGAGTCTGGATCTGCTGGTAATCTGTAACCCCAACAATCCCACCTCCTCCTGCATCACCAGAAATGAGATGCGGCATATTTTAGATGCGTGCAAGCAGCATGACATCTACGTAATGGTGGATGAAACCTACGTGGAGTTTGCAGACAACATGGAGGAGATTTCTGCCGTTCGGCTGACCAATTACTACAATAATATCGTAATCCTGCGGGGCACCTCCAAGTTCTTTGCAGCACCGGGGCTGCGTTTAGGCTATGCCATCACTGGAAACCGCGATCTGATTAAATCCATCAACACAAGAAAAAATCCCTGGACAATCAATTCCCTTGCGGTGGTTGCCGGAGAAACCATGTTCCGTGACACCGATTATATCCATAAGACCAAAGAACTGATTTCAAGGGAACGGGCGCGGATGTTTGCCGCGCTGGAAGAAAGCGGTGAGTACAAGCTCTATCCCCCCAGCGGGAATTTTATTCTTGCACAGATTAAGCAGGACGGGCTGACCTCCCAGGATCTCTTTGACCGCGCCATCCGGGAGAAAATGATGATTCGGGACTGCTCCACCTTCCCGTTCCTAGACAACAAATTTATCCGTTTCTGTGTCATGCTGCCCGAAGACAATGACCGGCTGCTGGCCTGCCTCTTAAGAAAATAATGGTTCAGTCCATAATAAAACCCGCGGAGCACCAAATGTGCCCTGCGGGTTCTTTTGTTTTCGGAAGTGTCGCGCGGCGGCACTTTTTTGTCTATTACATGTACTGGTTCATTCTGCCATAAAAAGACATTCCACACAGCCTGTCACCCGGTAAAGCCGAAAATTCTTAAGAAAATCCATTGTCCTCCCGTAGGTTTTCCCGCTCACCTTTCCGTGCCGAATCTCCGGTTCAAAATCCACCAGATAACTGGTTCCATTGTTGTAAGAGCGGTCCGCCACAAAAATCCCCTCGGTCTGGCTACGCCGCTGCTCCCTGTCACTGTGGAGTTTCTCCAGTTGTTCCAGAAGAATCCGCAATTCCTCCCCTGCCGTCCGGCAATGATTCCGGTAAAGATAGACAAACGTCTCCGGTGGCTCCAGACCAGGATTCCACAGCCCGTACTGATCATCCGGGTCATTGTTCTGCCGCTGCAGCCACTGCCACATACTATGAAAGGTGATACCGCCCTGTACCAGAAACATATCCGGTATGCGCGTCGTGTCAAATTCCTCCGGTCCGAAAAGCCGCCTTGTCTCCTCCAGAAAAATATTCTGTATCCTCTTCCAGCGGAAATAATAGCAGGAATTATAGTAGGAGGTACCTGCCCACTCCATGCCGCAGGCTTCCACAAGACGCTGCCCCTCCTCCATATTTTTCCGTACCGCCCAGTAGGCATTGGCATGTGCAAAATAGGCATAACACAGTGCAAGACTCTCACCGGGGCTGCCATTCTCCGGCAGCTTCTCTAATTGTTGCCTAAAGCCGCTCCGGTATTCCTCACGCAGAGTTTCCGTTTCCTTCTGTGCAGTTTCCTCGGAGTAAACCCGCTTCATGCAGCGCCAGGACACACCATACAACGGATTCCCCACCATTTTCCCCGTAAGTACAACCGCTTGTACCAGTTCGGAATATGCCTCCGAAATCAATGCACGTAGTCCGGGCAGAGAAAGTTCTAGAATGTCCCCGGTGGGAACCATGCGTTCTCTTAAAACTCCGTCCTCCACAGAGCACAACCCCCAGCTTCCGGCATCCGCACCATACCCTTCTTCCCTGGAATGATTCTGCTGTTCCTCCTGGCTTCTCCGCTGCTCCCCCGGTTTTTCCTGCCGTTCCTTAAGGTTTTCCCGCTCACTCTCCCAGAACTTGCGCAGAACAATCTCCAGAAAAATGGCACCTGCCAGCTTCTGCTTCTGTAAATTTTTCTCCTGTATGCGATGCCTGCGCCGTTGCGTAACGCAGACTGCCTCCACTGTCTCCCCGTACATGGTCAATCCCCCATGCTGCAAATCCATACACGAAAAAGCGTCGATGCACACTACTTTCGAGCACTTTCCTTTAAAGTGAAAATAGCGTCAGCCTCCCATCCGCACTCCGGCTTTGGGAATTCTGACGCCATCCTTAGCTTCTACACTCTTATTTATCGGCAGAAGCCCTTTTTTCTTTATCTCTTTATAAAATATTCCTCGTACCACACCAGGAATGTGTATACTGTCCACACTCTTCTGGAATAGTTTCCTTTATTCCTTCTCGCTTTCTCCAGAATCTTGTTGAGGTAGTCTGTGTTGAAGTATTTCTTTGCCGCATCGGAGTTGAATTTCTCCTTTACGATGTTGTAATACTTGTCCTCCTGCAGCCACACCTTAATCGGTGTCGGGAAGCCCAGTTTTTTCTTCTTGGCTGTGCGCTCCGGCAGCACACGCAGCGCCGCCTCGCGGAAAGCGCATTTGGTAGTCTCTCCGCTTACCCGCGCCGAAAGCGGAAGACTTGCTGCCACTTTCATCACCTCTTTGTCCAGATAGGGCACACGAATCTCCAGGGAATTTGCCATTCCCATCTTATCCGCTTTCTGAAGAATATCTCCCACCAGCCAGAAATTCAGGTCGATGTACTGCA
Organism: Roseburia sp.; assembly: GCA_051877675.1. GTDB lineage: Bacteria > Bacillota > Clostridia > Lachnospirales > Lachnospiraceae > Roseburia. The sequence continues at coordinate 8,722 of JBJEJC010000005.1, read as the reverse complement.
TCTTATTGACCGGATCCTTATCCTTCATCTGCTCGTAAACCGGTGCCGTAAGCTCCATGGCACTGGACTTTAAGGGAGCTTTCAGAACCTTTTTCTTCTCGCGCTGGCCAAAAATGCTGGCATTTCCAATGTAACGCTCCTCCAGGCTCTTAGAATGACGGATCAGGAAGCCGGAGCCCTTCACATCCGGGAAGCATTCCGCAAGCTTTCCAAGCACTTTGCGGATGCATAACGGAATTTTATTAAATCCGGTATATTCCAACGGCTCCCGGTAAATATTGTAGCCGCCGAACAGCTCATCCGCGCCTTCTCCGGAAAATACCACCTTCACATACTTGGAAGCCTCCTTCGCCAGAAAATATAACGGTACGATGGAGGGGTCTGCCACCGGCATATCCATATGATACTGGATTGTTCCAAAGGCATCCCAGTACTCCTCCGGCGTGATGACCTTGCTGTGATTCGTGATGCCGATTTCCTCCGAAAGTTCCTTTGCATAGGAAATCTCATTGTAGCCGTTGTTGTCAAATCCAACCGTAAAGGTCTTGTCCACTCTGGACATACAGGCAAGAAAGCTGGAATCCACACCACTGGAAAGGTAGGACCCAACCTCCACGTCCGCAATCTTATGGAAAGAAACGGAATCCTGCATTACTTTGGCAATCTCATCCACGCACTCCTCATAGGATTTGCTCTCATCCGGCGTAAACTCCGGCTGCCAGTAGCGTGTCACCTGCACCTTCCCATTCTCATAGGTAAGGAAATGTGCCGGCGGCAGAGCATACACATCCCGAAACAGGGTATTGTTTCCCGGCACGAACTGGAAGGAAAGATAATGCTCCAGCATATCCTCATTCAGTTCCTTCTTAAAATCCGGATGTGCCAGGAAGGCTTTTGTCTCAGAACCAAAAAGGAAGGTATCTCCCATTTTCGCGTAATACATCGGCTTGATTCCGAAGAAGTCCCGGGCAATGAAAAGCTTTTTACGGTTCACATCCCAGATACAGAATGCAAACATACCTCTCAGCTTATCGAGAAGCTTTTCTCCATATTTCTCATAGCCATGAAGAAGCACCTCGCTGTCGGTCTTCGTTGTAAAAATATGACCGTCCGCAATCAGTTCCTCCCGCAGCTCCTGGTAATTGTATATCTCTCCGTTGAACATGAGTACCAGGCTCCGGTCTTCATTGTACAACGGCTGGCTTCCGTCCGCCAGGTCAATGATGCTTAAACGCCGGAAACCAAGCGCCGCATTCTCATCAATATAGGTTCCCTCGCTGTCCGGTCCCCGGTGTTCAATGGTATGTAACATACCCTTTAAAATCTTCTGTTTGTTCTCATTTCTGTCTACAAATCCTGCAAATCCACACATATATTATCTTCCAAACCATTTCCTAATTTATTTTGTGCACAAATACACCTTTCTATTATATAACATATTTCGGTCCCATGACAAGAAAATACGCATTCTTTTTTCTGGAAGCTTTCCATGCAAAATACAAAACCAGAATCTCCTTGACAAATCTCTCTCTCGATTGTATTATTCAATTAATACAGAGGTACAATTCAAGAAACGAGGTGATACCATGCCATGGAATCTTGATTCCGACCGGCCCATTTTCCTGCAGATTGTGGAACGTATCCAGACGGATATCATTTCCGGGAAATACCAGCCCGGTGACAAACTGCCGTCCGTGCGTGACCTTGCCAGTGAAGCCGCCGTCAATCCCAATACCATGCAGCGCGCCTTTTCCGAACTGGAGCGCACCGGTTTAGTCTATTCCCAGAGAACCAGCGGACGTTTTATCACGGAGGATACCACTCTGATTGAGCAGTTGAAAACCACGCTCGCCCAGGAAAAAATTCAGGAGTTTTTAAGCCGGATGAAGCAGCTTGGATTCCGGGATGAGGATATCCTGCATCTCATGCAGGAAACGCTTATAAATAAAACCGACACCTAAACTCATCATTATAAAAGGAGTATGAAAATGAATGTCTTATTGGAATGCAAAGATGTAACCAAACGATACGGCAGTTACACTGCCATCGACCACCTGAATCTGTCCATTGAGAGAGGCCATATCATAGGACTTCTGGGTCCCAACGGAAGCGGAAAGACCACACTGCTTAAGATGATCAACGGTCTTCTTGTCCCGAAAAGCGGCACAATTTCCATGGAGGGCTCTCCCATCGGTCCGGCAAGCAAGCGCCGGATTTCCTATCTGCCAGACCACATGTATCTGGATAAAAACCAGCGGGTGCAGAATATTATTGGTCTTTTCTCCGATTTCTATGAGGACTTTGATGCAGACCGTGCCCTGGATATGCTCTCAAAGCTTCATATCAGCCCCAGAGACCGTCTGAAAGATATGTCGAAGGGCACAAAGGAAAAGGTACAGTTGATTCTTGTCATGAGCCGGCGGGCAGACTTGTATCTGTTAGACGAACCAATCGCAGGAGTGGACCCGGCAGCCCGGGATTATATTCTGGATGTGATTCTCTCCAATTATGACCCGGATGCAACCATTCTGCTGTCCACACATCTCATTGCAGACGTGGAAAATATTTTAGACGAAGTCATTTTTATTCAGAACGGAAGGATTCTGCTTTCTTCCCCCGTGGAGGACATCCGGGCAAAGGAAGGGAAATCCGTTGATGCATATTTCAGGGAGGTATTTAAATGCTGAGACAATTATTCAAATACGAATTCCGCCAGACCGCAAAGGTTATGCTTTCTGTTTACGGCATTCTGGCTCTGGTAACACTGTTTGGCGCACTTATGCTCAACGGTCTTTCCTCCGACAGTCTGTTCGCTGGTCTGACACTCTTTTTCTATATTCTTACCGTTGTTGCGCTTATGATTGTAGTCTATATTTACGTGGGAATGCGATTTTACAAAACCATGTACTCTGACTGCGGTTACCTTACCCACACCCTGCCAGTGGCTCCTAATGCCACATTAAATGTCAAGCTTATCGTCTCTTTTGTCTGGATGTTCGGTGCCGTCCTGCTCACGCTGTTGTCCGTATTTTTGCTGATTCACGGAATGACCCATGGGCAGCTCATCCCGGAATTGTTCCATGCCCTTAAGAATGGAAGTCTTGCCGCCGAATTAGACGAGGCATTTGCTGTAATGGGAGTCTCCCTGGGCTGGTCTGTGGGATATTTTATTGGTGTTATGGCGCTTTCCTGTCTCTACTACCTGCTATGGCTGTACGCCAGCGCTTCCATCGGGCAGCTTTTTTCTCAGCATAAGCTCGCCATTGCTGTCATTGCGGCTGTTCTGCTCTATTTTATCAATCAGATTGCAAATCTGATTCTGCTTTTAACCACCATGGGTTCCTTTTTCCGTTCCATGGAATCGAACAGCTATGTGATGCCTCTGGAAATGAGACCGGCGCTCTACGGTTCCGTTGTCCTTGAGGCAGCATTTGCTCTTATCTACTATCTGATTACGGTGCGAATTGTAACCAGGCATCTTAACCTGGAATAAAGGAGGAACTGACTATGAAGAAGCTTTTTTGCACATTACTTTCCACTCTGCTGGCTGTTTCTCTTACTGCCTGTAGCTATCACGCAGTTTTCGTCGGAAATTCTATTTTTACCAAAGACCGATTTTTCATGAAATACAGCGTTTTCACAGGAACGGAGGTCCACGATTACCGCTTTGAAGAAGACGACGTCCTTTCCGTGGACCTTGTCAGTGAATCCGGCTCTTTCAACCTTACAATTGAGAATCGGGACACCGGGGAACAGATTTACGCAGGGACCGAGCTTCCCACCAGTTCCTTTACCATAACCGTTCCGGAGGACGGTTCTTACCGGATCACGGCAGATGCCCAGAAGGCAAAAGGAAGCATTGAGATTCTGGTGGCGGATGAACAGAACGCTACCGAACAATAAAAAAAGAGGCTGCTGTACGAAAATGTATCGTACAGCAGTCTCTTTTTCCTTCGATATGAGTCAGCCCATATCTGTCTATTTTCCACTCAGGTATTCGTCAATTCCCTTTGCAGCCGCTTTTCCTGCGCCCATGGCAAGGATTACCGTTGCGGCTCCTGTCACCGCGTCTCCGCCTGCAAATACACCCGGCTTGGAGGTAGCACCATTTGCTTCCTCTGCCACAATGCATTTTCTGCGGTTGATCTCCAGCCCCTTTGTGGTGGAAGAAATCAACGGGTTGGGGGAGGTTCCCAGAGACATGATTACGGTGTCTGCCTCCATCTCATACTCGGAACCCGGAATTTCCACCGGACTTCTTCTTCCGGAAGCATCCGGCTCGCCAAGCTCCATCTTGATAATCTTAGCGCCCTTTACATAGCCGGCATCGTCCACAAGAAGTTCCACCGGATTCTGGAGCAGATCAAAAATGATGCCCTCTTCCTTTGCATGGTGAACCTCCTCTTTTCTTGCGGGAAGCTCCTCCTCGCCACGCCGATACACAATATGTACCTCAGCGCCGAGACGCTTCGCGGTTCTTGCGGCATCCATCGCCACATTACCGCCGCCAACCACGATAACCTTCTTTCCGGCACGGATTGGTGTATCATAATCCTCGCGGAATGCCTTCATCAGGTTATTTCTGGTCAAAAACTCATTGGCAGAAAATACGCCCATCGCCTGTTCGCCCGGAATTCCCATAAATCTCGGAAGTCCTGCGCCGGAGCCAATAAATACAGCCTCAAAGCCTTCCTTTTCCATCAGCTCATCAATGGTCACCGATTTTCCAATCACTACATTTGTCTCAATTTTTACACCCAGAGACTTCACATTCTCCACCTCAGCAGCCACAACCTTCTGCTTGGGAAGACGGAACTCCGGAATACCATAAATCAATACACCGCCTGCCTCGTGCAGTGCTTCAAAGATGGTCACATCATAGCCCAGCTTTGCCAGGTCACCCGCGCAGGTAAGTCCCGCAGGACCGGAACCGATGACAGCCACCTTATGACCGTTCTTCTTCTCCGCAGCCCTGGGCTTAATTCCATGCTCTCTCGCCCAGTCAGCCACAAAACGCTCCAGCTTACCGATTGCCACCGGCTCACCCTTAATGCCGCGGATACATTTGCCCTCACACTGGCTCTCCTGCGGGCACACGCGTCCACAGACTGCCGGAAGTGCGGAGGACTCGCTGATCACCTGATAAGCTGCCTCAAAATTACCTTCCTTCACCTGTGCGATGAATGCCGGAATATTGATGGACACCGGGCAGCCCTTCATGCACTGGGCATTCTTGCAGTTTAAGCAGCGGGCAGCCTCCGCCATGGCTTCTTCTTCATTATATCCAAAACAAACCTCTTCAAAGTTCGCGGCACGGACCTGTGGCTCCTGCTCACGCACCGGTACTCTTGTCATTGCATCCATATTCAATCTCCTCCCATTCCTAATTGCAGTTTCCACATCCGCCGTGGTGCGTGCTGCCTTCCTGCAGCTTTAACATGGCACGGCCTTCCTCGGTCTTGTACTGCTGCTGACGCTTCATCGCCTGGTCAAAGTCTACCAGATGACCGTCAAACTCCGGTCCGTCCACGCAGGCAAACTTCACCTCGTCTCCCACCACAAGACGGCAGGCACCACACATTCCGGTACCGTCCACCATAATGGGGTTCATGGATACGATAGTATGGATTCCAAGCTCCTTGGTGAGCTTGCAGACAAATTTCATCATAATCATGGGTCCAATTGCAACGCAGTGATCATAACGCTTTCCCTCATCGTAAAGCGCCTGCAGCTGGTTGGTTCCCATTCCGTGGAAGCCGTAAGAGCCATCGTCCGTAGTCACATACAGGTTTGTGGCAACCTTGCGCATCTCCTCCACAAGAATCAGAAGATCCTTGGTCTTGGAGCCCATGATTACATCACAGTCCACACCGTGCTCATGAAGCCATTTCACCTGGGGATATACCGGTGCAGTTCCCACACCGCCCGCAACAAACAGAATTTTCTTCTTCTTCAGTTCTTCAATATCCTCATAAATCAGGTCAGAGGGGCAGCCCAGCGGTCCCACAAAATCCTGAAATGCATCTCCTGCCTCAAGCCCCACCATACGCTCTGTGGATGCGCCCACGCTCTGGAATACGATGGTGATGGTTCCCGCCTCTCTGTCGTAGTCACAGATGGTCAGCGGAATGCGTTCTCCTTCCTCATCTATTTTTACGATAACAAACTGTCCCGGCTCGCAGTACTGCGCTACACGGGGAGCCTTGACATCCATAAGATAAATCTTATCTGCCAGCTTCTCTTTTCTCACAATTGGATACATAGCTTTCCTCCTGATTTTTCTATCACACACTCCGGCATCCAAAATGCCCTTGCACAAACATACACTTTACTATGATAAAGGAAACACATAAAAATTTCAACGACTTTTCTGTTTTTTCGACGCTTTTTTTCCGGGGGCAGGTCAACGCTGCTCCTCCAGATAGATTGACACTCTGCTTTGAATAAGTTCAGCCGTCTCCTCTGCCGTTTTCTGTCCGGCAAAATAAGCCTGTGCTTCCTCCAGAACCATTCCAAGAATATTTCCGTCATGCTCCTTAGCCGCCCGCGCCGTATCAATCAACTCTAAAATCGGATCAACCTCCTCCTGCAGCGGAACATAATATTTCAAAGTGCCCTCTCTGATGGAATATCTTCTTGTTCCATCCTCAAAACAGGGTTCCTCCATGGCAAGCGCAAAATACTGCTCTCTTGTCTCCCGGTCCACCGGAAAACCACTCTTTAAAGTGGCAATGGACAGTCTGACCGGGTCTGTAAGAAGCATCTCAAGGAATGACCATGCCGCCTCCTTGTTCTCGGACAGCGAGGAAATGGCATACGCGCCATTTTTTTCCTCCAACAGATTTCCCTGACCTCCTTCTCCGCACGGGAATCCTACAAACGTAATTTTATTAGTTTTGAACATTTGCATAAGCAATGTTACATCTATAGCCTGATCAATCTCCACCTCATAAATCTTCTCCTCCCCATCCCGCACATTATAAATTTTTGAGGCGTAATAACCATCCTGTCCTTCAAACCGGCTGCAAAATTCCAGAATATCATAAAAATCCTGCGTGATAAAATTACAGGTATGCTTTTCACTGTCCACAAATTCGCTTAAGTTGAGTGCCAGGCAGCACTCCAGCATATCAATGGAATCTGCTTTCAGTGCCTCTCCGACCGGATAGCTGTCGATAAACGCCATCATTTCTTCCAGACTCCATTGGGTTTTTCCCTGCAGTTCCGAAGATTTTCCCACAATCGTATGTATTTTTATCCGGTTTGGAAGTGCAGAAAGCTCCCCGTCAAATGTATATGCCTCTATCACGTTTGGCAGGATATCCAATTCCCCACTCTTTTCCAGGTAAGGGGTAAGATCCTCAAAAAGTCCCTTGGAGGCATAATTTGCAAGTTCATCGTATTCCAGATTCAAAATATCCGGACAATTGTCGGATACAATATCCAGATGGAGCTTTGTATATGCCTCCTCTTCTGCAGAATCGTCCACGCCCGTATCCAGAACCGGATCATAATATTCCACCACCTCCACCCGGTAGTCTGCGCTTTTTCTGTTAAATCTGGCTACCACAGGCAAAAGGCTGGCATCCGTCTTGAAGGTTCCCACTGTGATGGTCTGCCGCTTGGGCGCCTCCGATCGCTCTGTCTTTGTCAGCACCGCGATTTCTCCAGACACTCCATTCAGTTCATCCTCCAGAAAAGCCACTATCCTGCCATCACTTAACGCAGCAAAGCTTTCCACCTGGTTTGCATCTATATTGGAATTCATCCATTTCAGCAGTTCCTTCTGAGACTGCTCTTTCCTGTCATAGAGATAAAGTTTCCCGTTAAAGGTTGTAAGAAATCCGCTTTCTGCATAACAGGCGAAACCATTTCCGCCAAAATTCTCATAGTCCTCCTCCGAAAGACCGTCTTGAAAGGAAAGCTCCTGTATCACACTGTTCAAATATCCCGGTATCATTCTGTCTCGCATCACATATACTGCCCCGCTGCCATCCCTGGCAAGACCGTTGATGCTCTCGTCCGTTTCCGGCACAACCGTCATTTTATGTGTTCCGTCTGTGTCAAACAGCAGAAGCTTTCCACCTGCTAACACAAATAGATGTCCCTCATCGTCCACCGCCGTTTCCTGTACCACACAGCCGGGAACTAACGGAGATATTTTTTTCAGGAACAGCTCCTCTCCCTGGGGACTGTACTTCGCCAGATAGGTATCGGTGAAATCCACATCATCCTCAGAGATTTCCTCTTTAAACATGCGACAAATCAGATAATAACTCCCATCCGAAGCCGGCTGGAGCATCCCCTCCTCATAATTCTCCCCGTCAGGAACCGGAAGGCTTAATTTCTCCGGCTCATCTCCGCTATCCGGGGACCAGCGGTAGAAGTCCCCCTCTTTCGTTCCGTAATATATCACATCATCATATACCTTCATGGTTTCGATATTCTCATCCGGGGAATAAAATTCGGATACGTAGATATAAGGATTCTGTGTTTCGTCTGTAGCGTCTGCTTCCTGTTGTTTTCCGCATGATGCCACGCCTCCCGGCAGCATTGCCGCAATCACTGCAAAAGCTGCCATACGCTTCAAAAACAGCTTCTTTTTCATCAGATCATTCCTTCCTTGCGCTTTGATTTTTTGTAAAACAAATACACCCATAAGTACCATTATATGCTATACTTATAGACAAGTCCAGAACGAGGAGGAATAATTATGTATCAG
>JBJEJC010000004.1:0-25665 GCA_051877675.1 Roseburia sp. | reverse complement strand
CTCTGTTTTCTCATCCAGCAGGGTAAATGTCCGTTCAAAAACCTGTAACCCACAGATAATTCCGTCCTCCTTACAGATTAAGTCCACCTCGCCCGCCACTGCCTTCGGCATAACACAGTTCGTGGACACATCCTCACTGCTGATATCTTCCTTTAACGCGGATAAAATCAAGGGTTCTACGTTCAATTTCATGGTAACCGGATCGTACATATTTTTTCTCCTTTTAGCAAAATCAATATATTTTCATGTTCTCTCATCCTGCATGGTACGCAGAGTTTTTCACCGTCCCCGCAGTCTTATCCTTCAGCTTCATAGCTTCGTCCGCCCGGCGGATTTCCTCATGCACAAGCGCTGCATACTCCTTTGACAGAGCATCCGAATCCTCATAGGCGTCCGTGCAAACACCGGCAATCACCTCAGGTCTGCTCTGCACCATGGGATACTGCAGTTCCATATCCTTTGCGGCACGCTTTGCAAACACAAGACTTTCCAGCAGGGAATTGCTGGCAAGACGATTTCTTCCGTGAACACCGTTGCAGGCGGTCTCCCCCACTGCATAAAGCCGTTCCATGGAGGTACGGCTTCTGTGATTGACCCGGATTCCTCCCATAAAATAATGTTGTGCCGGCACTACGGGAATACATTCTCTGGTAACATCATACCCCATCTTACGGCAATGTGCCACGATATTGGGAAAATGACTCCGAAGCTCCTCCTCCGGAATCGGCCGCAAATCCTCCCATACGAAGGATGTGCCGTCCTGTTCCATCTGCTGATGAATCGCCTCCGTCAGCAGATCCCTTGGCAGCAGCTCATTGACAAAGCGCTCCATATTCTTATCGTATAGCTTCGCTCCTTCTCCCCGTACCGATTCCGAAATCAGAAAGCTGCGTTCCTCCGGTTTCTCGGAGTACAGTGTAGTGGGGTGAATCTGTATGTAATTGATATCCTTTAATTCCACCTTATGCTTGATGGCGATTGCCAGTGCATCTCCGGTAAGGTGCCGGAAATTGGTGGAATACCGGAACAGTCCGCCCAAGCCTCCGGTGGCAAGAACGGTATAATCCGCCTCCACCTTTTCGATTTTTCCATCCGCTGTTTTTATCACGGCTCCGTAACACACCTGGTCACTGCTTATAATGTCAAGCAGCGTGGTATGCTCCATCAACGTGATATTGTCCCGTTTTCTCACTTCCGCCAGAAGCTTGCTGGTAATCTCTTTTCCCGTCACATCCTCATGGAAAAGAATCCGTTTTTCGGAATGAGCGCCCTCTCTGGTAAATGTAAATGAGCCATCCGCGTTCCGTGCAAAATCTGCTCCGTAGGAAACCAGATCCTCCACCACATCCCGGGAGGAACGGATCATAATGTCCACCGATTCACGGTCATTCTCATAATGTCCCGCCCGCATGGTATCCTCGAAATAGCTGTCATAATCGGAATCCTCTTTCCACATACACATACCGCCCTGTGCCAGGAAGGAATCGCTGCTCTCGGCATCCGATTTCGTGATTATGGTAATCTTCTTATCCTGCGGCAGGTGAAGTGCACAGTAAAGCCCGGAACACCCACACCCCGCAATCAATATATCTGTTCTCATCTCTGCTCCATTCTTCCGGAAAATATCCGCCAAGCCCTATTCCGCCAGTTCCAGCATACGTTTAAGGGGCGCCAGTGCCTTCTCACGCAATGTGTCATCCACAAACACCTCATTGGTCTCATGCTCTAAAACCTCTGCAATCTTTTCCAGCGTAACCGTTTTCATGTCATCACAGACCTGATGCTCCCGCAATGTGTAAAATTTTTTCCCGGGATTACGTTTTCTTAACTCATAGAGCACTCCCGTTTCCGTCCCGATGATAAATTCCTGCTTTTCGCTTGCCGTCGCATAGGAAATGATGCCGGAGGTGCTTCCGATATAATCTGCCCCTGCAAGTACTTCCATCGGGCATTCCGGATGCACCAGAAATTCTGCGTCCGGGTGCGCCTCCTTTGCCCTGCGCACATCCTCCCCGGTCATTGCCGCATGAACCGGGCAGAAGCCTTTGTTTAAAATCACATTTTTCTCCGGCACCTGCTCCGCTACGTAACGTCCTAAGTTACCGTCCGGAATAAAAAAGATATTCTTGTTTGGCAATTTCTTCACAATCTTTACCGCATTGGCGGAGGTCACACAGACATCGGCGTAGGTTTTAATTTCTGCCGTAGAATTGATATAACATACCACTGCAAGATCCTCGTACTGTCCGCGTATCTCCTGGATTTTTTCTTCATCCACCATACGTGCCATGGCGCAGTCCGCCGTTGCATCCGGCAGAAAGACCCGCTTCCCGGGACTTAAAATCTTCGCACTCTCCCCCATAAAGGAGACCCCTGCAAAAACAATTGCCTCTGCATCGGACTCCGCGGCGACCTTGCTCAGATAAAAGGAATCGCCTATGTAATCTGCGATTTCCTGCACCTCGTCGTTTACGTAGTAATGTGCAAGAATAATTGCATGCTTCTCTGTCTTCAACTGCTGTATCCTGTCAAGTGTTGACATAATTTTCCCCTTTCGTGCCATCCGGTCGGAAAGCAGATGCCCCGGCGCTTCTTTCCCGGGCATCCCGCCTTTCCTCCCCCTGCTTTCGCACTAGTATAACACTAAATTTTACATGTGACAAGACAGTTGTTTACACATATATTTCTTTTTTTACATTTCCACCACATAATTACATTTTTCCTGCAGCATCGCAATAAACTCGCCAAGCATCATTTCACCCATATCCTGCTGTTCTACCTCCGCATCCCGCTGCCGGATGGAAACGGTTTTATTTTTCCACTCCTTCTCCCCGAGAATCAGCATATAGGGCACCTTATCCAGACGTGCTTCCCTGATTTTATAGCCCAGTTTCTCATCTCTCTCGTCCACTTCCACACGGATATTCTGCGCACGCAATACGTCTGCGGTCTCCTTTGCGTAGGACAGATATTTGTCCGATACCGGCAGCACCTTCACCTGAACCGGTGCAATCCATACCGGAAATTTTCCCGCATAATGTTCAATCAGTATACCGATGAAGCGCTCAAGAGAGCCAAACACAACCCGGTGAATCATAATCGGGCGGTGCTTCTCCCCGTCTGCACCGATGTATTCCGCACCAAATCGCCGGGGCAACTGAAAATCAAGCTGGATGGTTCCGCACTGCCAGGTTCTCCCAATGGAATCCTTCAGATGGAAATCCAGCTTGGGACCGTAGAATGCCCCGTCTCCCTCATTCACACGATAGTCCATATGCAGAGCTTTCATGGCATTTTCCAATGCCAACGTCGCCAGTTCCCATTCCTCCTCACTACCAATGCTGTCCTCCGGTCTTGTGGAAAGCTCCACATAATATGGGAAACCAAATCTGGAATAAAATTCGTCAATCAGCTTCACAACCTTTTGAATTTCCTCCATAATCTGTTCTTCCGTCATAAAAATATGGGCATCATCCTGTGTAAAGCATCTCGCCCGCATCAGACCATGTAGCTGCCCGGATTTCTCATGCCTGTGCACAAGTCCCAGTTCCCCGAGACGTATGGGAAGCTCCTTATAGGAGCGTGGTTCCATTTTATAGACCAGCATACCGCCCGGACAGTTCATGGGCTTAACCGCAAAGTCCACCTCATCAATGACCGTTGTATACATATTTTCCCGATAGTGCTCCCAATGCCCGGAGGTCTCCCAAAGTCCCCGCTCCAGCATCATCGGCGTGGAAATCTCCACATAGCCTTCACGGCGGTGAACCTGCCGCCAGTAATCAATCAGCAGATTCTTTAACACCATTCCCTTAGGCAGGAAGAAGGGAAATCCCGGTCCCTCCTCCATTATGGTAAATATACCCAGTTCCTTTCCCAGCCTCCGGTGGTCCCTCAGCTTTGCCTCCGCAAGCATTTTTAAATGTTCCTCCAATTGGGATGCCTTTGGGAAAGAAATGCCATAGATGCGGGTAAGCATTTTATTGTTTTCATTCCCTCTCCAATATGCTCCAGCAACGGACAAGAGCCTGAATGCCTTGATCTGACAGGTATTGGAGACGTGTGGACCTGCACAGAATTCCACATAGTCCCCCTGTTTATAAAAAGTGATTTTCTCTGCTTTGGACAGATTTTCTATCATTTCCACCTTGTAGCTTTCACCCAGCTTCTCCATACGGGATATCGCCGCCTCTCTGTCCACCTCACAGACCTGCAGGGAAAGCGATTCCTTTACAATCGCTCTCATCTCTGCTTCCACTGCCTTCAGATGTTCCTCCGTAAATGGAAATTGAAATTCAAAGTCATAATAAAAACCACTTTCGATAGCTGGCCCAATGGCACACCTGGTATCCGGATACAACCGCTTCACCGCCTGCGCCAGCACGTGTGCACTGGTATGCCAGAATGCCTCCCGAACCTCCTTTTCCTCAAAGCTTCCTTCCGTTACCTGACCGTCTCTGTGTACTACCTTCATTCCTATGTCTCCCTTCTCTGCATGACCTCTCATGCGGTTCTGAATTTAAGAATTGATAACATAAGAAAAGCACCCTTAAGACACATCAAATGTATCTCTAAGGGTGCATATGCACGGTTCCACCTTAACTTTTCACTTCAGATTCCAACAAATCCTATCCTTTAACGCAGGCATACGGTAACGCTTAACAACACGCACATTCTGTCTTAGGCGTTACAGCTCCGGAATGGTTTTCGTATACACTTCTCATAAACGGCTTCCAGCAAACTGCCATTCTCTCTGGATGATTCCTGTAAACTACTCTTTTCCGTCATCGCTTTTCCTATGTTATTGGTCATTATAGTAGCACAGTTCCTCGGGAGGTGTCAATTGTTTTGTTGACAGTAAGCATAGTTATTTTCCTTCGTTTTCAATCGAAGTCCACATTTCCCTTTCTATCTGTCTTCACACAGCCTCCTGCATAATACGATAACTCTTTTTCCCACTGTTCTTTACCATATAAAGCTGTTGGTCTGCAAAGGGTAATACCTGCCAAATGTCACTGTTTTTTACAGAATTCAGGATATAATATCCCTGGGAAGCTGAGAGCATTTTTTCTTCGGAATTCTCATTCTTAAGCTTCTGTTTCTCAATAGCCTGCTCTATTTTCTCCGCAATCTGTTGTATCATATCCGCATCCACATCCACCAGCAGCACCACAAATTCATCACCGCCGTATCGATATACGCCACCTGTACTTATCACTGTTTTCCTAATGATTCTACTAATTACCTGCAGATAACGATCCCCCTGAAGATGTCCATAGGTGTCATTTATCTGTTTAAAACCATCAAGATCTATAATACCTACCCCAATCTGGCAACCATTTTCACCGCAAATCTCCTTAATCATTTTATAATCTTTTTCCAACTTATATCGATTTCCAACTCCGGTCAACTGATCGATATCAATCTGTTTTTTGTAAAGGATATTCTCCTCATACTGCGTGTTTAACTGTATCTTGTAATCAATGGCCGCAGCTCTCGCCTTTTTCACCTCCTGATACTGCATTCTACAAAGTCTGATGTACTCAAGCTCAGTCTCCCTGATCCGCGCTACATCTCCAACGCCATTGTAATAGGCAAGCAGTTTTTCCTGTATCTTTACCTTGATATCCAGCCCCAGCCGATCATCCGAAAACAGATTCACCTGCTGCTCCATGACATCAATAATTTCCTTCATCGCATCGAATTCGCTCAGGGACAATGCGAAATTACAAAGCGCCTCCATATCACTCCAGAAATCGGAACGGTCCTTGGTGTTTAATGCAAGTTCCATGAGCTTTGGGAACTTGTCCCGAACACTTTTCTCTCTTCCAGTCTGCAGATAAAGTCTGCATTGCTCGATCAAGAACCCAAGCCGGTTGCTTTCATTAGAAGGATGATTCAAAAAAGTTCTCGCACGATCCAGAAAACTCTCTGCCTTCTCATATTCTCCAAGTTCATAATATTCGGAGCATAAATTCATGTTCGTAATAAAAGCCCGGTACTCATAGTTCTCCTGTCCAATATTATCTGCACGTTCCAGTTCGTTCAAGGATAATTGAAAATACTCGATTGCGTGTTCGTGATCGTTCAGATTCTGATATTCGGAACCGATATTGTTATAAAATTTACCGCTGGCTATCGAATAATCATTCTTCTTGGAAACGGACAAACCCGTCAGATAATGCTCGATGGCCATCAGCTCATTGCCCATGGCACTATATATAATGCCAATAATATTCTCAATGTTGCAGTAAAGTTCCACATCAATCTCACAGCTAACCTGCTCCCATGCCCGTTTAGCCAGACTCAGTGCATTTTCATACTCTCCCTTTTCTAGTAAATTAATACTCTCCTCCAGACACTCCTTTCCAAACAATCTGTCATCCATCTTTTTTCTCGGTGATGCATCCACCAGTCTATGCATCAGCGAATCGAAATCCGATACCTTCATGGGACGATAGAAGAAATACCCTTGAATCACATCACAACCAAATTCTTTCAGTATATCGAGCTGCTCAGCGTTTTCGACTCCCTCCGCAATGATTCCCATACCAAGCAATTGCGTCATACTGATTACTGAGCTGATAATATCCCGCGCCCTTAAACTGTTTTCTGCATTCAGGTCAAAGAATTTCATATCCAGCTTTACAATATCTGCCTCGATATCCTTTAAAATGTTGAGTGCGGAATAACCGCTTCCAAAGTCATCAATCAATATTTTAAACCCAAATTGTTTTAAGCTTTTTACGGAAGAAAAAATTGTTTCTTTATCATCTACAAATGCAGATTCCGTGATTTCAATGTGAATATATGCCGGTGACACTTCATATTTTCTGCTAAGCCCTGTCAGAATACCATACACATCTACATCACAAAAATCTTTTCTTGAAACATTAATGGAAATCGGAATTAACTCCAATCCATCTTTCTGCTTATCCGCCTGTAGCTGAAACGCGCATTCCCAGATATATTGATCCAGCAGAGATACCAGCCCCTTTTCCTCCAATATAGGAATAAATTCTGCCGGAGATACATAGGTATCCTGATGCTTCCATCTGGTCAGCGCTTCCGCTCCAATAATCGTACTTTCTCCAATGGAATACTGCGGCTGCAAATACATCTGGAATTCTCCCTGCTCTATACATTTTTCCAAATTTTTTTCTGTAAGTATCTCTATATATGTCATCATTATATATCCTTCCCTATATGCTTTTGTTTATATTCTTTTTCTGTTTCTCCTTGCAGCTATGGTCAATGAAATGAGTTCAGGCTCTATGATAAATGCAAAAAGGAGATAGCGGTGTCCTCTTTGACACTTCTATCTCCTTAAATCGGAACTATAATACCACATGAAAGGTTCAAATGCAAGCCATATCAAAATATACATTTGTTGACAGTAAAGGCATACTGTAACTTTGCGAACTTACGAGGTTCTCAAACTACTGTCTGGGCTGTTGGTGCTGTTGCTGCGTTTTACACCTTTACAAACTTACAAGGTTCTCAAACGGACATACTATATATCTTGGAAGCCGCACAGTTTTACACCTTTACAAACTTACAAGGTTCTCAAACATGCTCCGCGCAGATATATGAACGTATTCCGTTTTACACCTTTACAAACTTACAAGGTTCTCAAACCCATCCAATAAGCCACAGCTTAAAGCTGTAGTTTTACACCTTTACAAACTTACAAGGTTCTCAAACACGCTATGGTCATTCGGGAGTATGGAGAGGGTTTTACACCTTTACAAACTTACAAGGTTCTCAAACGCTACTTCATTCTTTACTGCATCCATTTTTGTTTTACACCTTTACAAACTTACAAGGTTCTCAAACGATTGCAACTGCGGCTTTTCTAGTACCATCGTTTTACACCTTTACAAACTTACAAGGTTCTCAAACAAGGGTTCCGAACAACTTCCGATAAGCGTTGTTTTACACCTTTACAAACTTACAAGGTTCTCAAACTAATCATCCGGGAATCCCTGGCATCCATACATTTTACACCTTTACAAACTTACAAGGTTCTCAAACGCCAGCAAATCACGGGTTCTTCCGGGAATGGTTTTACACCTTTACAAACTTACAAGGTTCTCAAACCGGGAGTGTGTCACCTTCACCGGAATGCCTGTTTTACACCTTTACAAACTTACAAGGTTCTCAAACTGGTCGATGGCGCCCTTCGGGGCGATTTTTGTTTTACACCTTTACAAACTTACAAGGTTCTCAAACTTTGAGCGGATCAATGTCGCATGCCCGAGAGTTTTACACCTTTACAAACTTACAAGGTTCTCAAACCGGGCTATGGCCAGGGACGACAAGGCAACAGTTTTACACCTTTACAAACTTACAAGGTTCTCAAACGGGACAAGGTAAAACAATATCAATGGTAGCGTTTTACACCTTTACAAACTTACAAGGTTCTCAAACTAATAGCTATGATTCCTTTAAGCAGATAAGTTTTACACCTTTACAAACTTACAAGGTTCTCAAACGATTGCGGTACTACTAATAAGGCAATAGCCGTTTTACACCTTTACAAACTTACAAGGTTCTCAAACCCTAATTCTTAACAGTGTCTTTTGATCTCAGTTTTACACCTTTACAAACTTACAAGGTTCTCAAACCACTCCGTAGCATCAAAAGTATTCTGTATTGTTTTACACCTTTACAAACTTACAAGGTTCTCAAACGACTGCCTGCGGGGCTTAACGAGAAGATCAGTTTTACACCTTTACAAACTTACAAGGTTCTCAAACATAAAATTCATCGTCTGCGATAAAGTCCCGGTTTTACACCTTTACAAACTTACAAGGTTCTCAAACCAAAGGTCGGTTCGGATGATTATGAAATTGGTTTTACACCTTTACAAACTTACAAGGTTCTCAAACCAGATTTGGTTATTGCGACCAACTTCGGTTGTTTTACACCTTTACAAACTTACAAGGTTCTCAAACCATTGAAATATCGAAACACTAAACAATATTGTTTTACACCTTTACAAACTTACAAGGTTCTCAAACCAGCAACATACAAGGCGAGTTTGGAAATATGTTTTACACCTTTACAAACTTACAAGGTTCTCAAACTTGCTGTCTATCAGCTTCCGTCACTTTTTCGTTTTACACCTTTACAAACTTACAAGGTTCTCAAACAATGAACCTACCATCAAAGTAACAAAAATTGTTTTACACCTTTACAAACTTACAAGGTTCTCAAACTGATTTTGATATGTCCTTCAGGTCATCAACGTTTTACACCTTTACAAACTTACAAGGTTCTCAAACAACATTGATTTTTCCTCCTTTCACATAAAGGTTTTACACCTTTACAAACTTACAAGGTTCTCAAACATTCCAGTAGTAAGACTGTCTATTACTGTAGTTTTACACCTTTACAAACTTACAAGGTTCTCAAACGGGTCTGGGTCTGCCCCCGGGTCTGGGTCTGTTTTACACCTTTACAAACTTACAAGGTTCTCAAACTGTTCATGTGTCTTTTACCTCCTATAAAAGGTTTTACACCTTTACAAACTTACAAGGTTCTCAAACATCTTGTCTGCAATGACGCTTCACGATGAGTTTTACACCTTTACAAACTTACAAGGTTCTCAAACGTTGCATGAGTTGCATCATCCGTGGTCTGTGTTTTACACCTTTACAAACTTACAAGGTTCTCAAACTAACTTTTAGTTGCTATATTATCTGTATCTGTTTTACACCTTTACAAACTTACAAGGTTCTCAAACGGATAAAGTGAGGTAACTCCATTTGAGCAAGTTTTACACCTTTACAAACTTACAAGGTTCTCAAACTTGAGTGAGGGAATCCCGAAAAAGGATGGCGTTTTACACCTTTACAAACTTACAAGGTTCTCAAACCTCAAATTCAATTCTGAGATTCTCACCGAACCGCGACATAGTGGTTATATGCTGTAGTTTGTATCAGCACTCAATCAAACATTTATCGCTGTCTATAATATACATTTTCTCGTTGCTCAGCAGCTTTCGTGTTTGATTTTCTATCATCAACACCTTTATCTTACAATAATACGCCGTTTTATACAACTCCAATATCTCAGATTCCTTTAAATACGCTTTTAAATTTACAAATACAAAAAGCTCTGTTCCACACAACTGCCCCATTATTTTTAGATATTCTATAATTTTGGGACAGAGTGCTTCCTTTTCTTCGTCAATTCCTACCTCACATGCTTTCAGTAGCGATGTAACCTCCAATTCCGTCTGGTAACTGATTGGGTAGGAAAATGAACCAGATATTTTTTCCAGATAACGCTGTATTTCAGATACCAATTTCAGAAAATCCTGGTAATAACTGTCATCAGCTTCTTTTTTCAGTTCCTGATATAATCTTGCCCGAATTTTCTTATTATTCAAATCAATAGAAAATGGGTTTAACACCAGTTCTGCTTTCTTCTCAAATGAAAACAACTCCCCATTCTCACTCAGAACAATTCTTCCATCCTCTCCCTGGCTTTGCAAAAGCATATCCGATACAATTTCCATCATAATTTCAGGGCTTTCAATAACAAGTACCGTACTCTCATTCTCCAGCAAAGCAATATTCATTCCCCACTCACTTCTTACCAGATTCACAAGATCACCAGCCTCTCATCTGTATCCAGAATCTCTGTCTGAGATTCCCCCACCAGGTACTCCATTTTTGAAAACTGCTTTTCTGTAACCCGCAGAATCTGTACTAATCCCGCATCCGGTTTATTCCTTCTCACGTTTTCCACAACAGAATCGGCAGCAGTCGTATTCTGTGCAATTTTGCAGTAGACAGATTCCTGTAACATCAGGAAACCATTTTTTACCAGGAATTTACGAAACTGGCGATAATTTCTGCGGTCTTTCTCCGTCAAAACCGGGAGATCAAACATTACCATAACTCTCATATATCTATAGCTCATTCTGATAAAACCTTATCAATGAAACATCTGAGTCACACAACGCATCAAATACACTCTTACAATATATCTTTATTGCATTTCCCACATACTCCTTACGCTCATTAATACTTACCTCCTGATTCAGGATATCAACAAGCTGCATTTTTTCCTCATGCTCAAATATTTTCGGACTTAACAACCTTACTTTTTTGTCCACCAACGGTCGAAACGGCTCCATCAGATCAGAAGCCAGATTGAACGGATTAAACATATTATCATGAAACAATCCCAACTGTGTAATATATCCATTTGCCACAATCTCTCTTGTAAATGCGGATAAAATTATACTGTAGCCATAATTAAGTGCTGCATTGATTGTAATATCCGCGCTCCTGCTGAACTCCTTTCCAAATAACGCATTAAAATACACCTTAGCCGCGTGTCCCTCTCTGTTTGTTACATCTCCAAATTCCAATTCTTCAATATAACCATGAAGCAAATCCGCCTCTCCCCTGTTAAAATACAATAGCAGTTCTTCCTGCTTTCGTATTTTCTCCGTAACAATTTCCGTCCAAACTGCGGTTTTGATATCCGTGCTCCATGCAATCTGTTTCCGAATTTTCATGCTGGTATCATGTGATCCGTAATACGCCACCAGTTCAGAACACGGATTTCTTTTCTCATCACAGAATATTACTTTCACTTTTTTAGCGATTAGTTCGCATAGAAGCGCCGCAGTGAGTGATACCGCTGTTGACTCAATCATAAGTACTCCTATTTCACTGAGATGAATTTTAGTTGTAGTATCCTTTCGTACCACAAGATATCCCATCTGATAATCAAGCTTGGCACTGCTGGACACTACAACAATTCTCCAGCTCATACTGTCAGCAGGTCGATTTCACATCTGAATAACCCTGCCGAAGATTCATCAAACAGAAGCATTTCCTTTGTATCCGATATTTTTTTGCTCATTAGACATTTTCCGGCAAACTCGCTTCCACCAATCAGTCGCAAGTCTGCTGTATAATTTGCTAACTGAAACCAATTTAAAATCTGCATTATAACATAACACTGGTCTTTCAGAGTGAGTTCTTCAAAATCACCAGCCCCTGCATCTAATACGCCTCCAATGGAGCCTTTTTTATAACAGTAAATTGTGTTCTTCAGCTTATTTTGAAATGTCTGATACAGCATTTTGTTTCTTTCCGGCGTCAGAATAATATTACCTGCCTTGTCCTTCTCCCCATAATACTCCGTTGCCATTGCCTTCTCCATTTTTTTTATATATTTCATATCAACCGCATTCAAGCACAAGGGAACAGCATTGTCCAAGCAAATTCGCGTTCCTGTTTTTCCAGCCAGATAGTAATAATATCCCTCACATTTTACAAGTGATTTCATACGTATGCACTTTTTTCTGATTTGCAGATTCTCAATCAGTCGCCCATTATTCTCCACAGTCAGCGCTTTCTGCAGATATTCCAGTAATACCTGTTCACCAATCTCCTCCAGATTTCCAAGATATACCGGTATCGCTTCCAGGCTACGAATACATTTTCCCTTCACTTCATATTCGACCAACGAATATCCTGCACTGGTAACTGCTGTCAATCCTCCGTATTTTTTCACATCCTGCAATCGTGAATCAGAGCTTTTCACCGGAATATACCCCTGTTCTTTTGCCTTATCAGCCCCATAAACAGTTGCTTTTCCCGTAATACCTCCATGCACCACATAGCTCCGCCTTGTTATCAGTGGCGAATTCTTTGTCATCACTTTTTTCACTGTTCTGATAGAATCCCGTTCTCCGTTTTCCGAAACACTCCATGCGCATTCATTTCCACGTTGAACCGTTTTTTCAAATATTTTGTCCATATTATATTTATATTCATTCCTCTGGGGATTTTTTTCTGCTTCCCTGATAAAATTCAAAGGATTTGACGTAAATTTAACATAGTATGTATTTCCAACTACGATATTCAAATACGCATCCTGTGCATGATGGAAATCATTCACACATCTCACCTTTTGCAAATCAAATTTCTGCCGAAAATCAGACACTACCCCCGCTTTGGAAAACACAATAACAGAATTCGGAAACGCCTGCTGCAGAATCTGCGTAATTGCCTTTGTTCCCTGCCTGGTCTCTACCAGTTGACGGCTAATAAACGCCGCCTTCTCCTCCCCGGTAAATTGCGTTGTTCTGGTCAGCCGGCTATATTTTTCTCTCGTAATAAACCCCCTATCCAACAGAATCTTCCACTTGGAATGCTGCTTCTTTCTAATATCTTCTTCAAGCGGAAACGTATCGCTTTTATGTGCGTTTTTTTCTTTGCGGACCAATACAAGATTATTCTCTATACTGTCGTCCTTAACAAAATGCCTTGGATATATGTGATCGATATCATACAGGTTATCATTAAACAAATCGTCCAGATTTATTTCCTCACCTGTATACATACATCTTCCCATCTGCAGATAATATAAATACAATTTTTTGCTTCGGAACTCCGCTTCGGTTCTGCTTTCAATCTCATTTTTCCATTCCCTTTCCTCGGAACGAATCAACCTGTAAAGCTCAAGCAGTTTTTGCTTTCTCGACGCCTTTCTAACACCTTTCTCCCCCTCTTCCCGTGGCATTTCCACAAAAATTCTGTCTGGGTCTGTCTGCAAAGTCTCCTGCAGTTCTTTCATAATTTTCATTGTCTGCCATACCATACGCTTTACCGGTGCAGAAAGATACATACCGTCCAAATCCTCTATTGTCCATTCTGCCAGAGGCTTTTCGCACGAAACTGTCATAGAATTCAATGTATCACGATATGTATATTGTTCGCCCATAAGCTCCATTAAATTGTCATTTGTCTCCCACATTGCGCATATGATGGAGCGCCTTTGTCCATCTTTTTTTGATGTGCCCTCCATATTAAGAAATTTCTCCGAAAGATTTCCCCATCCGTCAAATTTAAAGCCAAGTATGCGTTTTACTTTGTTCCCATCCAGTCTGTCCCCATACTTCTCCTGTATGCGTTCTCTTACAAACTTCTTATCATTGCCATAAATGGTTGCCCAGAAAATAATCTGCTCAATCATCTCCCTATTCTCATCATAACACGCACTATCTCCTAATACGCCAATGAATTTTCCATGTGACGACAGTGCATTATGAAAGCCATCATCAATCCCTGATATAAAATCTTCCGCATTCTTTTCTACAATACCGTTTATTTTCAGCCAATTTTCCAACTGGGTAAGCGAAACCTTTTTCCCACAAAGGAACAGTTCTGTGTATATTTGTTGTTTTATCTCAACAGACGGTTTCTCACCATTGATTCTTAAGTTATTTAGCTCATTTAAAACGGTAAACTTCTCATATAAAAGAGAATTTTTAGGCAGTGTTTTCTCCCCATTCAGATAAGTACAATGCCGTACCGTCCGGTTAATAAACTTTTCCGCTGTAAGTTTCATATCAATTTTCTCATTAATATTCCACGGATAAATTTTACCCGGTGCAATTCTCTCTGCCCATACATTATAACCCGGTTTATCTTTGTACTGCTGTCCCAGTGGTCCGATATAGTACGGCAGTTGGAATGAAAATATCTGCAGAATGCGCTGTGATACCGTAAGTCCTGACGCATCCTTTTCCACGAGAAACGGCAAATATTCCTCCGCATTTCTTAATATCTGCTGCATTTCCTTTACATAAACCTGATTCGGGATTACACCATTTGATGCCGTCAACTGTTTCGGAAGAAATGTTTCATTATCAATTTTTTTTAATATTTCCTGAACATCGGTATCCTCCTGTGGAAACCTTTTCAGCACCGCTTTAATTGTTTTATACAGTTCTTCCTGCTTACGCCCCTTCCCTTCATTTCGTCTCACAACCGTATCCGAACTATTGACGCTTCCCACATAAGCACTGTAATTTCCTTCTTTCATAATTCGAAACATATCATGATATGCTTTCCGGTCATATCTTTTGAAAACATCCTTCAACTGCTTTAGGTCTCTCTGATGCTCTTCGTATGCCTCTACGCGCGCTATTGTCAAATACGGATGTCCCTTCATAATGTTTGCCAGAAGTCCAATATCATGTACTTCTTTTGCAGCCTCTATCAGTTCAAAATATTCGTCTCCGATATACTCGCGTATTTCGTCTGCTTTCTCCTCATAATCACTATCCCGAAAAGAAACTGACATATTCTTATGTTCTTCGTCTATAACCTCCTCTCCAAAAATGTTTCTCATTTTTCCATTCAGTCCACATATCAGACACAGTATCTCATACTCCGGCTTTTGTTTCTTTTTTATTTCCATAAATCCAGATACATTTTCTAAAATTCTGCTTCTGGAACAGCCTTTTTCTCCCAACAGCAACTCCAGTTCATGTGTGTCAATATGATTTTGCAAGTAAATGTCAAATTCTTCTGCCTTCTCTGCCAGTGCCGTATACGCAGAACACATATCCGCGCAGATACCCTCTGCATTCAGCGAAGCATTTAAAAAATGTCCCCTGTGCTTAAACATATTGGCTAATGCCAGATACACAAGACGTACGTCATGCTTTTCCTGGGACTCTAACAATTCTTTTCGCAAATGAAATATTGTAGGATAATCACGATAATAATCCTGATCTGTATAGTCCTTATCAGAAAACAGGGCATACGGCTGCTGATTCTCTTTCCCACGATCCTCCATGAAATACTTGCTCTCGTCCAGTCGCTGGTAAAACCCCGGGTCCACAGCATCTATCGCATCTGCAAAATATTCTCTCAATAGCCCTAGACGCGCTTTTTCTCTTTGCCTGCGGCGTCGCGAGATTCGATACATGCGACGTTCTGCCGATGTCTGAGCCTCGTCAAATAATCTTGCCCCCCAGAGATCTTTTCCCTTTGCGCGAACCAATTGATAACTTTCATCCGTAACTGCCCAACCAACTGAATTGGTTCCCATATCCAAACCCAAATACATCTTTTCTCCCATTTTTCTAATCCTCCATTGACTTTTCTCTTTTTATGTGCTATTCTTTGTCTACAAACTTACAAGGTGAGTGCAAATAAGGATTTATCCGATATCGTTTACCCGCATTGTGCGGTATTTATTTTACACTCATATTTTTGTACCAGCTATTGAAGCTGGTTTTTTTGTCTATACAATGATCGTCTGCTTTTCTTATCATATCACTACTTGTGTCATTTTTAAACTCTAAAGTTAAGATTTTTTTCAAACCTTCGCTACATGTACCTATACACAGAAAAAAGGAGCTCAAGTTCATAATAAACTTAAGCTCCTCTTTCCGTTTTCAGCACATTTTTTCAGGAAATCCAGCGAAAGCGGCAAATAGGGCTCCAATGCCTTCAGATACTTTCCGGAAAAGAACTGCGGGTTCATGGCTGCTGCAAACAGTGAAATTTCCACACAGTTTTTCAGCACAAAGCCTTTCAGATGCGGATTTCTCGGCTGAAATTCCCGGATACTGTTCCAGGTAAACCAGAGCAGACGGTTCACGCATTGTTCCAGTCTCTGCTGTTCCTCTGCTTTCGTCATTATCGTCTGGCTCCCCGCTTTCCGGTCCTCCCCGATATCCTGCAAATCATCCACCAGTTGAAGCAGAAACCCGAATTTCAGATAAAATCTCTCCTCGTCCTCCGTCCAGTCTTCCGCCGCAAAAAGGTAATCTGCCAACACCGAAGTACTTCCCTTCCGGATGGAAATTTCCAGAATCTGCTCCTCCGTTACTCCCGGCTTCTGCTGTTTTATGCTGTCGTTCTGGGCTTCCAGCAACTGAAGCAGCGTATCTGCAACTCTCTTTTGCTCCGCAGCCTTATAATACTCCAGAATCATATCCAAAAGGCGGCAGGTTTTCTCCTCCAGCTCATTTTGCGGTATCACCACTTCCTGCCGCAGCTTTGCGGCAATCATCCGGTTATACCGTTCCTTGTCCTGCCCCGGAATCTTTTCATCATCAATATAATTATCCGTGTAGGGATAGAGAAGGCTGTATGCCAGAATCGGATTCTTTGCATTCTGCTCCTCGCCCTGCATTTCCACAATCATAGAATAGATAAAATAATTCCGCAACGTCTGCCAGATCTGCGCCTGATTTAGGGTCCGGTCAAATGCCCTTACTTTTTCTACAAAATGCTTTGTCTCCCGCTCAAATGCATCCAGCAGTTCCCGGCTCATCCAGTCAGAAAGGCAGATCAGTTTCTCCCGCCCCAGAAAGTCCAAAAAGTCCTTCTCCAGTTCCTGTTCTAACTGCTTTTGGCCCGCTTCTCCTTCCGGCTTCTGCCGGAGTTTTTTCTGCATCTGCCTGGAAACTTGCTGCACAAGCGCCTCATTCTCTTTCTTCTGTCCGGCTCCCACCTGCGGAAAAATATCCGGATTCTCCTGCAGAAAAACCGGAAATCCATCCGGCTGTTTTTCCCATACCGTTCTAATTTCTTTTATCGTTTTCACTTCTCAATCCCCCAACTGGCATCCGCCATGCGCTCGAAGATTTCTTTGGGATACAGCAATTGGTTTAAATTTTCCCTTGTTTTCCCGGAAACACCTCCTCCCACATACTCTCTGCCTGCGGTTTTGACATATTCCAGATATTCATTTGTCCTCTGGGACAGCTCCGGCACCCGGAACAGTTCTCCCTGCCCGCAGAAAACAGTCGTATACCGGTCTTTGCCACACATATGGTCAAACAGGCTGCAGACTCCGTCATAGTTTCCCTCCGCCGTGTAAAAACCACAGGTGGAAATCACCACGGTCCGTTTCCCGCTCATATCGTATCTGGACGGATGGCTTCCGTTTCCCATTCCATCCTCCCGCTCCACCATAAAGGGGAGCGCCATCGGAAGCTGGCGGTCAATCAGATTTTTTAAGCCGCCGGGCACGGTGTAATAATAGAGTGGAAAACTCCACACAGTGACATCCGCCCACAGAAGTTTCTCGAGGACCCCTGCCATATCGTCTTGTATACAGCATTTCCCCGGCGTTTTGTTCCAGCAGGAAAAGCAGCCAAGACAAGGCTTTATATCCAGCCGGTTTACCTGGATTTCTTCTACCTGCACTTCCTCCCGAGCATCATTTTCTGTACAGCCAAGCTTCATCCCCTCCAAAAAAGCGGTAGTCAGCCTGTACGAATTGCTCCCTTTTCCTTTCGGACTTCCGTTAATTACTAAAATTTTCATCTCTGTTTTCCCCTCCGTTCATTATGATAGGATACCAATTTCTATTCTCATTCGATCAGGATAATGCCCGCTCCAGTGCCCCCTCCTCAAAGGGATTTTCAAGCCCAGCCTCTTTGATCAGTTCCGGAAAACTCTTTAATCCCGTATTCCGGCAAAATGTCAGATAACTTTCCCATGCCGCCTTTTTATCCTTTTCCATCCAGTGCTTGTACTCCAACGCACATACCTGGGCAAGGCCATACTCAATGGCATAAAACGGCCAATAAAACGCATGGGGGATTCTCTGCCAGCTGCATCCATCCTCCAGATTCCGGATTCCTCCATAGTCTTTCGCCGGAAAATACTCTCCCTCCAGCTTCCTCCAAAGCTTGTTTCTCTCTGCCGGAGTCATTTCCGGATGTTCGTAGACAAGCTGCTGGAATTCGTCCTGCTCACACTGGTACAGAATCCGCTGCAGTGCTCCCTCCAGATGCTGGGTGCGGTAATCTTTTGCCCTATCCCCGAAAAACAGTTCCAGATACGGCCATACCCAGAATTCCATCGCCATGGCATGGGTCTCCGCAATCTCAGAGGTATACCCGCAGCGCTCGCGTATGGGTTCCTCCCGCTTCAGATAGCCCTGGAACGCATGACCGCCTTCATGGGAAATGATGTAAACATTTTCGCTGGTGCCGTCAAAGTTGGCAAATATAAACGGTGCCCTGTATTTCTCAAAGGTTGTCATATACCCGCCGCCAACCTTTCCGTCGCGAATCTCTACATCGTAAAGTCCGTTGTCCATCAGATAGTCAATAAATTCCGCGGTCTCCGGTGACATCTGCTCAAACATCCTGCGCGCCGTCTCCATACACTGCCTATCATCCCCCACCGGCTTCGGGTTGCCATTCAGAAAATGAAGCGGGGAATCGTACACATACAGATGGTCCAGTTTAATGCGCTCTCTCCGTTTCTCCTCCTGCTCCACATATCGCGGTGCCAGGGTCCTTTTGACCTCCTCCCGGAAACTGGCAACCTCCTTCGGTCCGTACCCGATACGGTTTTTCTGCACATAAGCCATCTCCACATAATTGCGGTAACCGAGCTGCTTCGCCTGTCTGTCCCGGTTCTTCACAAGCTTATCGTAAATATCCTCAAGCTCCGCCCTCTGGCTCTCCCAGGAATCGGAAAGTGCAAATGCCATTCGCTTTCTCACTTCCCGGTCTGTAGATTCCTGGATGGAAGCCACATTGTTTCTCTTAATCTCTCTGCCCTCCCAGGAAACCGTCGCATTGGCGGTAAGCTTCGCATACTGCGCAATCAGGGCATTCTCCTCCTGCTGAAGCGGTATTAATTCACTGCAAAAACTCCTCTGCTCCTGTTCCATCACCACATAAGCAAATTCGCCAATCCGCTCCCGCAGTTCCTCCTGAAACGGAGACTCCATCAATTGTCTGTTAAACTGGTTACTAAGCTCCGAAAGCCTGGGCGCTATCTCATCGTAATACGCCTGCTCTGCCGCATAGAATTCATCATTGATATTCATATCATGCCGCACGCTGCAGATTGTCATGACAGTCATATCATCCCACAGCGTCTGCCGCGCTTCCATAACCCGTTCAAAATCCTCTCCGGATTCGGCATCGGCAAGCATCTCCGAAAGTTCTCTATAGCGTCTTTGCAGCTCCTCATACGAAAGACGGCTGTATTCCATGTCCTGAAATTTCATCTGTCTTTTCTCCTTCTTTCCCTGGATGTTGTATTGTCTGTGTCATATGTGGCAGCTAACGCAAGCCCGATAAACACATAAAAAACCGGTGTTGTATAAAGCGTGGAATCGCTGAAAAAACAGCAAACAAGATACCCTATACAGCCGAGAAAGCAGCCAAACCCCAACCGGCTCGCCACATCGGCAGACATATCATTCTTATAAAATGAAAAACATTTCTTAAAAAACAGAACGTAGAATACCAACAGGCATACCAGCGAGAGAAGCCCTGTCTGTACCCAGCGCATCAGATAATCGTTATGCGCACGTTCGATAATTCTTCCGGGATTCTTAGCGTAGATCATTTTCCCCACATAATCATTCTGCGGGTAAACTTCTGCAAAGGTATCCGGTCCGCTTCCGATAAAAATATAGTTTCCCAGCATCGGGAGGATACGTGACCAGATATAAACCCGCCCGCTTCCCAGGGACTCAAGACCATGAAAATCAACGTGTGGGATTTCCGTCATGCAATCTGTTTTTCCCCAGTCGGTAGCATAATAATAGGTACCGTCCTCTTTGATAAACTGTAACGTTGTATTTTCAAGGAATACCAGCATCGTTGTGTAGCCATCCCATTCCATAACGGTTGCATAAGCCTCCTCTGCAAACGGCAGCTCGATTTCGCCGGAAGCTGTCTGTGCAACCGGAAGTGTAATGCCACTGCTGTCCGTAACACAGACAGAGTCAAAGTCCTCTGTAAACGCAAGAATATATGTAGCACCTTCATAGGTAATTTCTACCCCGCGTTCCGTGGTGAGAATGGAAGAAAGGCTTGTACTCTTTTTGTCATCAATCAGTCGCCCGAGATACTTTCCTCCGTTTGCATAGTCCATGAAAAAAAGCAGCGCAAAGAAAATAACTGCAGACAGAAATGTGAACTTTGTAAGATGCGACTCATGCTTTCTGAGTGTATACAGTGTAAAAACAACCAGTACCACTGCAAGGGCAACGAGGGCAGCTCTTGTGTAGGTAAACCAGCATAAAATAAGCGCATCCAAAAGCAATATGCCATTTAAAAGCCGTTCTTTCCAGCAATCTGCATATATCATACATACAAAAAATACACAGGCAAACATAACAAGAAAAACTGCCGCAAAGTTCGGATTATAAAGCGTCAGAAAAACATTGTTCCCTGTGAATACATCTTCCACCGTTCCGCCATATTCCGCAAAAAGGTAATCCGACATTACAAGTTTCTGTACCCATTCATAATTTAATAGATCGTGCTTGCATACCTGAAACCATCCGATTACGCTCATCGGAAGAAACATAATCTGGATTGCCCGAAGGATCGTCTGATAATCTTCTCTTTTCATAATCTGATAGGCATAAAATCCTGTAAGGCAATACCCCATCAGAGCAAAGGCGCCTTCCATATCAGGGAAATTTCCCAGCCAGGAAGCTTTGGGATTCACAGAACAAACAGCGGACAGCAATACGAAAAAAACATATCCAATCAGCGGAAGGAAGATTTTAAAGTCCTTCGTCTCTTCCTTATAGAGCGGCAGCCGGAAGGCTAAAATCACAATAAGGAAAAACACAATGACCAGAAAGAAGATTCCCCGGTAATACGTATAAAAATCCTGCAGTATGCTGTTATCGGAGTGCCAGAGATATTTGCCGTATCCGTAATCATATTCTGCCATGTAAACGACAAACGGCAACACACAGAGTATCAGGATAATTGGTAACAGTAAATCATTAAAATGCTTTTTTGCATTTGTCCTGATGTTTTTCTTTTTCATATGTAAGCTCCTTGTATCTATTTTCCTCTAGTGTAACATAGAACGAAATAAGAAAAAAGAGTGCCTTCGCACTCTTTTTTCAAAATATGAAGAAATCGTATCAGTTTGCTTTAAAGGTATTCTTTACATACCTCAGCCAGTCTCCCGACTGTGCAACCAGTTTATATGTCGTGCCCTTTTTCAGTTTCAGACTTCTGGTTTCAATAGTCATTTTGTTAGAGCCTTTTGTTACCGTTGCAACTGCATAATACTTGTATTTGTTTTTCGTATTCTCTACGGTAATCGGGAAGGAATACTTATTTGATTTTTTAATTTCAGAATCAAAATGAAGCAAATAGTTTCCACCAAAAATCTGGTCCTCTGTCACCTTGTCCTTTAAGGTGACAGTAATCTTGTTACTGTTTCCTTTTCCGGAAATTGAATTCACTCTAAAGCATTTCGAAGAAGATGTCGTAAACGGACTGCGCGTATATGCATAGTTGCTAAGTAGCGTACAGATAGCATATGCGTGGCTCTCTCCGGGGCAGTAAATATAGTAGATGGATTTTCCGGAAGAAGAGTCATAAGAGGAAGAAATACCATTATAGTATTTGTAATCATAGCTCGTATAAGCAGTCAGAACCTTATAACGATTGGCAGAAGTAATGCCTGTGATATTACCGGTAGTATCCAAAAATGCCTTTGCGCAGCTTTCACGTTCTGAAAGACTACTTAAATAATAGCTTCCGATTGCCTTTTTTATGGAATTTTTGCTGACAACCCTTAATTTAAATTTTCCAGATGCCCCTTTAAAAGTGACGGTGATGGTTGTAGTACCATTCTTTTTGGTAGTAATTTTACCGGTTTTACTGTCAATCGTAGCAACAGATTTATCACTGCTTTTGTATGTAACTCCGCTGTTCATGGAAAGGTAGCCATACTCCTTGTATGGTGAGGAAACATAAGCTGTAATAAAATCTCCGGCATAAAGATTTTGGGCACCCTTATACACCTGAACTTCTTTGATGTATGACGCATTAACGACTCCACCCAGAGATACATTTGAAGCGGCTTTTGCTTCCTGTGGTGCAGCAAAGCACACGGTAGTAAATGCCACCAGAATACACAGGAAAATAGAAAGACGTTTTTTGAAATAATTCATAACATAACCTCCTGAAAATAGTATAAGTACGCAAACCTATAGTACTATGGTAATATCAGGAAAAGGAAATGTCAACGAAAATATACTTCCCTACGTAAAGATTCTCTTCTCATCCACAATCCCCATGGTGGACTTCCGGTGTGACACCAGAAGAATGGTCCGGTTCTCCCGCTCTCTGCGCAATGCCTCCAGTATGATGCCCTCGTTTAAGCTGTCAATGTTGCTGGTGGGTTCATCCAGGAATATCACTCTGCCGCCGTGCAGAAATGCTCTGGCAATACCAATGCGCTGTTTTTCACCCCCGGAGAGGGAATCTCCCAGTTCGGCAAGCTTCGTGTCATAGCCCTTTGGCAGAGAACAGATAAACTCATGAATCGAGGCCTTCTTCGCTGCCTCCACCACCTCCTCATGGGTGGCATCCGCCCTTGCCACACGGATATTATTTTCAATGGTATCCTGGAACAGGAAGGTTTCCTGGGTCACATAGGACACCTGATTCCGCAGAGCGCTGGTATTGATGCAGTTCACATCCGTACCGCTGTATGCAATTTTTCCTGCATCCGTCTCATAAAATCGCATCAAAAGCTTCAAAAGTGTGGATTTGCCACACCCGCTTTTTCCAAGAATTCCATGAATCCGGTTCGGAGCAAAAAATGCATCGAAATCCTTCAACACTTCCGTGTCTTCCGTCGAATCTGCATCCTCTTTTGCATAGGAGAAGGATACGTTCTCACAGCAGATGTCATCCCCGCACACGGCGGCTCCATCCGTCACATCCTCCACCAGCGGCTGCTCCTCTAAAATAGCGAGCACACGGTTTCCGCTGGCAAGTGTGAGATGCAGATTATTGGACAATGCGGAGAGCGCTGCCACCGGTCCAAAGGAGCTCATCAGGGCAATCGTGGCGATGACCGCCTGATACGCTGCAAGCCTTCCGTCCAGCACAAGCAGGCCGGAAATCGCCGCCATACCGATTCCGGCGGCAAGAATCACTCCGTTTGTTACACAGCCTGCAACATTTTCCTTTCTTTTTAACTCCCCATTCACCGATTCCAGTTCTGCGGTGCAATCCTCCATCGCCGCAAGACGTTTTTCCTCCTGCCCGTACTGCAGGATTTCCTCCAGACCATATAGGTTGTCCAGCACAATGGTGTTAAGCCTGCCAAAGGAATCCCGGTAGCGCCATCCGCCCTCGCTACCCCATTTCCCATTGAGCAGCGGAATCACCACTCCCACCAGGAAATAACAAAAGCCTGCAAGCACGCCCAGCGCAATATGCTGTTTTCCGATAAAGACAATCATGAAAACGGACGTGATAGCTGCAATGACAATGGGGGAAATCGTGTGGGCATAAAACACCTCCAAAAGCTCGATGTCACTGGTAATAACGGAAATCAGATTCCCCTTTTTGCTTCCGTCCAGCTTTGCCGGGGCAAGCCGCCGCAGAGCTGCAAATACCTGATGGCGGATGTGCGCCAGCAGCTTGAATGCAATATAGTGGTTGCACGCCTGCTCCGCATAACGCAGAATTCCCCTTGCCACAGCAAACACAATAAGCAGTGTGAAAATCACCGCAAGCGGCATTCCGTTATAGAAGCCTGTCACCTCCAGAAGACCGTATCCGCCGAGTATCGTTAAGAAGGTGGCTGCCAGATTTCCCGCACACCCCATAAGAATAGCCAGCAGCATAATTGCAAGCAGCGGACGAACCATACCGATTAATCCTGCCATCACTGCAAAGCCGCTGCGTCTTTCTCTCTGTTTCATAGCCTTACTGCTCCTTTCCATCGCTTACTGTAAAGCCGCGTATTTTTCCAGCTCATGCTGTGCCGTATAAATACTGCTGTAGTAACCGTTTTGCGCCATCAGTTCTTGGTGGGTTCCCTGCTCCGTAATCGTACCATCCTTCATAACATAGATTCGGTCCGCTTTCACCACATTTGCCAGTCGGTGAGAAATCAGAATTACCGTCCTGCTCTCTGCCAATTCATGAACAACCTCCATGATCTTATTCTCGCTCTCTGCGTCGATATTTGAGGTTGCCTCATCGAAAATATAGATATCACTGTCGTGCAGCAATGCCCTTGCAAGCACAAGGCGCTGCCTCTGCCCGCCGGAAAGATTTGCTGCCTTCTCGGATATGGGCATGGTAAGCC
This sequence comes from Roseburia sp., assembly GCA_051877675.1. Taxonomy (GTDB): domain Bacteria; phylum Bacillota; class Clostridia; order Lachnospirales; family Lachnospiraceae; genus Roseburia. The sequence continues at coordinate 772 of JBJEJC010000004.1, read as the reverse complement.
CGCCCTTTTCCATAATCGTGTCGTACAAATCCACTCTGCGCAGAGCCTCCTCCATCTCCCAAATGCCGGCATCCTCTCTGCCCATCCGAAGATTCTCCATGACAGTCCCGGCGAACAGATAGCTGTCATGACGCACCCCGGTAACCTTCCGGTACAGTGCCATCCGGTCAATAAGGGAAATCTCTGTGCCTCCAATCGCAACACTGCCGCTATCCGCCCGATTCTGTCCCAGAATCAGAGAGGCTGCTGTGCTCTTTCCACAGCCAGAGGTTCCGACAATCGCCACAAATCCGTGCTCCGGCACAGAAAAGGAGACATTCTGCAGCACCTGTCTGTCTGCCGTATAACCAAAGTCTACATTTGCAAAAGAAATACCGCTCCCCTCCGGCTCGGACAATGTCCCCTTCTCCGGCTCCGGTGCATCCAGCAGCCCAAAAATCTTGTCTGCCGCCGCATTCCCGTTCATGGCTATATGAAAAAAAGAGCCTAAAAGGCGCAACGGCAGGAAAAACTCTGCGGAAATCATGATGATAAAGAAGCACTCCGCCGCCGTAATCCTGCCGCTGCGAAGCTCCAGCATACTTAAAATGATTCCGATTGCCGCACCACCGTATGCCACCAGATCCATCACACTGATGGAATTAAGCTGCATGATGAGCACCCGCATCGTCACCTTGCGGAATTTCTCCGCTTCCTCATCCATCTTTTTTGCATAGCGCTCATCCGCCTGATAGATTTTTAACGTAGTCAGACCCTGCAGGTTTTCAAGGAA
>JBJEJC010000003.1:0-26027 GCA_051877675.1 Roseburia sp. | reverse complement strand
ATAAATGCGGACCGGACTATATAGATCCCATGTTCCATGAGAAGGTAATTGGTATTCCTTCTAAGAATTTGGACACTTTTTTTACCGGAGAAGATGTAATCAAGGAGCTTTTTCTTAAAAACAGGACAGAAAAAGACTTTGCTGTGATGGAAGGGGTAATGGGGCTTTTTGATGGACTTGGGGGAATCAGAGAAGAAGGGAGCTCCTATCATCTGGCAAAAGTGACAGAGACACCGATAGTATTGGTAATCGATGCAAAGGGAATGGGACGCTCTGTAATACCTATGATTGCTGGTTTTCTGGCATATGATAAGGAGCATCTTATTCAAGGGATAATCTTAAATAAAATGTCAAAATCTTATTATGAAATCATAAAACCTCTGATAGAAGATGAATTAAGTATAAGAGTACTTGGATATTTTCCGTATCAGAAAGATATTCATATAGAAAGCAGGCATTTAGGTCTTGTAATACCAAATGAGTTAGCAGATATACAAAAGCAACTGCAAGTTGTTTCAGAAGAATTGGAAAAGACTGTAGATGTGGAAGCAATAGAGCATATAGCAGAGCAGGCAAAAGAACTCTTAATGACGCAGAATCAGATCAAAGTAAATTGCTGTTATGATAAAGAAGGTAACAGACCGGTGATAGCAGTTGCAAAGGACGAAGCTTTTTGCTTTTATTATGAAGATAATTTACTTATGCTGCAGGAAAATGGTGCCAAAATAACATATTTTTCTCCCTTGCATGACACAAAATTGCCGGAACGTTGTGATGCCCTGTTAATTGGCGGTGGATACCCGGAATTGCATGCAGACGAGCTGAGCAGGAATGTTAGTATGCGTAATGCAATCAATCAGGCATTTAAAAAGGGAATGCCTATTGTGGCAGAGTGTGGTGGTTTCATGTATTTGCATGATGCGATTACAGATAAGAATGGGATAAGTCATACAATGGTTGGAATTATTCCGGCAACTTGCAGCTACAAAGGGAAATTAGTACGTTTCGGTTATGTAGAAATACGAGAAAAAAAGAGTTGCTTTTTACCAGAGGGACAGCTTATAAAAGGACATGAGTTCCATTATTTCGACAGTACCGATAATGGAGATTGTTGTATTGCTACAAAGCCAACCACAGGCAGAAAGTATTCCTGTGTAATTGAAGGAGAAAACTATTGGATGGGCTTTCCACATCTTTATTATCCATCGAGTACGTTTTTTGCAGAAAGTTTTGTAAAAAAAGCAGAGAAATATAAGAAAGTGAAGAGGTTTATATAAATGGAAAATTCATATCGTTTTTTTGAAAATAGGGAATGTAAATATTTTCCCTGCCATAAGGGATTGGAGAATTTTAACTGTCTGTTCTGCTATTGTCCTTTATATAATCAGGAGAACTGTCCGGGGAAACCTGAGTTTGTAGAGAAAGAAGGAAGAAAAGTAAAAGTTTGTACGGATTGTACATTTCCGCATCAGCCGGAGGCGTATGATGCGGTAGTAGGAATTTTAAAGAATAAAAGGTAATATACCGCCCACACTGAAAGCAGAGTTCCAAGCACATATTCCGATGAAGAATGAAAGCGTTTAAACGATACCATTGTGAATCTGGATGAACAAACTGCAAGACTTATGGCGGCAAAGATTGCCGCCGGGAACGCGTAAATAGAAATCAGGTGATAAATTCATGCCTCTGGCTTTGCCGGGGCATGTTTTTTTCCGAAGAAACGTCCTAACATATTAAACCAGCTCTGCGGAAGTCCGAAACCAAACAGGATGCCAAGTACGATGGAGCCTGCCACTTTTACGGTTTCCATGCCGGACTGGCTGCACAGGTCCATCTGGTTCATGATGAAGTAGTAGGAGGTATAGTAAATTCCGGCGCCGGGAACCAGCGGGAAGATGCCGCAGAGCAGATAGACCGTAACGGGATTCCGGCGGATGGCTGAGATTGTCCGCGCCACCACAGTCAGAGCCAGGGTGGCAACCAGATTGGAGATGGGTATGCTCAAATCTGATTCCAGACAGAGCAGATACACAATCCATCCCAGGGAGCCGGTAAGCCCACAGAAAACCAGTTCTGCCTTCGGTGCATGAAACAGGACAGCGAAAGATAGTGTGGCAAAAAGACAAATCACAAACTGTATTATCATTGTCGTCATAGAAAAGTGCCTCCTGTAATAATCTGATAAACGGTCATGACGGCACCCACACCTACTGCAATGGAGAAGGAGGTCAACAGTGCGTCAATCATGTGAATCGTGCCGGATAGGTAATCTCCGTTGAAAAAATCCCGGATGGAGGTAGTCAGGGCGATACCGGGAACAAGCGGCATGATGGCGCCAATGATGACTTTGTCATACATTACGGAAAGCCCGGTGCAGAGAAAAAGAAGGCTTATGGTGGTGACCAGGGCGCTTCCGAGAATCTGGCGCATAAAACGCGGGCTTTTATGTGCAGCAAGCAAAAGCAGCTGCAACAGGACGCCGGCGAGAAATGCAATGCAGGCATCCAAAACCTGACCGCCGAACATATAGCAGAAGCATCCACTGCCCAGCCCGCAGAAAAAAGTCAGAACCCAGGGCTTTGTCGTGGGAAGATGCTTGCATTCTTCCAGGCGAATCCACGCATCAATCAGTGAACACTCATGGGAACAAATCTCCCTGGAAAGCTGATTTAAGGCAGTGATTCTGCCCAGATTGGTGGCGCTTAGGGGGACATGACGGATGACGCTGCAGGCATCCTCCTTTCCCTCGTTGGCGCTGGCAAAGATTCCATTGGAAAGTACATAGACATCATAATCTTCAATTTCATATGCTTTTAAAATGAGGTTTACGGTATCTTCCACCCGGTAGACTTCCGCTCCGTTGCGCAACAGCGCATCTCCGGTTTCCACAGCAAGAGTGAGCACTTCCTTGGTTACAGCCATAACAATTCCATTCTCCGTTTCAAAAAGGTATTCTTATCAAAAAGTACCACGTTTTTTTTCAAAAAGCAATCTGATACATAATATTTGTTGATTTTGCCATAATAATTCCAGCAATTATAAATTGATGGGAGGATAAAATCATGAATCGAAGAAAATACAGAGCCTGTCTGGTTGGAATTCTGGTATTTGCAGTAGTACTGGGAATTTTTCTCTGTGCAGGCAGAAACCGTGACCAGGAAGTTCCGGCAGACGGAATGCTGGTTTGGGAAATGGATCAGACAGCTCCGGCAGACGGAATGCCGGTTTGGGAAATGAATGAGGATGGGATGACGGCATGAGTGAGAAAAAAGAAACCCTGTATCTGAAAGCGGACCGCAATGTCATTGTGACGGACCGCCATGTAAAATTGTCGGACGTGGCGAAGCTGGAGTGTGCCGACGAGGCGATACTAAGACAACTGAAGCAGAAAAAAATATACAGCTTTAAGGATGCCATCGATACGAAGAAACAGAAAAACGAGCGCAAGGTGTTTTCCGTGCTGAAGCTGATTCAGCTCATTCATGAGGATTATCCGAACGTGGATGTATCCAGTGAGGGAGAGGCGGATTTTATTGTGGAGTATATCCCGAATCCGGAGAAGCCCAAATGGCTCAGTGCGCTAAAAACCGTGGTACTATGTGTCATTACCTTTTTTGGCTCCGCATTTACCATTATGGCATTTAACAATGACATATCGGTGAACGACCTGTTCTCTAAGCTGTACAAGCAGGTGATGGGAGTTCCTTCAAGCGGGGTGACACCGCTTGAAATCTGTTATTCCATCGGGCTTGCCATTGGAATCTGCATTTTCTTCAACCATGTGGGGCGCAAGAAAATTACGCCGGACCCCACACCGATTCAGGTGGAAATGCGCAAATACGAAAATGATATAGACTCGGCATTTATTGAGAATGCGGAGAGAAAGGGACATAGCATCGATGTTAATTAAGGGAATCTATCTGGGGTTTATCGGACTTGCTGCGGGCTTTGCGGTATCGGCGGGCACCTTTGCGTTTATGATTGTGCTGGGCGTGCTGCCCCGGATGATTGGAAAATGTAATCGTGCAGCGGAGACCATCCATTTTGAAAATGCCATTATTCTGGGAGGAATCCTGGGAAATATTGTGTCTGTTTTTCTGGATATCAGAATCCCCTTCGGAACCTGGTTCCTGTATCTGTACGGAATCACGGCGGGAATTTTTGTAGGATGTCTTGCGGTGGCGTTGGCGGAAATATTAAACACCTTTCCCATCATGTTCCGTCGGTTCGGACAGAAGGAAGGGCTGTTCTGGGTACTTCTTTTCATGGCGTTTGGGAAAACCTGCGGCTCCCTTTATTATTTCCTGAATCAGATGCCGGGACCGTGACATTTCACGTGGAAAACTCCTGTGTATGACATGAGGCTTTGCGGAGAAAAGCCGGATGTGCTTTGTGGAGAAAGCCGGGTGCGTTTTGCGGGAACGGCAGGATAATTGACGGAAACGGAAGAGGGCGGTAAAATGGATGTAAACGGAAAGCGGCGCAGGTTATTGCACCGATGGAGGGAAAAGATATGGTGACATCCATTGCACGCCAGAGCGTGATTATCAAATGTAATATGAAGAAATCCATTTTGACGGGAAATTATGAGTTTTATTATGCAGCGGGGCTGATTTCCAGGCTCTCCGGGGTGGAAATTGATGACGACATAAGACCGGAGGAGTTATTTTCGCTGCTGACAGAACAGATTCCTTCTCTCACTCCGGTGGATGAGAAGGAAGAGTACCTGTTCTGGATGGTAAATAACTACAAAGTAAGTGAGGAATGGGACGAGCAGATGAAGGAGCTGCTCCTCTGGGGAAAGCGGGAGGAGTATCTCTGGAAGGTGACGCTGCCGTCCTGATTTTTTGGGTTTTCGAGGACAAAAAGGTGCCGGTGAATTGTACTGTCGGAATGGTACTTATGGAATAAATTGACAAACTGATATCGAACGTGTAATCTGAATAAGTAAGGTTTCTTTTCGATATTTCATACAATACATAAGAACAAGGAGGAACAGGAATGAAAAGAACGACATGGAGTAAAGCCCTGGCGGCAATACTTGCAGCGGCAGTCGTAGTGACCGCAGCGCCGCAGGATGTGGTACTGGCCACACAAAACTACGAAAGTAATTCGGGGGGGGGCAGAAACTGATTCATCAAATCTGAATGTGTCAGATGTTTTCGACGAAGTGCAGGAGGATGCCCCGGATGTAACCGAAGAGGAGGCTGCGGAAGCAGAAGCGGAAGAGACGGAAGCAACCGAAGAGACAGAGGCTGTGGAAGAGACAGAGGCTGTGGAAGAGACAGAGGCTGCGGAAGAGACAGAGGCTGCGGAAGAGACGGAGGTCGCGGAAGAGACGGAGGTCGCTGAGGAGACGGAGACTTCGGAAGAAACAGAAGCTGCACAGGCGGAAACAACAGAGACAGAAGTATCGGAAGAAACAAAGGAAAGTGGAAATACTGAGGTTATAGATAAGGTTCTCTATACAACAGAAAGTCTTGGAGAAGAAAAGACAATCGCGCCGAACGGAACCTATACAGGCAGTATTGCAGAGAAGGGTCTGTATAATATGTATTATGTGACATTGCCGTCAGCAGGTCGTCTCACGATTGAGATGACATCCCAGATGGAATGTTATAATTTACAGGTTTATTCTGTGGATGGGACGCGCGTTCTGCTTGACGTTACGAAATGGAATGCGAATACAAAGCGTATCACCAAGACAAATAATGTAGATTTGACGGCAGGGGAGTATTATATAAGAGTCAGCGCCGATGACAATGCGTATTATGATTATAATCGGAAATACTACACCGGAACCTACAGCATGAAGCTTGCATTTACTTCCGCCGGAGAATCCTTCGCGGAGCCGAACAATGACTTTGCAAGTGCAACGGGAATCAGTCCATCAGCTACGGTTAAAGGACAGATTGCAGCAAATGATGAACAGGACTTTTTTAAATTTCAGATAACAGAGCCGGGAAGAATTAATATGCATATGGTATCCTACCTGAATTTTTACAGTATGTGCCTCTACAATTCTGCCGGAGAGAAGCTCTATGAGTCTGTGAAAAATTACTGGAACGACAATCTGAAGATGATAGAGAATGACTATTCCTTCGATTTAGCACAGGGAACCTATTATTTGCTGGTGGATGGCTGGAAATACCATGATGAAGACTATGATGTGAAGTGTACAGGTAATTATAACTTTACGTTGAATTTTGAGTCTGCAAACGTATCTTACACACAGGCGGATGACAATTTTGCTTCTGCATACAATCTTGCGCTGAATACAGAGGTGACAGGTCATATTGCATTAAACGATACAGAAGATATTATGACGTTTACCCTGACAAGGGCAGAGGAATTATCTCTTAATATTACTTCTTATATGAAAGAGTATGTGGTCACTTTTTATAACAGTTCTGGAGAAGTGATTGAGGGGGTATCCGGAAAGTGGAATGAAAGCCTTGGGTATGTAACAGAGCAGCACACAATCAAGCTGGAGCAGGGAAAATATTATCTCAGGGTAGCAGGGAAAAATGCAACCGGTAAATATAAATTAAAGCTGGTTGCCAAAGTCAAGATTGCAGATACCAGTATTTCAGGAATCAAGGATCAGTATTACACCGGAGATGTCATTACACCGGAACCCACAATTACTTATAAGAATGTTAAGCTGGTGAAAGACACGGATTATACGTTAAAGTACGAAAACAACAAAGAGATTGGTACAGCATCCGTGACGATTACCGGTATTGGAAATTATACCGGAACAAAGTCGTTGACATTTAAAATAACAACGATTCCGATTTCCAAGGCAAGTATTTCCAAGATCAGCGACAAAACCTACAACGGAAAAGCACAGAAGCCGGGCGTAAAAGTAAAATATGCGGGAAATACGCTCACAAAAGATGTGGATTACACGGTTTCCTATAAGAATAACAAAAATGCGGGAACCGCAACGGTAACGGTGAAGGGAATCGGTATTTACAGCGGAAGCAAGAAGATTGAATTCAAGATCAATCCTGCAAAGATTTCCGATGCAACCTTTAGCAAAGTATCGAATACCGCATATACCGGGAAGTCTATCAAACCGTCTGTTACCGTAAAGTTCAATGGGACAACCCTGAAAAAAGACACGGATTATACGATTTCCTACAAAGATAACAAAAACATTGGTACTGCGACAATTACCATCAAAGGTAAAGGCAATTTCAAGGATACCAAAAAAATTACATTTAAAATCACACCAAAGAAGGTAACAATCTCTAAAGCAACCAACAGCAAGAGTAAAACAGCAACCATAACATGGAAACGGGATAAAACAGTTACCGGCTATGAAATTTATTGTTCAACAAAGAAATCATCCGGATACAAGCTGGAGAAGACCATCACGAAGAACAGCACGACCTCCTATACGGATAAGAAGCTCACAAAGGGCAAGACCTACTATTATAAGATCAGAGCTTATAAGACCGTAAACGGTAAGAAAATTTATGGAAGCTACAGCAGTGTGAAGTCTGTAAAAATCAGCAAGTAGGATGGCAGAGGGAGAGTAGCAGATGAAAAAAAGAGTTATTGCATTACTTCTTGCGGCAATAATGCTTGTACCTACAGGATACCAGGGAGTATCTGCAGCAGAATCTGGTACAGAGCAGGAAGTAACAGAAAGCACGGAAGCAACAGAAGCAATCGATGAAACAGAAGAAGCGGAAGCAACAGAGGCTGTCGAGGAGACAGAAGTGGCGGAAGCGACAGAAGCTGTCGAGGAGACAGAAGTGGCGGAAGCAACAGAAGCTGTCGAGGAGACAGAAGTGGCGGAAGCGACAGAAGCTGTCGAGGAGACAGAAGTGGCGGAAGCGACAGAAATCGCTGAGGAGACGGAGACAGCGGAACCGGAAGAAGCGGATGCAGCAGCTACGGAAATATCGGAAGAGACAGAATGTGCGGAAGAACCGGAATATACGGAAGCAACAGAGGAAGCTTTGGAAGAAGAGAAGGCTGTAGATGCGGAAGTAGTGGAGGATGCGGGGAAACTTGCAACCACTTATACGGAGGGCGACTTCTCGTATCAGGTTTCCAACAGTAAGGCAACCATCACAAAGTATAACGGAGCGGGCGGAGCGGTCAGCATACCGGATAAAATCGGCGGATACACCGTTACCGCAATCGGGAGACAGGCTTTTAAAAATGTGACGGCGCTTACCTCTGTAACGATACCGGATACCGTGACAGAGATAGCAGCAGAGGCGTTTTACAATACGGGGCTCACAAGCATAAAACTGCCGGCTTCCCTGGAGACTCTTGGCTACAGTATTATTGCAAAAACTTCCGTTGCAGAGATTACGATTCCAAAGTCTCTGAAAAATCTCCCTTCGGATAATACGGGGGCTCTTTCCGGCTGCGAGACCTTGAAAAAGGTGGTGTTTGCGGATGGAAGTACGACCGTCACGAGGGTGTGCCGTAATAGTCCGTATCTTACACAGGTTGTAATTCCTGACACTGTTACCAAGATTGAGAATTATGCCTTTAAAGACTGTAACAGCCTGGCATCGATTACAATTCCGGCGAATGTAAAGGAAATTGGCGTAGAGGCATTCCGGAATACAGCACTTACCAGTCTTACACTGCCGGATGGAATTGAAAAGCTTGGAACAGGCATGATTGATGGCACGAAAATTACGGAGATTGCGATTCCGTCGTCCTTAAAAGAAGGCGGTATGAATGCAGACGGCAGAGGTGCATTCGGTATTCTTTCCCGCTGCGAGACCTTGAAAAAGGTTGTGTTTAAGGAAGGAATCACGACCATCCCACCGAAAGTTTGCTATTATTGCACGTCTGCCACAGAGATTGTAATTCCTTCTTCTGTTACGAAGATTGGTGACTATGCATTCACTGCCTGCACCGGAATGACAGAATTCACACTGCCCACCGGAGTGACAGACATCGGATATCAGGCATTTGCGAAGAATGAGAACCTTGCAAAGGTAGTGATATACGATAAGGTAACAACCATACATAGCACTGCCTTTGAAAAATCTACCCAGTGCAAGATTATCGGATACCGTAATTCTACAGCAGAAACATTTGCAAAAGAGAATAGTCTCACCTTTGAGTCCATCAAATATGACATTAAATTCGATGGAAACAGCGCAAACGGCGGAAGCACCAAGACCATGAGCAGCCGTGAGTGCGGAGTTTCCTATGCACTGACTGCCAATGGATTTACAAAAACGGGTTACAAGTTCAAAGGCTGGAATACCAAGAAGGATGGCAAGGGAACTTCCTATAGCAATCAGGCAGAGGTAATCAATCTTTGCCCCCTGTACAATGCCAAAGGAAGCAGCATTACGCTGTATGCCCAGTGGGAGCCAATTAAGTACACGATTCAGTTTGACAGAAATGGCGCCGACAAGGGAAGCATGGATAAGATGACCAGCCTGCGTTATGACAAGAGCTATGAGCTCAAATCCAATGCCTTCAAAAAGACCGGTTATAAATTTACCGGATGGAACACCAAACAGGACGGAAGCGGAACGACATACAAGAATGCGGCAGCGATAAAGAATCTTACCACGAAGGATGGGGCAACGGTAAAGCTCTATGCCCAGTGGAAAATCGAAACCTACAGCATCAAATATGAATTAAACGGTGGGAAAAACAACAGCAAGAATCCGTCTTCCTATAAGGTGAACACAAAGACAATCGAGCTGTCGAATCCGACACGGAGTGGCTATACATTTGCCGGATGGTATTCGGACAAGAAGCTTACGAAAAAGGTAACAAAGATTTCCAAAGGCTCAACCGGAAATAAGACCCTGTACGCGAAATGGACAGCAAATAAGTACAACATCAAATTTGATGGAAACGGTGCAAAGAGTGGCTCTACGAAGCAGATAAAATCCGTAAAATACGGATCAGAGGTCAAGCTGACCAGCAATGGCTTCAAGCGTACCGGATATGAATTTGTGGGCTGGAATACCAAGAAGGACGGAACCGGAACAACTTATAAGAACAAAGCTGCGGTTAAGAACCTGACCACAAAGAACGGAAAGACGGTTACGCTCTATGCGCAGTGGAAACTGAAAAAGTACGACATCACTTACGAGCTGAACGGTGGAAAGAACAGCAGCAAGAATCCGGCAACCTACACGATGAAGACGAAGACCATAAAGCTGGCGAATCCGACACGGAAGGGCTACACCTTCAAGGGCTGGTATTCGGACAGCAAATTTAAAAACAGAGTGAAGACCATAGAGAGCGGAAGCACAGGCAATGTGAAGCTCTATGCAAAGTGGCAAAAGAAATAAAATCGATGCATACAAACGTCAATCCGGTACATACTAAGAAAAAGAAAACGAGAGGACGTTTTGTATGAATGAGAAAGAATTAAAGCAGCGGCAGAATAAGAAATACAACGAGTATGTGAAGGAGGTCACGCCTACCCATAATCTTTGGGCCAATATGGCGAAGGCATTCGTCACCGGCGGAATCATCTGTGTCATAGGGCAGTTTATTTTAAATACCTGCAAAAGCTATGGGCTGGATCAGGATACCTCCGGCAGCTGGTGCAGTATGCTGCTGATTCTTCTGTCGATTCTTCTGACCGGCTTCAATATCTATCCCTCACTGGCGAACTGGGGCGGTGCCGGGGCGCTTGTTCCCATCACCGGCTTTGCAAACGGTGTGGCAGCACCTGCGATTGAGTTTCAGAAGGAGGGACAGGTATTCGGAATCGGTTGCAAGATTTTTACGATTGCAGGTCCGGTAATACTATACGGAATCTTTTCCAGTTGGGTGCTGGGACTGATTTACTGGGGAGGGAAATTACTGAACTGGTGGTAAAGTGAATACGATTTCAATTAGAATCCGGTATAGGTTAAACCTATACCGGATTCTAATTTATAGGTATTGGAAAAATCCGTCAAATAAGATTATAGTAATATTACAACATAAAATCCTATTAAAACGATATGAAAACTAATAGATTGGGAGGTACATAGATGGAATACGGGGTAGCCACAAAATGTATTTACGGAAACGGAGAAAAATTTGACGGGGACAATACGGGAGCCATCAGCTTTCCAATTTATCAGACAGCCACCTATGCCCACCCGGAGGTGGGAAAGAGTACCGGGTTTGACTACAGCAGACTACAGAATCCGACCAGGCAGCAGGCAGAACGGGTGGTGGCAGCGATAGAAAACGGTGTGGATGCACTGGCATTTTCCTCAGGCATGGCGGCAATTGCCGCATTGTTTGAGCTGTTTGGACCGGGCGACCATATCATCACTGACCGGGATCTTTATGGCGGGAGCATTCGTTTATTTGACCATATCAGTGAAAAGAATGGAATCCGGTTCAGCCACATCGACTGTGGAGAGGAAAATATTGAGGATTACATAAAAGAGAATACCCGTGCAATCTATATCGAGACACCGACCAATCCCATGATGAACGTGATTGATATTGCAAAGACGGCAAAGCTGGCAAAGAAGTACGGGCTGCTGCTTATTGTAGACAATACCTTTCTGTCACCGTATTTTCAGAAGCCGCTGGAGCTGGGGGCGGATATTGTGGTGCACAGCGGAACGAAGTTCCTGGGTGGTCATAATGATACCCTGGCAGGTTTTCTGGTGACAGGCTCGGAGAAAATCGCCGAGCAGCTTCGATTTATCATTAAGACAGTTGGCTCCGGTCTGGCGCCCCTTGACAGTTGGCTGATTCTGCGGGGAATCAAAACACTGCCGCTTCGGATGGAGATGGCACAGAAAAATGCACAGTCAATTGTGCAATTTCTGCTTCACAATCCCAGGGTAAAGAAGGTCTATTATCCGGGGATACCCGGAACCAGAAATTATGAAGTCTGTAAGAAGCAGGCAACCGGCTTTGGAAGCATGATTACGTTTGAAGTGGAAAGTAAGGAGCTGGCGTTGCATATTTTAAAATCCATTCAGTTGATTCATTTTGCGGAGAGTCTTGGAGGAGTGGAGACACTGATTACTTATCCCACGACCCAGACCCATGCGGATGTGCCGGAGGAGATTCGTATTCAGAACGGTATCACGGACAGCGTTTTACGCCTTTCTGTGGGAATTGAGGATGAAAAGGATCTGATTAGTGATCTTCGGTATGCCATCGAAAGTTTTCCGGGAAATTCCGGGGAGGAAAAAGCATAGAAGCATTTGTAACGTAAGCGCTTCGGAATGGAGGAGAAATGGAAGAAAGAAATTTGAATTTTGACGAGATCATAGAGCGCAGGAATACGGATTGTCTGAAATATGATTTTGCAGTGCGGAGAGGAAAACCGGCGGATGTGCTGCCGCTGTGGGTGGCGGACATGGATTTTAAGACCTCAAGCCTTGTATTGGATGCAATCGCCAGACGGGTGGAGCATGGGATATTTGGCTACACGGAGACCGGGGAAAGCTATTTTGCGGCGGTGGCAGACTGGATGGAGAAGCAGCACGGCTGGAGACCGGATCGAAGATGGCTGGTAAAAACACCGGGAGTTGTCGTGGCGTTGGCATTGGCAGTCAAGGCCTATTCGAAGGAAGGGGATTCTGTGCTGGTGCAGCAGCCGGTCTATTATCCCTTTACCGAGGTGATTCGGGATAACGGAAGAAATGTGGTAAGCAGCGATCTGCAGCTTGGAGAGGACGGAAAATACTACATCGATTTTGCGGATTTCGAGCAGAAAATCACAGACAATAACGTGACACTGTTCCTTCTGTGCAGCCCCCATAACCCGGTGGGCAGAGTATGGACGGAGGAAGAGCTGCGAAGAATCGGAGAAATCTGCCGGAAACATAATGTGGTTGTGGTGAGTGACGAGATTCATGAGGATTTTGTGTTCGGAGACAGAAAGCATACGGTGTTTGCGAGCCTTGGAAAGGAGTTTTCCGACAACTGCATCATCTGCACATCACCGGCAAAGACCTTTAATCTGGCGGGACTGCAGGTGTCAAACATATTTATTCCGAATCCTAAACTGCGTTCACGCTTTAAAAAGGAACTGGATGCCATAGGCTACAGCCAGCTGAATGCACTGGGGCTGACTGCCTGCGAGGCGGCATACCGGGAAGGGAAAGAGTGGTATCAGGCAGTGCTTTCCTATATAGAAGGGAATATTTCATTTATTGGGGAATATCTGAAGCGCGAATTGCCGGAAATAAAGCTGATTCCGCCGGAGGGCACGTATCTGGTGTGGCTTGACTTCCGGAAGCTGGGACTTACCGAGGCGGAGCGGGAGAAACTGATTTTAAATGGGGCAGGTTTATGGCTGGACAGCGGTGCCATATTTGGCAGCGTGGGAGAGGGCTTTGAGCGGATCAATGTCGCATGCCCGAGACGTATCCTGGAGGAGGCACTTGACCGTATAAAACGTGCCGTGCGGGGAGAGAACGAGATATAAGAAAAACCTATAACCGGCTCTAATTATTAGCAAATACCAAAAAAGGAAAAATGTATTGACACATATTGGAAGAAAATGTATACTTTGTAACATAAAACCAATTAATCCTATCAAATAAGTATGAAATCAGAAAGGAGACAATGCCATGAAAAACGTACAGAGCAGATTAGAGAAAATGTGCAAGATGTGTTGCTGCTGCCAGACTGTATGGGAAGATACGGTTTTATTTTCATATGCATTGTGTACCTGATCCATAGGAATGGTTTGTGAGCGGGTGTCATGCATATGACGCCCGCTCTTATTGTATAGAGAATTGGATGCTGTAGCCGCTGGAATGGCATAGGCTTGCAAAGCCGAAGTTGATGGTTCGAATCCATCCAGTATCATTCCTGTAAAAGAAATATTTTACAGAAAATCAGAAAGGTCAGAGGAGAAAAATTATGAAAAGCAGATTATGGAAAAGAGTTATCACAGCAGGAATTGCAACAGCACTTGTGGCAGGAAGCCTTGCGGGCTGCGGAAGTAAGGATACCGCAGCAGGCAGCGGTGAGAACGGGCAGCAGACCGACAGCAGGGAGGAGAGCACAGACGGCAGCGCCGGCGAGAAAATTAAGGTGGTGGCTGCGACCGGAGCGAGTCCGAGACCATTTTCTTTTTACGATGACAACAACGAGCTTACCGGACACAATATTGAGCTTGTAAACGCTATTTTTGAGAAGCTTCCCCAGTACGAACTGGTCTGGGAGGTGACGGATTTCACCTCAATTTTTGCAGGGCTGGATTCTGATAAATACCAGCTTGGTGTGAACAATTTCGGTATGAATGAGGAGCGCAAGGAAAAATACATTTTCACAGATCCCATTTTTGCAAATGCGCTGATTGTGGTCACAAATAAGGACATCGATTTAGGCGAAGTGATTTCCTATGAGGATCTGGCGGGATATACCTTTGTGGGCTCTGCGGGTGTCAATCAGACAACGAACATTGAGAATTATAACAAGGAGCATCCGGATGCCCCCATCGAGATTGCATACACGGATGAGGATTTAAACATCCAGCTTTCAAACATTGAAGCGGGAAAATACGATTTCACTACGATTGACGCACCGATGTTCTACGGCTATTACCAGCCGGAATTTGGCTATGACGTAAATGTTGCAAACCTGGAAGGCTACGGAACCTCCGACGGGCTGTACAGCTACCTTTTAATCAGCCAGGGAAATGAGCAGCTACAGCAGGATATCAATGCAGCATTGAAGGAAGTCATTGAGGAAGGAACCTCCAAAGAGATTAATGAGAAGTATTTTGGCAGTGACTATTCCCCATCCTATGAATAAATAAAAGCGAGGACAGATAAATGGCGAAATTATTTGACGGAGTACTGGTATTTACTGAAATACCGGAATTAATAAAATATTTACCGACAACACTGGCATTGACCCTGATTGCCATGATCATTGGTCTGGTATTGGGGCTGATTATCGCAATGATCCGGATTCGGAAGGTTCCGGTATTAACACAGATTGCTACGGCGTTTGTATCCGTCATACGGGGAACGCCAATTATTGTCCAGCTCTATATCGTATATTTCGGAATTCCCATCATGTTAAAGTATATCAATTACTATCAGGGTACGAATTACAACATCAATGCCATTCCCGGGTTTGTGTTTGCCATGATTGCTCTTGGCATCAACCAGTCGGCATTTGACTCGGAGACCATCCGGTCTGCCATCCAGTCGGTGGATAAGGGACAGATTGAGGCGGCAAAATCCATGGGAATGACAGGATTTCAGATTTTAAGGCGGGTTATTTTTCCCCAGGCAGGGCTGGTGGCACTGCTCCCGTTGGGAAATTCTGTGATTTCCCTGATTAAGGGAACTTCACTGGCATTCACCTGCTCCGTGGTGGAAATTACGGCAGCAGGAAAAATCCTTGCAGGAAAAAATTACCGGTACTTTGAGGTGTACTGCTCCCTTGCCATTATCTACTGGATCGTGACATTGGTGTTAGAGCGTGTGATCAAAGCAATCAGCAAAAAGCTGGAAATTCCGGAACAGCCCAGGGAGGTGGAAGCATGAGCTTTATCGAAATTCGCGGATTGACAAAAAAATTCGGAAACAATGTGGTTTTGGATAACATTGACTTAAATATCGAAAAAGGTGAAGTGGTGGCAATCATAGGACCCTCCGGAACCGGAAAATCCACGCTGCTGCGCTGCATCAACCTTCTGGAGAAGCCGGAGGCGGGGAGCATTACAATTGCGGGAGACAGCTTTGATCTCACCACGAAATCCTCCAAGGAGAAGAACCGCCTCCGCCAGTATACCGAGATGGTATTCCAGCATTTTAACCTGTTGAAACAGAGAAACACGCTGGAGAATGTGATGGAAGGTCTTGTAGTGGTCAAGAAAATGAAAAAAGATGAGGCAAAGGAGATTGCCCTAGAGCAGCTTCGCAAGGTGGGCATGGAGGACCGTCTGTATCATTATCCGAAGCACCTTTCCGGCGGACAGCAGCAGCGTGTGGCAATCGCAAGGGCACTTGCGATGAAGCCGGATCTGCTTTTAATGGATGAACCCACTTCCGCCTTGGACCCGGAGCTGGTGGGAGAGGTATTGCTCACCATCCGCAAGGCAGCACAGGAGGGGAATACCATACTTCTGGTAACCCATGAGATGAACTTTGTGAAAAAAGTAGCAAGCCGTGTTATTTTCCTGGAAAACGGAAAGGTCGTAAAGGACGGCACTGCGGCAGAAGTATTTGAATATCCCGACAGTGACCGGCTGCGTACATTCTTAAACAGTATCAATATGTTAGAAGGAGCGGAGTATTCCATTTAGCAGGGAGGAAATTATGCAGAATATTGAGATTAGAACGTCCAAGGACGGTGTGGACTACCAGCGGGTGGTCGACATTTTAGAGCGCCAGGGGTTGAGCCAGGGAATCGGAAAAGAGCAGATGGAGCTGGCATTTCGCAGAAGCTATGCGGTGGCATTTGCATATGACGGCGATAAGCTGATTGGAACCGGCAGGGCATTGTCCGACGGAATTTCCCAGGCAGCCATCTATAACATTGCGTTGGAGGATGAGTACAGAGGTCAGGAGATTGGAAGAAGAATCATAGAGTCCCTGATTGCACAGGTTCCGGGCTGCACGGTAATCTTATATACACATCCCCGGACGGTGGCAATGTATGAGCATCTTGGCTTCCGCCGGTTTAAGACTGCCATGCGGTATGCCGGGGATGACCCGGAAGAAATCGCATTCATGGAGGAGCATGGCTTCCTGTTGCCGGAGCATTATCGGTTCGGGGATAACGAATATGAGAACATTCCCTTCGATCCAAAGGTCAGAATTCCGCTGGATCATGTCTGAAAGGTGGGCAGAACATGAAAGCAATCATTCATGCAAATGTGTTTGACGGTAAGCAGGAGCAGCTTAAGGAGCAGGTTTCTGTCATTATCGATAAAAATAAAATAAAAGAGATTACAAACGACGAGATATCACTGGACAATTTTGAGGAGGTCATTGACGCAGAGGGAAGGGTTGTGATGCCGGGACTGATTGATTCCCATGTTCATGTGGCAACGGCAAACAGTATCCGTGGCGGCGCCAGAGTGGATGAGGAGGTCGTACATGGCGTGAGAACCGCACGGGAAATGCTTCACCGTGGATTTACCACGGTGCGGGATGCGGGCGGCATTACCTACGGAATCAAGACCGGAATTGATGAGGGAATCATCGAAGGACCGAGAATCTATCCCTCGAACGCCTACATATCCCAGACCTGCGGACATGGCGATTTGCGTGCCAGCAGGGCAGAGTACCGGATTACGGATGGTTTTTACACATCGGCAAAAAATATGGGAGGAAGAACCTGCATCGTAGACGGTGTGCCGGAGATGCTGCGGGCAGTGAGAGAACAGCTTTTTCTCGGGGCTTCCCAGATTAAAATTATGGCTGGCGGCGGAATTGCATCCCTCTACGATCCCATCCAGACCGTGCAGTTCACCTTTGAGGAGATGAAAGCCGCGGTGGATGCGGCGAAGGATTACGGCACCTATGTGATGGCACATCTTTACACCAACGAAGCCATGCAGAGAGCGGCGCGCGCCGGAGTGAAGAGCTTTGAGCATGGGCAGCTCATGGATGAGGAGACCGCAAAAATCATAAAGGATCAGGATATTTTTATTACCCCCTGCCCCAATTTTAATTCGAATGAGAAAAAGGATACCGGCTTTGATGATCCGGTGCGCAGGAAGAAGGGAGAACTGATTCGAAAGGGTGTGGAACAGCAGGCAGAGCTGATTAATCAGTATGGATTAAAGCTTTTGTTCGGGACCGATTATGTGGAGGGTCTATGCTGCGGAAGTGCCCAGTCCAGGGATCTCATCAGTTATAAGGAACGGTTTGGCAATTTTGCGAGCCTTCTGGCTGCCACCGGAAATGCCAATGAGCTGATTGGGCTGACTACCTACCAGAATCCTTATCCGGATGGGAAAATCGGTGTTTTGGAGGAAGGCTCCTATGCGGATCTTCTGATCGTCTCCGGGAATCCTCTGGAGGACCTGGCGGTTCTGGCAGACCCGGAGGAGAACATTAAGGTAATTATGAAGGATGGAACGATTTATAAGAATACACTTGCATAGGTAAAAATCAAAGAAAGGTATCAGAGGTGAATATTATGTCATGCTGCGGTTTTTCAAACAATGCCCAGGAAAGGGAAGAAAATAAATATACGGATGCACTTGCAGAGCAGTTTGCAAAGGAGAGGGGCGTCCGTCCAAGACCCAAGGAGATAAAAAATGAGATTGATGAGCGGGGAGCCTTTGTCAGACAGCCCAACCGTTTTACACAGCCCTTTGGGGACGGGGAAAGAGATTTGAAGGCGGAGGCAGGAAGATACCGTCTGTTCTGGGCGAAGGGCTGCCACTGGTCGAACCGTGCCTCTATTGTAAGGGAGCTGTTGGGACTTGAGGATGCCATCAGCATCAATATCGTGGGTCCCACAGGAGAAAGCAATGTGTATGGCTGGGGGTTCCCGTATGATGAGAATTATGAGGACCCGGTGCTGGGATTTAAGTTCTTAAGTGAGGCGTATTACAATGCAGATCCCGAATATGAGGGGAGATGCACCGTTCCCGCTCTTGTAGATGTAAAGACTAAGAAGGTAGTAAATAACAACTATCACAGACTGACCAACTATCTGGAGTCCGAGTTCAAACCATTTCAGAAGGAGGGGGCACCGGAGCTGTATCCGGCAGAACTGCGCAGGGAAATTGATGAGTTCAATGACTGGCTGTTCCCGAACATCAACAATGCCCATTACAGAATGGCATTCTGCCAGTCCCTGGAAGCATACCAGGAGGCCTATGAGGACTTCTTTGGGGCAATGGATGAACTGGAGGAGCGGCTTGCCACGAGACGGTTTCTTTTTGGGGACTATGTGACGGACAGTGATGTGAGGTTCTTTGTGACCCTGGCGCGCTGGGACACCCACTATTACCGCAATCTGGGACCGCAGCAGAAACGGGTTGTGGATTATGAGAATATCTGGGGATATGCAAGAGATTTGTATGAGATTCCGGCATTTCGAAATAACACCTATTTCCGGGATTTTGCAAAGGGACACGGAAGCAAGGAGAATCTGTTTGCAGACTTTAATACCAGATTTGTGAATCAGATTCCATATGAGGAATTCTGGTCTACGCCGCAGGACAGAAAGAAGCTGAGTAAAACACCGGAGGAGAAATTTCTGCGGTAGGGAGGAAAACGCATGGCAAGGATATATGACAGCATATTGGATCTGATTGGTCATACACCCCTGGTGGAGTTCCATAAAATCGAGGAGGAATATCAGACCGTCGGAAAAATTATCGGAAAACTGGAGTTTTTCAATCCGGGCTTCAGCGTGAAAGCGAGAATCGCCCAAAATATGATTGAGCAGGCTGAGGCGGATGGAAAACTGGAAAAAGGCGGAACAATCGCAGAGGGTACCAGCGGGAATACCGGTATCGGTCTTGCCATGGTGGCGGCCGTAAAGGGCTATCACACAGTTATCGCAATGCCGGAGAATATGAGCAAGGAACGGATTGCTATTTTAAAGGCCTACGGTGCGGAAGTGGTGCTGACTCCGGCGGAGAAAAATATGGCGGGTGCGGGCGAGAAGGTACAGCAGATTGCAGCGGAGCGGGAGCATGTGTTTATTCCCGGGCAGGGAGCAAACCCGGACAATCCCGGCGCTCATGAGAGAACCACAGGACCTGAGATATGGGAGGATATGGACGGACAGGTGGATATCTTTGTGGCGGCATCCGGTACGGGCGGAACCATCTCCGGTGTGGGAAGATTTCTGAAGGAGAAAAATCCGGACATTCAGATCATTGCGGTGGAACCGGCGGGAAGCCCTGTTCTTTCCGGCGGAGAACCGGGACCGCACAAGATTCAGGGAATCGGCGGAGGAATGACGCCACCGGTGACGGATGTGTCACTTTTTGATGAAATCATTACGGTGACGGATGAGGATGCCTATGCGCTGGCGCGGTTATCTGCCAAAAAGGAGGGAATCATGGTGGGAATTTCAGCCGGGGCAGCGCTTTATGCGGCAATTCAGGTGGCGAAGCGACCGGAGAATGCCGGGAAAAATATTGTGACCATCATTCCGGATTCCGGGGAGCGGTATCTGTCTTCTGACCTGTATGAGGAGGAAAAAGATTCGCATTGACGGAAATGGCAATCCTTTGTATAATAGGCGCGACAGCATTGCCCCTGGCGGGCTTAGGATAGATAAACGGGAGCAGACATGGACATTACACGAAAAGAACTGAGTGACGGGGAGATTGCGCGCTATGAACGCCAGATTATCCTGCCGGAGGTGGGAATCGAAGGGCAGAAGCGGTTAAAAAATGCCAGCGTTCTCATCATCGGTGCAGGTGGACTGGGTTCTCCTGCGGCATTGTACCTTGCAGCGGCAGGGGTTGGCAGGATTGGCATTGCGGATGCGGACGAGGTCAGTATCTCCAATTTGCAGCGGCAGGTGCTTCATGCGGCAGAAAATGTGGGAAAAAATAAAGCGGAATCCGCCAAAGAGGGGATGGAACGCATCAATGATACGATTGATGTGGTTACCTACCCCTGTTTTCTGACCCCACAGAATATCTCTGCCATCCTGGAGGAATACGATTTTATTATTGATGCGGTGGATAATTTTGAAACGAAATTTCTCATAAACGATGCCTGCGTTCTGGCGGGAAAGCCGTTCTGCCATGCGGGCATTCTGCGGTTTGAGGCGCAGATTATGACCTGGGTGCCAAAGGCGGCAGCATCCGTGCCGTGCTACCGGTGCATTTTTGAGGAGATTCCCGAAGCAGGCAGTGTGCCAAACTGCGGGCAGGCGGGGATTATCGGTGCAGTGGCGGGAATCGCGGGCTGTATCCAGGCGTTGGAGGCGGTCAAATATATTCTTGGAATCGGAGAACTTCTCACCGGAAAAATGCTGGTGCTAGACGGACTTACCCTGCGGTTTCGGACGGTGAATTTTCAGGGAAGGTCAGAGACATGCAGAGTCTGCGGAGAGAAAAAGGACATATTTGATGTGGCAGCCAATGCGTCGGAATATGAAAGAAAAGCCTGTACGCTGGTAGGGCATGGTGACCGGGCGGACAGTTAGCATAAAAAGGCAGCAGGAGGATAAGACCAAATGACAGTTCAGGAAAAATATGAGAAATTACAGGATTATCTGCGCTCTCTCGGCAGCGTGGCAGTGGCATTTTCCAGCGGGGTGGATTCCACGTTCCTGCTGAAGGCAGCAACGCTGGCGCTGGGGACAGACCGGGTACTTGCCATTACCGCAGCCTCCTGCTCTTTCCCGGGGCGGGAATTAGAGGAGGCAAAGGAATTTTGCAGGCAGAACGGGATTCGGCAGGTCATCTGCGAGTCGGAGGAACTGAATATCGAGGGTTTTCGCCAGAACCCGAAAAACCGCTGCTATCTGTGCAAGCATGAACTGTTTGAGAAAATCCTTGCCATTGCGGAGGAAAATCATATCCAGGCGGTGGCGGAGGGCTCCAATATGGACGATAACGGAGATTACCGTCCCGGTCTTATGGCGGTAAAGGAGCTGGGAATCAAAAGCCCGCTGCGTTATGCGGAATTATATAAAGAAGAAATCCGGGAATTGTCAAAGGAACTAAAACTGCCTACCTGGGACAAGCCATCCTTTGCCTGCCTGGCGTCCAGATTTGTTTACGGGGAAACAATATCGGAGGATCGGCTGCATATGGTAGACCAGGCGGAGCAGTTGCTTCTGGACATGGGATTTCGGCAGGTACGGGTACGGATTCATGGGCAGGAAAACGGGACGATTGCAAGGATTGAGGTTCTGCCGGAGGAGTTCTCCAGGCTGTTAGAGCCAGAGAACCGGGAAAAAATCTACCGCACATTACAGGAAATCGGTTTTTCCTATATTACGATGGACCTGATGGGCTATCGGATGGGAAGTATGAATGAAACACTGGACAAGCGGGAAAAAGAGGAATAGAATAAAGAAAAATAGAAAAGAAAGCTCCCTTTATTGGACAATGAGGTCTCAATAAAGGGAGCTTTTTGACGGTTTACGGGAAGATTCCCTTGATTTCCTCCGCGTAGATCAGCTTGCGGAGGGCAACGATATAGGCTGCCATGCGATAGCTGCAATGGCATTCCTCCGTAACAGCAAGGAGATCCTGGAAGGACTTTGTCATGAGCTTTTCCAGCATGGCATTGACCTGTTCACGCTCCCAGGTCAGCTCCTGGATGTTCTGCACCCACTCAAAATAGGAGACGATAACGCCGCCGCTGTTTGCAAAGATGTCGGGAACCAGTGTGATGCCGCGCTGCTCTAACACCAGATCGGCGGCTTCGGTGGTGGGACCGTTGGCGGCTTCCACAACGTAAGAGCAGTTAAGGTCATGGGCAATTTCCTCTGTAATCTGGTTCTCCAGTGCAGCGGGAACCAGCACATCACATTTGCAGGTTAAGACTTCGCGGTTGGAAATATGGGTGATGCCGGGGGCGTTGTAGTCACATAACAGGGCATTCGGGGTTTCCAGATATTCGGAGATTTCATCCACGTTAAGACCGTTGGCACAGTAGAGACCGCCGGAAACATCGCTGATGGCAACGACCTTTGCTCCTCTGTGCTGGAAAATGCGGGCTGCATTGCTGCCGACATTTCCCATGCCCTGGATGGCAACGGAGGTTCCTTCCAATTCCTTTCCTACGGTTTGAAGCAGCAGCTTGGTGCTGATGACAACGCCGCGTCCGGTTGCGGAATTTCTGCCCCGGGAACCGCCTAATTCCACCGGTTTTCCGGTGACAACGCCGGGGGAAGGTTTTCCGTTTAGCTGGCTGTAGGTATCTAAGATCCATGCCATGGTCTGGGAATTGGTGTTGACATCCGGCGCAGGGATATCCGTGTCAGCTCCGATGATGGGAGCGATGGCGAAGGTGTAGCGTCTGGTCAGCCGGCGCAGTTCTCCCTTCGAGAGGGTTTTGGGGTCTACCTTGATGCCGCCCTTGGCACCGCCGTAGGGGATGTTTGCCACGGCACATTTTAAGGACATCCAGATAGAAAGCGCTTTCACTTCATTTAAGGTGCAGTCCTGATGATAGCGGATGCCGCCTTTAAAGGGTCCACGGATATTGGAATGCTGGATGCGGTAGCCCTCAAATACTTTGACCGTGCCATCGTCCATTTCCACCGGGAGGTAGACTTTAGTTTCCCGCTGGGGATTTTTGATGATTTCAAACATGGCAGGGTTAATATGGCCGATTTCCATTGCTTTTTCCATGGTGTCCACTACATTTTCATAGGGGTCGTAAACTTTTGATGAC
Organism: Roseburia sp.; assembly: GCA_051877675.1. Lineage (GTDB taxonomy): Bacteria > Bacillota > Clostridia > Lachnospirales > Lachnospiraceae > Roseburia. The sequence continues at coordinate 2,751 of JBJEJC010000003.1, read as the reverse complement.
ATGAGATTCTCCTTATCTGACTTCGTTTCGTGTCGGTGCGCATCGACCTGACAGCCATCATATAAGCAGAAATCCATAAAGTCAAGAAGAAAGCCGCAAAAGCATTTGAAATAAATTATGGAAGAGAAATAGCTAAATTTATTAATTAAAAGAAGTAGAAACTTAAAATAATTAAGTAAAGAGGAACGGACGGATGCATAGAGGAATTGATGACACAGATATTCAGATTTTAAATATTTTACAGAAAAATGCCAGAATACCTGTAAAGGAGCTGGCAAAGAAAATCAACCTGTCCTCCCCGGCGGCAGCCAGCAGGATTCACCGGCTGGAAAACGAGGGAATCATCATGGGGTATCAGGCACAGGTGAATCCTGTGGCGCTTGGAATGTACACCAAAGCCTTTATCTGCCTGGAGGTTGCCCCGGTGCAGAAGCAGGAGTTTTACCCCTATATCAGAAAATGTAAGCATGTGGTGGAGTGTAACTGTGTGACAGGGGAATATTCCATGTTGTTAGAGGTGCTGTTTGAGAATACCATGGAGCTGGATCAGTTTATCGGGGAACTGCAGCGGTTCGGCAGAACCAAGACACTGATTGTGTTTTCTACGTCAGTGGAGCACAGGGGAGCGGAGCTTTCGTAAAAAAAGCGGTTTATTTTTCCTTAAGAAAGTTAATAAAAAGTTTATTGAAATTATTAGCACTCGCTATTGACGAGTGCTAATAATGGTGGTATAACAGAATCAGAACGAAGGAGAGATGTTCCGGAGTTCCTGAAACGAAACAGTACACAGTTACCATATCACATATTTTAAGGAGGAATGACCTATGTTAATGCCTAGTATTTTTGGAGAGAATTTATTTGATGAGTTTTTTGATGATTTCGTACGTCCGGTAAAAAGCAATACGACAGCAATCCCCGCTGTGATGCGGACCGATGTGAGGGAGAATGCTACCGGTTATGAACTGGATATCGATCTCCCGGGATATAAGAAAGAGGACGTGCAGGCACAGCTTAAGGACGGTTACCTGACCATCACGGCTACCGCAAAAACGAACAACGAAGAGAAGGATGATGCCGGTAAGTATATCCGCAGAGAGAGATACTACGGAACCTGCAGCCGGAGCTTCTACGTGGGTGAGGACATTAAGCAGGAGGACATTAAAGCGAAATTTGAGGACGGCATTTTGAAGATTGGTGTTCCGAAGAAGGAAGCAAAGCCGGCAGTCGAAGAAAATAAATACATTACAATTGAGGGCTAATGATAAGCGGGGATACCAGTAAGTTGCGGTTTATCCCCGCCCTTTTTTTATTTCATTACGTAAACCAGACGTATGATTTTATATGGGAGGTGAGGCTTGATGGAAAAGAAAGATTATTATGAAGTTCTTGGCATTACCAGAAACGCTGACGAAAAGGAGATTAAGCGGGCATACCGGAAGCTTGCCAAAAAATATCATCCGGATACAAATCCCGGAGATAAGCAGGCGGAACAGAAGTTCAAAGAAATCACAGAAGCATATAATGTTTTAAGTGACCCGGAGAAGAAAAAACTGTATGATCAATATGGAGCCGCAGCATTTGAGGAAGGGTTCGGAGCAGGATGGGGCGGATCCGACGGGGAAAATTATTCTGCCGGTGGGTTCGGAAACGGCGGAACCTATCAGGAATTTCATTTTTCCGGCGGAGATATGGGAGACATTTTTGATGAGCTTTTTGGAAATATGTTTCATGGACACAGGGAAAACGGTTTCCATTCCAAGCGTGGAAGTAACTTTGGCAGAGAAGATTTCAATGAAAAAGGGGCTGATGCCCACGCGGATATGAAAATCAGTTTTGAGGAAGCAGCATTCGGATGTGATAAAATCCTGCGGCTGCAGGATGAGAACGGAAGAACCAGTTCTCTGCAGGTGCATATTCCGGCGGGGATTGATGAAGGACAGAGCGTCCGCCTGAAGGGAAAAGGTGCGCCTGGTCTTGGGGGAGGAACCGCAGGGGATCTTATGATCAAGGTCCATATTCAGCCAAAGCCAGGGTACGAGCGAAAGGGAAATGATGTCTATGTGACGGCAGCGATTCCTTATACCACAGCGGTACTTGGCGGGGAAGCAATTGTTCCAACCCTGACGGGGAAAGTGTCCTGCAGGATTGCAGCCGGGACACAGGACGGAAGCAAGATTCGGCTCAAGAATAAAGGAATTCCGTTCATGAAAAATCCGACGCGTATGGGAGATGAATATATTGTGGTTCAAATTGAGGTGCCGCGGAATCTGTCATCGGAGGAGCGGCAGAAGCTGATGGAGTATGAAAAAACATGCAAACTGCATGGACACGGAGGCAGTGCGGCATAACTGCAAAAAATAGAAAAATATCTGAAACTTTTTCCCAGATTCGGGGGTCTAATAGATAGAAACACGATAGGAGGTGAGGAACTTGCATATTTTTCCCGGGAGAGAGACAAAAGAAGAGACGGTAGAACGGATATTGCTGGAAAATTATAACCGGTATTATCGTCTGGCATACAGCTATGTACATAACGATGCAGATGCGTCGGATATTGTGCAAAATGGTGCCTACAAAGCAATTTTAAACTGCGGTTCCCTGAAAAAAACAGAATATGCAGCGACCTGGATTTACCGCATCATGTTGAATGAGACGTTCCGTTTCCTGGAAAAAGGGGTGTTGGTTTCCCTGGAGGAGACCTGTATGGAGCAGGGAACGGAGGATGTGTATGAGGATGTGGATTTGAAGGCT
>JBJEJC010000002.1:0-5144 GCA_051877675.1 Roseburia sp. | reverse complement strand
GCTCCGGCATGGCAATCTCGAAAATCGTGCCGGTGTAATAGCTCATACCGCGAACCAGCGTAGGGTCAAATACCATCTTAAAGCTGGCTGTCTTTGCCGCTTCCACACTGTCGATAATCTCCTGCAGATTCCGCTCTACCTCCGGGTCCAAAAAGCCCTCCAGGGCACCTGCCAGATAGCGGATGCCGTTATCCGCCTGCTCCACGCCGGTAAAGAGAGCCAGATACTTATCAATGCTCTCCTTCGCGTAGCCTTCCTTCTCCAGCTCCTCTGCCACGCCGGAAAGACCGATCTTGTCCATCTTATCCAGAATGATAAATACGGTGTCAAACTCCTTCTCCGGGAAACCGCTGTAAGCAGCCATTGCCTTTAAGATACGGCGTTCATTGATACGAATCTCGAAATTCTTAAAGCCCAGTTTGCCAATCGTTGTAGTTGTTGCGAGGATCAGTTCAATCTCCGCCAGATTGCTGGGCTCACCGATGATGTCGATGTCGCACTGCATGAACTGGCGGTAGCGCCCGCGCTGGGGACGGTCTGCACGCCATACATTTCCCATCTGAAGTGCCTTAAACGGGGACGGAAGGTCGTTCGCGTTATTGGCATAATACCGCACCAGCGGCACCGTCAGGTCATAACGCATTCCAAAGTCCACCAGATCCGCCTCTTCCTGGGCTTCTGCCACCTTCAGCTTCTCTCCCCGCTTCATCACCTTAAAAATCAGCTTCTCATTCTCTCCGCCCTGTTTATTGCTTAAGTTGGCAATATTCTCCATACAGGGGGTCTCAATCGGTGTGAAACCGAAGCTCCGGTATGTATCCCGGATGACCTGCTGCACATAATCGCGTATCTGCATCTCCTCCGGTAAAATATCCTTCATGCCGTTTACCGGCTTCTTGCTCAATGCCATGAAAATTCCTCCGTTTTTCTGATTTCTCGTTCTATCCTCTTATTCTATGCGCTCCGGGTAATCGGAAACGTCTTTTCCGCTCTCCACCGGGAACGCCTTAATTACGGGTCTCATACAGTAAGTTGACACCCTCTTTTATCGTCTCTGTTATGGTCTGCTGATGTTTTTTGGAATACTCCTTCAGCCTGTTATGCTCCTCATCAGACATCCTTACGGTTACGATTCGATCTTTAATTACCTCCGACTTGGGTCGCCCCATTTTACTCATAGGCATTTCCTCCCTCGCATCTACAGGTCATTATACTTTTCGCTATACGAAACGTCAAGAACTTTTTGTAATACGTAAACATTAAGAAAACAACATAATTGCTGACTTAGCATGAATTGATGCTATATAAGTTCCTTATCCGCAATGCCCGTTAAAAAAGTACTTCCGAAGAAGTACTTTTATTTTAAGTTTATTAAATTAACCTTTAATTATTAAGCAACCATTCTTTGCAAGGTAAACAGGTGTAACAACCGCAAACGTATCTAAATCTGCTGCATACTATGGCGATTGCTCCTTCAATTAGCAATGCGGTCTTTCCACCTGACTCTTGCTTCCATTCCAAAAAATACGGTTCAATGCTTATTATACGTGAAACGGAATACTACGGCAAGTTCTGCAATGCCCAGACCAAGCATCATAAACAATATTCCCAATGGCATACTGTCTCCTGTATCCGGAGCTGCAAGTGCTGTAGCATCAGGTGTCGTGGCATCCGATTGCTCCGGTTCTTTCGGTTGTTTCTCATTTGCAGGTTGTTGGGGGTTCGTCGGTTTTTCTGAATCTGCAGGTTCTTCCGTCTCATCGGATGCTTTTGTTCCGACTGTAAAGTTCGTAGATGCCGAACCGTCAGTCCATACAATCTCAAACGTATGCGTTCCCGCGGATAGCGTGTCAAGGTAAGCCGCTTTCAATGTAATGATTGTTGAGCCTTCCTTCGCCGTGTAATTGCACGCATCCACAACATTTCCATCGACCATTACAGAAACAAACTTCGAAAACTCTCCGTTTCCTGTAATGGTTATGCTGCCGTCGCTTCCCTGCATATAACTGCCGTCTGCACCGGATGTGATTTCGTAATCCACTTTATCAATAGTCAGCTTTGGAATAATGGTGTCGGCAAGTTCTATTTCCTGTGTTCCTGTTTCATCGCTAAAATACCTCCCGCAGCCATCACAATAATAGTATTCCGCATTACCATCGGCTAAATATGTGGCAGGCTTCGCCTCAACCTTCACAAGATGGGTGTGGTTGGCAGGGTTTACAGGTGTGGTTTCTTCCTCCGTTTTTCCACATTTATAGCAGTAGTGCAATACCGCTCCTTCCTGTATGCAAGTGGCTTCTTTTAAAACTGTATCATACGCCTGAGTAAAATCGTGGGTATCATGATACGCGGCGCTGAAAATAATGTTTAAGTCATCTGTCACATTGGGAATTGACAACACAACAGGGTTGCCATACCCCTCATAGGAAAATGTGAAATCTTCTCCTAATACCAGTCCTTTGTTTGTGACCACGTCTAAAACATACAACTCATTATAAATAAGCGTCCATTCATTTGTACCAACATAGTAGTTTTCACTTGCAAGATACAGATTAATGCTAAAATCATCCCCCTTATTTATTCTGATTTCTGACTGCTCTAGCGGCAAAAAACCGGTAGTATCTTTAAAAGTAATCAGACAGGTTTCATCCGTCAGCTTCGGAAGAATGGTGTCGGCAAGCTCTATTTCCTTTGTTCCCGCTTCGTCACTAAAATATTTTCCACAGCCATCACAGTAATAATATTCCATGTTGCCCTCGTTTAAATCTGTGGCAGGCTTTGCCTCAATTTTCACAAGATGGGTGTGGTTAATGGGATCGACAGGTATTGTTTCTTCCTCTGTTCTTCCGCATTTGTAGCAGTAATGACGCACCTCGCCTTCCTGTGTGCAGGTAGCTTCTTTCAAAATCGTATCATCTTCCTTAGCAAAATCATGCGTATCGTGATATTTTGCACAAAATGTGATATCCAAGTTGCTTGTTACATGGGGAATTGACAGCACGACAGGGTTGCCATACCCCTCATAGGAATAGGCGAAATCCTCTCCTAATACCAGTCCATTGTTTGTGGCTGTATTTATAATACACAACTCATCATAAGTAAGTCCCCATTCATTTGTGCCGACATAATACTTTTCACTTGCAAGATACAGGTCAATACTGAAAGAATCCCCCTTGTTTATTCTGATTTCTGACTTCTCTAACGGCAAAAAACCGGTAGTATCTTCAAAAGTGATCAGATAAAAGGTTGCTTCTTTTTCAAAAACAGCATAGTAGGTTTTTTCTCCACTTACCGTTCCCAGATTTGTCACTGCGCAGGCAGATTCTGCCTCAACCGACCATCCTTCAAACGTGTAAATATATCCCTCCTCTGTCATTTCAGGAGTTGGACCGCCATAGGCAATCGGTGTCCCATAGTAGCCTTGATAAGTATAAAGCGTTTCTGTTCCATCCTGCGACTTGAAGGTAATATCATATTGATTTCGTGCATAATAAAGGGACAGAACCAGCGAACCGTTGGCTGCTATTGTTCCTGTATTCACTGATTTCGCTGCATCATATGTAAAACCGGTTTTCGCATAGGCAGACGCAGGAATTTCCACTGTAGTATCCGTAACACCGGTTTCATCATGAGATTCCGGAGTTGTTCCATACTGACCGGTTTCATCCATATAGTAGACATTCACCGTATAAGGGGTGTTACCCTTTGCCGCCCACTTTGCAGCGTATCTGCGATTTCCTGTGGTTCCCTTCGGAATTGTGACAGAAGAATAAGTCTCTGTTGTTCCGCCAAGCTGCCATTCTACAAAATCATAGCCACTTTTGACCGGTGTAGGAAGTGTAAAAGCCTCACTTTCAATATTGAAAGTCGTGTATGTATTGGTTCCGTCATTTTTTATTTCCGGCACTGTCGTCCCTTCCGGAAATGAACCGCCGTTAAGATCATAGAAAATATATTGTGTTTTCGGTGTCCAGTGCGCTGTCAATGTAATATCACACATCATGTACGCTAAGATATCTAAATACTTGGATGGTTCTGCAGTATTATACTTATCACAGGTCCATCCCGCAAAATCATAATATTCACGAGCCACCCTGTCGTTCAAGGTATCAAAAGGAGCGTCAAAACCGATTGTGTACCATTGTGGACTACTGGAATCATAAGTGTATGAAAATATCGGATCATCAGAGGCGGGTGTCTCTGTCCAACTGCCCCCATTTAAATCATAGGTTATCTTATACTCATTGCCGACATTTCCCGCTCCCGAATTATTGTTATACTCCTCCTCGCTCAGCACCTGTCCCGTACCTGACGTTTTATCCTTTAAACTCTGAATTATACTTGTTGACACATTATCACCGTAGACAATCGTACCTGTATTAGAAAGACCAGTTACATTGGCAGTCTTGATGTCACTGAGAAACAGAGTCCCGTTATTAACGAACGAAACTTGCGCGCAAAAATTGTAACTACCAGAAATTGTTGCGGTTCCGTTATTTTCGAACATACTGTTGCCGCTGACGTTAAACGTAGAAACAGTAGAAGAAGAAGTACCGGCATATGTAAAGGTACCATTGTTGGTAAATGTCGCATTATACAAAAGAAAGCCATCCGCAATGCTTACCGTTCCGTTATTGGTAAACGTTCCACTACTTCCACCGTAATACTCCATCCTAAAATTGCTTGTAGTATAGGTCTGTCCTTCATTAACCGTTGTGCTAGCAGCATTTGCGGTCATTGGAAAAAAGGCAATTACCATACTTACCGCCAACATAATTGATAAAAGTCTTCCTGTTTTTTCCTTTTTCATTGTAATCTCCTCCGTTTTCAGGGGTTTTGTCAATACAACCCCTGTCATAACTTCCTTTTATATGTATAAATCTTATTCATAGACATGAGCCACTTCCTTCTGCACCGGACTTCCACGCAAAGATGAGCTACGCTTTACGAATCTCACTCTGATTAGCAATTGTCTCCATACCAAAAAAATGTCAGGTGTCAGGGGAACATTCTTCTGCTCCCTGACACCTGACATTTTCACCTGATCTGATACTCCTAAAAAGATGGTACCACAAAAAGAACGTCTCTCAACGCTCTGCTCTGCTCTGCTCTGCTCTGCTCTGCTCTGCTCTGCTCTGCTCTGC
>JBJEJC010000001.1:0-5158 GCA_051877675.1 Roseburia sp. | reverse complement strand
GCGTCAGCAACATCTACCATTCCGCCGCAGTGCGATCCTCGCGGAGCGTTTTTTACATATACTTCTTACAGCTTCTTCACCGCCAGTACCCGGATTGCATTGAGCACCGCCAGCACCATCACGCCCACATCGGCAAAAATCGCTACCCACATATTCGCAATGCCAAGCGCGCCCAAAAGCAGGCAGATTAACTTCACGCCAATGGCAAAATAAATATTTTCATATACAATCCTAAGACATTTCTTCGAAATGCGGATTGCCTTTGCAATCTTGACAGGGTCGTCGTCCATCAGCACAATATCGGCTGCTTCAATTGCCGCATCGGAGCCAAGCGCTCCCATGGCAATTCCGATGTCTGCACGGGAAAGCACCGGAGCATCGTTGATACCGTCGCCCACAAATGCCACCTTTTCCTTCTCTCCCTTGGCATCCAGAAGCTGTTCCACCATCGTTACCTTATCCGCCGGCAGAAGCTCGCTGTGCACCTCGTCGATGCCAAGCTCCTTTGCCACGCTCTGCGCCACCCGATCCGCATCTCCGGTAAGCATCACCGTCTTCTTCACACCAGCCGCCTTCAGTGCCTGGATTGCCTCCTTTGCATGGGGTTTTACAATATCCGAAATCACGATATGTCCGGCGTAGACACCGTCCACCGCAATATGGATAATGGTTCCCACGGAATGGCATTCCTTATAGGCAATGCCAAGGCGCTGCATCAGCTTATCATTTCCGGCAGCCACCGAAACACCGTCCACCTTCGCTGTGATACCGTGACCGCTGATCTCCTCCACCTCGGTCACACGGCTCTGGTCGATTGCCCCGCCGTAAGCACGCTGCAGGCTGAGGCTGATTGGATGGGAAGAATAGCTCTCCGCCAGCGCCGCATACTCCAACAGTTTTTCCTTTTCCAGCTCATTGTGATGCACGCCGGTAACCTCGAATACACCCTGGGTCATAGTTCCGGTCTTATCAAAAACTACATACTTCGTCGACGCAAGAGTCTCCAGATAGTTGGAGCCCTTAATCAGGATTCCCGCATCACTGGCGCCGCCGATTCCGGCAAAAAAGCTGAGCGGAATACTGATGACCAGTGCGCAGGGACAGCTAATGACAAGGAAGGTTAAGGCACGCATAATCCAGTCCGTCCAATCCGGGGACATTGACAGGAAAAGCATCCGGACCAACGGAGGCAGCACTGCTAACGCCAGTGCACTGTAGCACACCGCCGGTGTATAATACCTTGCAAACTTCGTGATAAAATTCTCGGAACGGGACTTCTTGGAGCTGGCATTTTCCACCAAATCCAGTATCTTGGAGACTGTGGACTCCCCAAATTCCTTCGTGGTCTGAATCCGCAGGACTCCCGCCATATTGATGCTTCCACTGATGACCTCCTGCCCCTCTGACACCTCTCGCGGAAGGCTCTCTCCCGTCAGAGCGCTGGTATCCAGTGAAGAATGTCCCTCGGTGATAACGCCGTCAATCGGAATCTTTTCACCGGGCTTTACCACGATAACGGAGCCAACCTCCACCTCATCCGGGTCCACCTGGGCCAGCTCACCGTCCACCTCTATATTGGCATAATCCGGACGAATGTCCATCAATTCACTGATGTTCTTCCGGCTTTTGCCCACCGCATAGCTCTGGAACAGCTCCCCGATCTGGTAAAAGAGCATAACTGCCACGCCCTCTGCGTAATCTCCAAGCACAATGGCTCCCACCGTTGCCACCGCCATCAGGAAATTCTCGTCAAATACCTGCCGGTTTAAGATTCCTTTTCCCGCCTTCATTAAAATATCGTATCCGATGACCAGATACGGCACCAGATAGAGCACCGGCTCCACATACCGGTTTACCGGCACAAAATGAAACATAATCTTATATCCAAGGATCAGTGCCGCCGCGAGAATAATGCGAATCAGCACTTTTTTCTGCTTTCTTGTCATACTATATTCCTTTCGGCATCTGCCCTTACTGATAATTGTAAAAAAGAATCCTGCTCCGCAGGATTCTCCGCCTGCGGCGGGTTGCGTCAGCAACATCTACCATTCCGCCGCAGTGCGATCCCCGCGGAGCGTTTTTTATTTCATAGGAAAGGCATTCCCTTTCACACGTCAATATAACTAGGTCTTTCCTATGAAATTAGAAAAAAATCTCACAATCCGGCTCCACCTTGCGGCACGCCTTCAGTACCTCCGCCATAACCGTCTTCGGCTCTGCGCCCTCCGCAAATTCCACGCTCATCTTCAGTGTCATGAAATTCACGGTTGCATCTGCCACACCTGCGGTCTTCTTCGCCGCTTCCTCCATCTTATTTGCACAGTTCGCACAGTCAACCTCAATTTTATACGTTTTTTTCATAGCAGTTCTCCTTTCCTTTTTCCGGTTCTCCGGTATGATTTCCGTTTTTCATATTTACATCTGTTCATTTGTTCAAATGATAATTAAACTATACCACCTCATACGAAAATGTCAATAGCTATTATTCCCAAATCCATGAAAAATTTTTGTATGATTCTCCTCTATTAAGAGAAAAATAGAACTGACATGAATTTTACAGGAAACGAGGTATCTTATGCGAAAAATTATCCCCATAAACGACAACTGGAGATTTTCTTTGGGCAGTCATTCCTCCGCCTCCCCGGTTGGAGAGACTGTGATGCTGCCCCACACCTGGAACGCTGTGGACGGTCACGACGGAAACGGCTCCTACCTGCGGACCACCGCCTGCTACGCCAGACACATCGACCCACCCAGACAGCCGCTTCCCGGCGGCAGAACCTACCTGGACATCCCCGCAGCGGGTCAACAGGCATCCGTTTATTTAAACGGAAAAAAACTTGCCAGCCACGAAGGCGGCTACTCCACCTTCCGGGTGGATCTGACCGATTCCCTTCACGAAGCAGGAGACAACCTGCTGGTAATCGAATGCTCCAATGAGGAGCGGACCAATGTGTATCCCCAGGCGGCAGACTTTACCTTTTACGGCGGTCTTTACCGCGGTGCAACCCTCATCCTTGTGCCGGACACTCATTTCGACCTGGATTATTACGGTGCTCCCGGAATCAAGGTATTCTCCACCCCGACGGAGGACGGCGGTGCACTTTTTACCCTGGAAACCTTTGTGACAAATCCCGGAGAGGATTTCACGGTACTCTACTCCATCCGGGAGGCTGTGGATTACTCGGCATTCATCATGGACGGTGGAATGCCGGATTCTTGCAATTGTAATCTGTCCGTTTCTACCAGCCCACACAAGAACGTTTCTTTACGGGAGGTTGCCAGCGGCACACGTCCCTCTACGGACACAAAAATCTCCCTTTACGTGCCACAGGTCAGGCTCTGGGACACTACCCATCCCCATCTCTACACGGTGACGGCAGTTCTGCAGCGCCGGAATGAAGCATGGGATGAGGTCTCCACAAGACACGGTGTCCGAACGTTTTCCTGCGACCCGGACAAGGGCTTTCTCTTAAACGGCGTTCCCACACCGCTCCGGGGAGTCAGCCGCCATCAGGATATGCTGTATCAGGGAAATGCACTGACCCGCGCCGACCACTATGCCGATGCCCGCATCATCAAGGAGCTTGGCGCAAACACCATCCGGCTTGCCCACTATCAGCACGCCCAGGAATTCTATGATGCCTGTGACGAGCTTGGATTTGTGGTATGGGCGGAAATTCCTTTCATCACCGCCATGAGCGACAATCCCGCCGCCCATCAGAACTGCATCAGCCAGCTAAAAGAACTGATTTACCAGAATTACAACCATTCCTCCATCTGCTTCTGGGGAATTTCCAACGAAATTCTCATCGGCGGAATCTCGGAGCAGTTGGTCAAAAATCATGTGGAGCTGAATGCACTGGCAAAGGAGCTTGACCCCACCCGTCTTACCACCATCGCCCATGTTTCCATGACCCCCACGGATGGACCCATGCATGGAATTACAGACGTGGAAAGCTATAACCACTACTTCGGCTGGTATGGCGGCAAGTACACGGAAAATGAGGCCTGGCTGGACAAATACCACGCCGAACACCCGGACATCTGCCTCGGTCTCTCCGAATACGGCTGTGAGGGCATCCTGACCTATCACGGTCCGAATCCGGCTTGCAAGGACTATTCCGAGCAGTACCAGGCAGAGTACCACGAGCATATGGCAAAAATCCTCATGGAACGCCCCTGGCTCTGGTCCACCCATGTATGGAATATGTTTGACTTTGGATGCGCCGCCAGAGATGAGGGCGGTGTCGCCGGAAGAAACAACAAGGGACTTGTCACCCTGGATCGGAAAACCCGTAAGGACAGCTTCTATATTTACCAGGCCTACTGGACGGAGCAGCCCATGGTGCATATCACCGGCAGACGTTATGCGAAACGGGCAGGAGAGACCACCCGGATTAAGGTCTACTCCAACCAGCCCTTCGTTTCTCTTTATGTAAACCACAAGCTGGCGGATATCCTGGCTCCCTGCAATCATGTAGCCGCCTTTACCGTTTCCCTGGAGGATGGCTTCAACACCATCACTGCTATCGCGGGCAATATCGAATGTGCTTCCCGCGTCAGGGATTCCGTCACCTTGGAAAAAGTGGACCGGGAACCCTCCATCTATACCCTGCCCGAAGTGAATGAACGTGCCGAGGGTGTGGCAAACTGGTTCAAGCTCGCCGGTAATCTGGACCTCACTGCACCCATGGAATTTCCGGAGGACAGCTACAGTATCAAGGATACCATTGCCACCATCGCGGAAAATGAAGAGGCATTCTCCCTTTTACAGGAGGCCGTCCATCTCTCCACCGGTATGAAGATAAAGAAAGATGAGGGAATGTACAACATGATGAAGAATTCCACCATGGAAACCCTTTTTGCCATGGCGGGAAGCTCCATGCCGGAAGGTTTCTTAGAATCGGTAAACGCACAGTTAATCAAAATAAAGAAGTCATGAGATAGAAAAGAATCCTGCTCCGCAGGATTCTCCGCCTGCGGCGGGTTGCGTCAGCAACATCTACCATTCCGCCGCAGTGCGATCCTCGCGGAGCGTTTTTTATTTCATAGGAAAGGCATTTACTTTCACATGTTAATATAACAAGGCCTTTCCTATGAAACAAAAAAGTGTCTTCGACACATCAACTCCCCTGCCCCTCATTCATGAGGGGAT